>JBFKAE010000022.1:0-26485 GCA_041621755.1 Sphingomonadaceae bacterium | reverse complement strand
GGCATTCCGCAATGAATATTCGGACATCCAGGTTCGCCGCGTGGTTCCCGTCAATGGGGTCGCTACGGCCATTACTGAAAATGCCGCAACCGCGATCATCAAGGGCGTGGAGGTGGAGAGCTCCGCCTTGTTGTTCCCTGGCTTCCGTGTCAATGCGAGCTATGCCTATCTTGACGCCACATATGATCGTTACGTTGTCGGTGGCGGCGCCGATTTCAGTGGGAACGATCTTCCCCGTGCGCCTGGCCATCGGTTCAACATTGACGCGAACTATACCGTGAATTTCAACGGTGGCGCAAAATTGGATTTGCGCGCTGCCTATAATTACACTGGGTCATTTTTCTTTCAGCCCGATAACTTGCCGCTTGAAAAAGAAACACCATACGGCTTGACTGACGTCTCCGGGACGTTCGGACTGGCCAATGGGACGACCAGTGTCCAGTTATGGGGACGGAATATATTCGGTGTGGAATACCGCACCTATCTGGACCCACTCGGTACATCACGCGTTGAAGCGTGGAGTGATAAGGCCACCTATGGCGTGACGGTGACCCAGAAATTCTGATCCATGCCCTCCGGGGGAGCGCGGGCAGGCGCTCTTCCCGGTCATGGCGTCCGATCGGACAGATCAGGATGAGGACTCAACGCAACAGGAAATCCGTCCAGAAATCAGCACTTGATGATGGAAGAAAAAAGAGATGGCTGACATCATGATAGAATTTTTACGCGACGTATTCGCTCGTCGATCATTTTTTATGATGACCATTGCTGCGAGCCTTGTCGCATCCACAGGCATTGCTCAGGCACAGGCGGTTTCCAGCGAATCAGCGGGGCAGTGCCCCAAACCTGGCGCAAATACGGGAACCCATATCACATTGCTCGGCACGGGAGGCGGCCCCATCAACCGGCGTTCGCGTTCCCAGCCCGCTAGTGTGCTTACTGTCGATGGCGAGCATTATCTTGTGGATGCGGGCGATGGAGTGTCTCGTCAACTGGCGAAGGCCGGCGTTCCGATTACTGGCGTCAGGCAGATATTCCTGACGCATCTTCATGGTGATCATGTCGTTGGGCTGGCGCCGTTGCTGATGTTCGACTGGGCTGGCGGGCTTAAACGGGCTGTTGGTATATATGGTCCGCCGGGGACGAAGAAACTGGTTTGGGACGGTCTGGAATATATCTCTTCGCCCGTAGAGATATTCCGTTCCCAATATCCTCCGGTGCCGCAGCTCGCCGAACTGTTCTTGGCTGAGGAGCCGGACGTGCAGCCGGGTTCCGTGCCGTCGCTGATCTTTGCCGATAACAAGGTCAAGGTTTGGGCCATCGAGAACAGCCATTATATCACCATGCCCGATGTATCGCGCGTTTATGGGCGGGACAGAGCCTATTCCTACCGCTTCGATACGGCTGACGGCCGGTCAGTTTTATTTACAGGAGATACCGGGCCGAGCGAAAATCTGGCCGCTCTCGCCAAAGATGCTGACGTGTTGGTGACAGAGGTCATTGATCTCGAGGGCGCGATAGCGCTTGTCCGGAAAATTTCCAATCTCCCCGATGACATGATCCAGGAGCAGATCGCTCACATGCGCGATGAACATTTGTCGCCTGAGGAGATCGGCAAGTTGGCGTCGCAGGCTTCGGTGAAGAGCGTGGTACTGACCCATATTGTGCCCGGCGCGGACCATGAGCACGACGCCTCTTCTTATATTGCCGGAATTCGCAAACATTATGACGGCCCTGTCTATTCCGGCAGGGATTTGGACTGCTATTAGCGTTTCATCCCGTCGGTCCTCAGCCAGATAAGGCCAATCGGGATGAACTGTTCATGTTCCCACGGCATTGAAGGCGTCAACGCAGCTGGGCTTATGTTTACGGCTGAGACTTGAGGCTCGTCATCAGGCGATTTACAGATTTTGGGTGATCATGTTTTCGATAAAGGTTCTCACGCGCATCCGTGCTTCAGTCACATCGCCCTCATAGCCTGCAGCGTAGATAATAAATGGCTCGAAGAGCAGCCACCCCATGCTGAAAGCCGAACATGTTGCAGCAATCAAGCGCGCTTCGTCTATCGGGCAGTCCCTGTCGTCCGCAATCAATTGTGCAAGGGTTGCGATACCCCGACTAGGGGGAACAAAATCGTCCACGGCATGTCCGCTGAGGGCCAAATGCGCTACAATGTGAATGAAAGCCGGAAATTCCACCATAAGGTCAAACATCGCGTCATAAGCGTCGGTTACCGTTTCTGCTTTTTTGCTCAGATTTACAAATGTGTCAGCATATTCCCTCATCACGTCGCGAAGGAGTTGTTCCTTGGACCCGAAATGACGATGGACTAATGCATGATTGACCGTTGCGTGTTTCGCGACGTCGCGGATTGACACTGCGTCAGGGCCCTTTTGACCAAATAACTCACTGGCTGAACTGATCAGCGCCGCGCGTACTTCCTCTCGGCCATATGGTCGCTTTGTCGATTTCATATCTCTTCATATCCTCATCATGCCGCTATCCTCGGGCCGAACTCGAAACTTCTAAATATGTACTATCAACTCTGTCCATCCCCGATTGTCGGAAGGGCGACTGCCAGATTACGCCATTCCAGAAAAATTTCGATCGGATCACACTATTGACACAAGTGTAGTCTCTCGGATACACGAAATTTGAAGCCGCAGGGTTACACTAGCGGGAATAGTTGGAGGAGGATTACACGGTGACTAAAAAATCAAAGAGTTATCTGGCTACGCACAATGTGATGGCAGGTGTTTGTTTGGCTGCAATGGTGTGCGTATTGCCCATCTCTGCACATGCACAAGGGGCAGAATTAAATGAGAATTCGCTCCAGCTTCAGGACATAGTTGTCACCGCTCAGCGGCGCGCTGAAACTGCGCAGTCGGTGCCGGTTTCGATCACTGCGGTCAGCGGTGCTGAACTAGAGGCTGCTGCCATATCGAAGATGGAGGATCTGACGCAAGGCATCGTAGGGGTTACCTATGCCGGGAATTCAACTTCGACGCCCGAGCTTTATATTCGCGGTATCGGGACCAACCGCCGGGATATAGGCTCTGACCCGTCTTCGGGAGTGTATATCGATGAAGTCTATCAGCCTCGGTTCGCCAATGTAATCGGCGATCTGGTCGATATTGAGCGCATTGAGGTTTTACGCGGTCCGCAAGGTACTTTGTTTGGTCGTAATACGATCGGTGGCGCCATCGCCGTTCATACAGCGCAGCCTTCGAGGAGTCTTGAGGGGCGGATAACGGCGACAGTCGGTAATATGGATTATTATTCTGTTGGCGGAACCGTTTCCGGACCGCTGTCTGAACGCCTGCGCGCGCGCATCAGCGGCGGCTATGCCGATCGTACAGGATTCATGAAAGACACGGTTTCGGGCATAGATAACGGCACGCGCAATTACACGATTCGCGGTAAGATTGCCTATGATCTGACAGATGATGTTGAGTTTCTGCTTTCGGGTAGCTATTTCAATAGTAAACAGAAGGGTTCGTTCCTAGATGCAGGGAACACGCCCTTGTTTCTCGCAGGTCCTCTTAAGCCTCAGATACTCGATAATGATCCTTATTCTGGGGCCTATACTATTCCAGGTGGGAACCACATCCGTCAGGGACAGGTTGGCGGCAAGCTGGAGTGGAAGGGCGATGCTCTCAATCTGACGGCCCTGGCCGGCTGGATAAGCTACACTCTTGATGCAAGTGAAGATCTCGACGCCAATATCAACGACAATATCGACTATTTAGGTCATGCGCATTCCGACACTTACAGCGCGGAGCTGCGCTTGGCGTCGACCGATGGCGGAGCCCTGACTCTTGACGATAAGCTGGAGTGGGTAACTGGCGTCTATTTCTTCCGGGATGACGGCGAAGAGCGTGCGCAGTTTACAGCGGGTCTCGATAGCCCCATTGCGTTTCTGCTCGCGAATCCAGGGCTTTTGGTAAACCCGATGCTACCGCCGCCATATAACCCGCCGGCATTTCGAAAATCGGATCAGACGAACATTGCAAGCGAATTGACCAGCGTTGCGGTCTATGGTCAGGGCACCTATTCTTTCACTGACCAGCTTAGCCTGACACTTGGTGCGCGCTATACGCATGACAGCCGTGATTATGTGTTTACGTCGATCAACGGTTTGCCCGGCGTGCCGTTTCCGTTCGTACCATTCGATTTCGTAGAGCCCGGCAAGCTGACGTCTTCATCCTTCACTCCTAAAATCGGTTTGGAGTTCAAGCCTGACAGGGATGTGCTTCTCTATGCATCCTACTCAAAGGGCTTCAAGGCAGCGGCTATTCAATCGACGGCCACTCAGGTTGCCTTGGCGCGGCAGACTGTCGATCCAGAAAAGGTGCAAGCCTATGAAATTGGTATGAAATCTGAATTTTTCAACCGTAGGGTTCGCCTGAATCTTTCGGGTTTCATTAACAAGTTTGAAGATCTACAGGTTCGTCGTGTCGTCGTGTTCCCAGGCGGCTTTTCCACGGCGATTATCCAGAACGCTGCCAGCAGCACCATCAAGGGTGTAGAGGTTGAAGCCTCTGCGCTGGTGATGCCCGGCTTGCGCATTAATGGTAGCTATTCATACCTTGATGCGACCTATGGCACTTATATTGCAGACCCCGGCAATCCGACTGCAACGCCGCCTGTTCCTGCAACCGTGTATTCGGGTAATGAAATGGTTCGTGCTCCCAAGAACCGCTTTAACATTGATGCGGTCTATACCACGAGCATTATGGGCGATACCGAACTCGAGTTGCGGGCGGCTTATAACTATACGGGGACCTTCTTCTTCCAGCCTGACAACAGCGTGCTGAGCAAAGAAAAGGGCTATGGGCTTACCGATGTGTCCGCTCGTGTGACGCTGCCCAATGGAACAACCAGCTTACAGCTCTGGGGACGCAACATATTTGATGTCGAGTATCGCTCCTACAATAGCGTGCTCGATCAGGAAAACCGGAACGGATATGGTGACAAGGCTACATATGGCGTCACCGTGGCCCAACGCTTCTGATGCTGGCTTCATATCCAAATAGCAGATTTTAAAACTGTTTTCTGCGGGGCAGTGATGCCCCGCAGACCGTTTGTATTGTGAGTTCGGCATATTGCTGAGAGGATTGGTAAATATGAAAATTGCATGCGCTAGATTATCCGACGGTTCCCAAGTCATAGTCGGGATCAAGGGCGAGCAAGCCTTCGACCTGTCCAAATCCGGCGGGCCAACAACTGTTGCGGATGCCATGCAGGCGCTCGATCAGGGTGTGCTGGAAAGCAGATGTACGGATAATGCGAAACTGGAGGAGAGGGGCTTCACCTTGACGGCGCCTGTCGATGCTGACGCCCGTATATTGTGCACGGGTTTCAATTTCGTCAATCATGCTGCTGAATCTGCTCGTGAAGTTCCCGAAAATCCGACATTTTTCATGCGTTATGCGTCGGGGTTGGTTGGGCCTGATGATCCTATAGAAGTACCTAAAGCCTCCGAGACGCTCGATTGGGAAGGCGAGATCGCGTTCGTGATAAAGCGGGCTGGCCGTTCCATAGCCCAGGCAGATGCCTATGACTATGTAGGCGGTTATGTCTGTTTCGGTGACCATAGCATCCGTGAATTTCAGCTTCATGGTACGCAGGCCACTGCAGGCAAGAATTTCGACCGTTCGGGTTCGATTGGTCCGTGGATAGTTACATCGGATGAGATTGGCGATCCCTCGAATTTGGAGCTGTTTACCAGACTCAATGATGAGCAGGTTCAGCACGGTAAGTTGACGGATCTGGTTTTCGATATTCCCCGGCTTATCGCCTACATCTCGACATTCATGAAGTTGCGGCCTGGTGACATTGTTGCCACGGGAACACCCGCTGGAATTGGCGGACGCCGCGTGCCCCCGCGCTGGATGCGCCCGGGCGAGACGATCACCATCGATGTGCCGGGTATCGGCACGCTTACCAACCCTGTTATCGCCGAGGAGTGATGTGATGTCTGATGCCCGCTGGCTTACAGAAAAAGATGTTGTTGGACTTATCAGCCTCGAAGAAGCTTTGGAGCCGCTTGAGGCTGGGCTGAAGCGGCTTGAGACGGAGAGCGGCGTCTCCATTCCCAAGGCCATGCATGCATGGGGCGGAGGCAGCTTGCATTCGCTTGGAGCATACGATCCAGTTTTGGGGCTGGGATGTTTCAAGTCATGGGTGAATACGCCCAAGGGTGCCGCCGCACTGCTCATGCTGTTTGATACTGATACGGGATTGCTGCGCGCTGTGATCGAAGCGGGAGCGCTCGGATCTATGCGTACATCAGGTGTCACCGCTCTGGCGACGCGAGAGCTGTCGGCACCTGATGCTGACGAAGTCGCCATTCTCGGTTCGGGGCGGCAGGCGCTTTCGCAACTTGGGGCGATCGCTTTGGTGCGCAACCTGAACCGGGTTCGGCTTTGGTCTCCTACAACTGAGAAGCGAGTGGCGGCGGCGAAGATGGCGAGCGAGCGATTTGGCTTGAATGTCATTGCTGTCGATACGCTGGAAGAAGCGGTGAAGGATGTTCCCATCATTGCATCCGTGACACGCGCCAAGGAACCGTTCTTGTCTCGGGACATGATGGGCTCATCAGTGCATCTCAACGCAGTAGGGGCTGTGCTTCCCGGTTTCGCTGAAGTTGAGACGGACGTCATGACTTCGGCTGAGATCATCGTGGCAGACAATGTGCCGACCATCATGGCACTGCGCGAGATGAAAAGCGCAGTGGAGCAGGATTCGTCGATCAGCGAGCGGTTCGTCTCTCTCTCAAGCGTGCTCGCCACGCCGGGCAATTTGCAACCCAAGGCACCGAGGCTCAGCATATTTAAATCAGCCGGACTGGGTACGTCCGACCTAGCTGTTGCAGGCGAAATCCTCCGCCGCGCTGAAGCTGGCAATGTTGGTTCGCCGATCGGAGCTCAGATTCCGACGCCGCCGCGTTGGCGCAAATAGTGAAACTATATCTTCAAGCGAGGAATAACAAATGTCGATTGTAACTATGCCGGGGAATTTGGTTGATCAGCGTAACCACCAGGCTCGACCTATAGACGTCTGGTCGTCCCATCTGGTTCGCGGCGGCGAAATACAGGCAGCAATGGATGCGCTCTCGAAGGGAACTGCGGGACCGGATGGTCGCCGCGAAGTCTCGCTCGTTCATCCTTCAAGCATAGAACCGGGCCTTGGCCTCTCGCCGGGCATAGCGGTATATTTCGGCATCTTGCTGCCGGGTGAGCAGACACGGCCCCGGCGTCACAATGCTTCGGGTTTTTCCATGGCCCTTAGCGGCATTGGCTGTGTTGTCGTTAGGGAGCGTAGCCATGAAATCACGGCACGTGACAGCTGGAACACGCCCGGTATGCACGTCGAGACGATCAAAAATACAGGGAGCGAGCCGCTCACCTATGTCAGCTACTCGAACGAGCCGCTTCTTCGGAAACTCGAAATCTATTTCGCTGATTATGATCCAACGCAAGGTAAGGAAACCTCCGCACATCTGCAGGTGGCTACTGAATTTTCACAGAAGATCGCGCGCGCGAAAGAAATCGCCGGACCGGCTTTGCCAATTGGCGAGAGCGGCGCGATGTTGTTGCCCTATGAGCATCTCATTGACCCGGATTTCGTGGACTCCAATTCGCTTCTCTGGCGGTGGAACGATCTTGGCGAGCATCTCGGCCTCGTGCGGTCGCTGAAGACAGGGTATACGGGGCGTCCGCTCTGGTGCCTCTATAATCCGGCCACCGGCATTAAGAATGGAACGACCTTCTCTTTCTTTGCAACAGTCACGGCCGCTGGGGCCAATTTCTCGGGCCCCGCGCATCGCCACGTGTCAGCGGCGATAAATTTCATTCTTGATGGCAGCGGATACAGCGTCGTTGAAGGTGAACGTCTGGAGTGGGAGGCAGGTGATATTATGCTCTCTGCGCCGGGCTGGGCTGGTCATGCTCATGCCACCCATGATGATGGCGCTGTCATCCTGACCATTCAGGATCATCCGCTGCACATCGGAATGGAATCGCTTATATGGCAGGAAAATCTCGATGGCGGGCCGGTCCTGACGCTTGGTGCGCAGGCCGGTTTCGAGACTAATCTGGCCGACATTCGGGCATGACTATGGGGGACGATAAGGATCGCGGCGCAGATAATGCTGTGAGTTCCGGATCAGAATCAACCGTCATCATATTTGAGGTGCAATCGTGAGTTTTCCAGTTTCCGCTCTGCAGGGATCCTTCCCGCCATTGGTAACGCCTTTCAATAACGGCGCTGTTGACTATGCCGCCTATGCTGCTCTTGCCGAGCATGTCATCGGTGGTGGCTCGCATGGGCTTGTTGTGAATGGCACCACGGCGGAGCCGACAACGCTCACCTTGGAGGAGCGTACGAAACTGGTCGAAACGGCCGTCAAGACATCAGCGGCTAGAGTGCCCGTGGTGGCTGCTACAGGAGGCCAGAGCTACGCCGATACGCTGGAACTTTCCAAGGGCGCTGAGGCCGCAGGCGTAGACGCATTGATGATCGTGACTCCCTATTTCATCAAGCCGCCCGTACGCGGGATGATCGAATATTATGCAGATTTGGCCGGGCGAACTTCGCTTCCGGTCCTGATCTATCATATTCCGGGGCGGTCGGGCGTGTCCCTGCCGCCATCCGCCATTGCAGAGATTGCGAGCCGCGCACCTAATCTTGTCGGTGTCAAACATGCTTCCACGGACCTTGCCTTCGTTACGGAGACGCTGGCCCTACTGGGCCCGGAGTTCAAGATATTCGTGGGTCTGGAAGAGTTGAGTTTCCCGATGATGGCGATCGGTGCTGCGGGGCTGATGAATGCAGCCGGTAACATTATGCCGCGCCAGATCGCAGACTTGGCCGCAGCCGCACTTGAAGGGAACATGGTCGAGTCCAGGCGCCTTCATTACGAGCTTTTTGAGCTGAATCAGGCGATTTTCTGGGATACGAACCCAATCCCGATGAAATATATGATGCGCCGGATGGGCATACTGCCAACCAATGAGCATCGCCTTCCAATGATGTCTGCCTCGCCTGAACTGGAGAAAAGGTTGGACACATTACTGGACCGCCTGGGGCTCGTTTCTTGATTGCCGCCATATTGACATTGCCACTTAGGGAAAAATTACATGGAGCTTAAAGGAAAGACAGCCGCGATACTCGGTGGCGGTGGTGGTATAGGGCGGGAGATCGCTCTTGCCCTGGTTGCCGAGGGAGCATCTGTAATCGTCGGCGACATCGACGAGGGTGCCGCCAGGGAAACGGCGGCTATGGTGAAAAACGGCATCACTGCGGCCCATTGCGATCTGGCTGATGATAATTCTGTCGGCGCCTTTGCGGATACCGCATTCAAGACGCATGGCCGCGTTGACCTTCTTTTCAATCATGCAGGAACATCGTTGGGCGGACTTCTCGAGCAGGTCACTTCCGACGACTGGAACTGGATGCTCAACATCAACCTCACCGGTCTGGGCCGTTCCATTTCGTCCTTCCTGCCGCGTATGACGGCACAAGGCGGCGGTGGCTGGATCGTCAATACATCATCGGGTCTCGGCCTGTTTCACGATCTGCCTATCGCGGGTCCCTATATCGCCTCCAAAGCCGGTATCATCGCTTACAGCCGCGCTTTATCCACCTATGTCATGAACCGGTCGATTGGTGTTTCAGTATTTTGCCCCGATATCACGGCAACGCCGTTCATGGGCTCCGGGCGTATTAAGGGGATTCCCCCTGAACTTCTGGCCGCAGGCATGCCGATCGACCGCCTTCAAAGTCCCCAACAGGCCGCGAAAACCTTAATTGAGGGGTTGAAGGAGGAGCGTTTTCTGATCTCGGCTGTTCCCGAAACGGCCGAGAAGCTGCTTGCTATGGCAAAAGCTGATTTGACGCCAGGTAGCGATACGTTCGATGCGGATGGACAGTCAAAGCTGGTTCTAGCAAAAGGCGGATTGCGCCTTCCCGATGTTGCGCGGGAAGATATCCTCGCGCTGTTCAACGACTTCGCGGAAAAGACACGCAAGGAACATAAGGGCTGCCGCTTTTACGATATTGCGGTCGATCCGGTCGATTCGAACAAACTCGTTATCTATGAGGCCTGGGAAAGCCGGGCCGCCGCCGATGCACATGGTATGGCGCCGGAATCGATGGAGTTTATCGGCAAGTTGTTCAAGCTCGGCGCGTCAGATTTTTCCGTAACGGATTTATAAAATGACGACACAAACCGACGGATTGATGCAAGACTGGGCGCTGACGGCGGACAAGATCCTCACATCCGCCGCCGCGCAGTTTCCTGATACCAGGATTGTTGTTCGCCGCGAAGGTGGTGACATTGGCAGGTCAAACTATGCCGAACTGGAACAGAACGCACGCCGCATAGCGCATGCGTTACACAATTTCGGAATATCCGGCAGTGATCGCGTCGCTACCTTGATGTGGAACAACTATCACCATTTGTTGACATGGTATGGCGTTATGGGAATGGGTGCAGTTCTGCACACGCTTAATCCGCGCCTCCATTCCGGCCAGCTTGCCTGGATCATCAATGATGCAAAGGACCGTATCCTCGTTATCGAAAAAGGTTTTACAGGCCTGATAGGCGAGATCGCCGACAAGATACCGAGCGTGGAATTGATCCTGATTGCGACCGATGATGTTGATGTTGCACCGATAGGCAATATTCCAACCAAAACGCTGATGGAGTTTGCAGGTGGCGTCTCACCGGATACAGTCTGGGGCGGTTTCGACGAGAACCGGGCAGGCAGCCTTTGCTATACATCAGGGACGACCGGAAATCCCAAGGGTGTATTGTACAGCCATCGTTCGAACTTCCTGCATGCGCTGGTAGCCAATCAAACCAACGCATTCGGTTTGTCTGCGATGGATGTCGTCATGCCTATCGTCCCTATGTTCCATGCCAATGCCTGGGGGTTGCCGTTCATCGCGCCGATGGCGGGCGCGGCGCTGGTCATGCCGGGTTCCCGACTGGACGGAGGTTCTGTTCTTGAGCTTATCGAGCAGGAAGGCGTGACCTTCACTGCAGGTGTCCCTACCGTACTGCAGGATGTGCTGCGTATCATAACCGAACGGGGCAGCGCACCTGAAACGCTACGCAGGATCGTTATTGGCGGCTCGGCCGTGTCCACAGATATGGTTCGTGCTTTCGATGCTTTCGACATCAGGGTCATTCATGGCTGGGGCATGACCGAAATGTCCCCGCTCGGCGCAATCTCAATGGTTCTCCCCGATGAAGCCGCGCTGGGGAATGAGGAGAAGTTGGCGCGACGCTGCCGCCAGGGGCGCACTGTTTTCGGGGTTGAGGCCAAAATCGTCGATGAGGCTGGTAAGGTGCTTCCAAATGATAATAAAGCCGCTGGCGCACTCCTCGTTCGTGGACCTGCAGTCGTCAAGCGCTATTTCAATCATCAGAAGGATGCAGTCGATGCCGATGGCTTCTTCGACACTGGAGACATAGCGAAGATCGATGAGCATGGGTTCATCCAACTTGTCGATCGGAGCAAGGATGTCATCAAGTCGGGTGGAGAGTGGATTTCTTCCATTGCTCTGGAGGATGCGCTGTGCAGCCATCCGTCGATACGTCGGGCTGCGGCACTTGCCAGGTCCGATGAGAAATGGGGTGAGCGCCCCATCGTTATTCTCGAGGTTGAGGATGATGATCCACTGGGCACATCGGATGTCATTGAGCATTTGCGACCGCTGATACCCAAGTGGTGGTTGCCTGATGCAGTTGGTTTTGCGCAGCTTCCTTTGGGCGCCACAGGAAAGATCGACAAGATGAAGCTTCGCGCCATGCTGGATGGCAGTGAAGGGCCCGAGTTAATACCCACCGTACCCGTAAAAAAGGAAACGGCGTAGTGACCCACTTGAAGGACGTCTATCCCCTTTATCTCAACAACCGGGCTTGTCAGACGAATGCTGATCTGGCGGTGACGGACAAGTTCACGGGCGAAGTAGCGTTTCGGGTAGCGCAGGCGGATAGGGCAACTATTGAGGAAGGGATAGCAGGCGGGGTACGTGCGGCCGCACCGATGGCGCGCATGGCAAGTTATGAGCGGCAGGCGGTGCTGGATCATTGCGTGAAGCGCTTCAAGGAGCGCTTTGACGAGCTCGCCTACGCGCTGTGTGTCGAGGCGGGCAAACCGATCAGGGATGCTGAAGGCGAAGTGACGCGCCTGATCGACACCTTCCGCATCGCCGCGGAAGAATCAACGCGGCTGTATGGCGAGGTGCAACCGCTCGATATCTCCCCCCGCGCCAAGGGTTATCAGGGGATATGGAAGCGCGTACCGATCGGCCCGTGCAGCTTTATCTCGCCGTTTAACTTCCCGCTCAATTTAGCCGCGCACAAGATAGCGCCCGCCATTGCCGTAGGTTGCCCTTTCGTGATGAAGCCCGCGAGCCGTACGCCGCTGGGCGCGATCATCATGGGTGAGATACTGGCCGAGACAGACCTGCCCGAAGGCGCATTTTCGATCCTGCCTGCGCACCGCGAGGGTGCGGACCTTTTCACCGAAGATGATCGGCTGAAGTTGCTCAGTTTCACGGGTAGTCCCGACGTCGGGTGGGCGCTGAAGGCCAAATCCGGCAAAAAAAAGGTTGTGCTGGAGCTGGGCGGTAACGCGGCGGTGATCGTCGATCATGACGCTAACCTCGATGATGCGCTGGAGCGCGTCATCTTCGGCGCTTTCTACCAGAGCGGCCAGAGCTGTATTGGCGTGCAACGCATCATCATTCATGAAAGAGTCTATGACCATTTCAGGGACATGCTGGTTGAAAAGACCAAATCCCTCGTCGCGGGCGACCCCAAGGACCGCAACACTTTTATAGGCCCGATGATCTCCGAGAGCGAGGCGCGCAGACTCCACAGCTGGATACAGGATGCGGTCTCGGTCGGTGCGACCTTGCTGTGCGGCGGCAATCGCGACGGTCCCATGTTGGAGGCGACGCTGCTCGAGAACACACCGCGCCATTGCACCGTCAGCACCGAAGAGGCTTTCGGGCCGCTCGCCATCCTCTCGAAATTCAGCGATTTCGATGCCGCGCTTGAAGAGGTGAACGACAGCAAGTTCGGGCTACAGGCTGGTATCTTTACCCGCGACCTCTTCAAGATGTTTGACGCTTGGGACAGGCTTGATGTCGGCGGTGTCGTCATCAACGATGTGCCCTCCTACCGCGTCGACAACATGCCCTATGGCGGCGTCAAGGACTCTGGCCTGGGTCGTGAAGGCATCCGCTTCGCCATGGAAGACATGACCGAAATCAGAAATCTCATCGTGAGGCGCACATGATCCGTTCGGCGCATTCCGTATGTCTAAGAACCGGTTTGCGCATTGCCAAGCGTGCCGTCCCTGAGACGATCCCAGGTCTTGGCTTTACTGACGATCAACCGGAAACGGACTTCAGCAAGAGGGGGCCGCGTTCTGGCGTCTTCACCAGGACGCACGGCAATGTCTCTGAAGAGGAGTGCAATCCGAAGATGATATTAAAGGGATAGTTTATGCAACCATCCAACATCCATGCCGATAGTTTGCTTGATGAAAACGGTCTTTTCAACCGGCGCGCGGTTCAGTTGCTGGTCGGATCGGCTGTCGGGATGCTGGGTGGATTTGTTGTATTTTTCCCACTGCTGCTCGGCGTGTTTATCAAGCCAATCGAAGAGGATATGGGCTGGAGCCGGGCACAAACCTCGCTGCTTATCACTATGTCCTATCTGGGTATGACGATTGCTGCTCCGTTCCTTTCCATAATCATACGGCGTTTTGGTCCCCGGCGCGCGCTCATTATAGGCTATGGAGTGCTTATCCTGTGTCTGGCTTCATTTGCTGTCTTGCCAGGAAGCCTTCCCCTTTATGGAGTCACCTGCCTTGTCGCCGGTCTAGGCGCGACGATCACAACGCCAGGTGGGCTTATCCTGATCGTTTCCAACTCTTTCGACCGTCGCCTCGGGCTGGCACTGGGTTGCGCGATGACCGGGCTTGGGATCGGGGCCTTTTCCCTACCGATTCTTGCCGAACGGTTAATAGACATGATTGGATGGCGTAGCACCTATCTCGTGATGGCGGGAATGGTGGGCGTGCTGGCGGTGGTTTCACTATCTCTGATTTTTAACGTGATAGATCCTCACGGTCGTGCTGATGAGGCCAGTGGCGAAACAGTCAGTGTAAGCAAAGAAATGGCATTTTCTGAAATTCTCTCATCCTGGCGTTTCTGGATAATTGGATCGGCCTTGCTCGCAACGACCCTGGCCGCCTCCGGTGCGGCTGGTCATATCCCCGCAGCACTTGCGGAACGCGGCCTCAGTGCGCAAGAAGCTGCTCTGGGCGCTGGTTTGATCGGGATAGGAATTTTTCTGGGGCGTTTAGGTGCTGCAATCCTCATGGACGTGTTTTATGCGCCGCTGGTCGTGTTGGGGTGTTTCATGCTTGGGGCTGTGGGGTTTCAGGCCGCCGTTCACGTGTCGGTTGAAATGAAGGTCGTGCTACTGATCGGCGTTGTCATGATTGGCTTGGTCACCGGATCTGACGGAGATATTGGTCCAATTCTCTCTCGCCGCTATTTTGGGCCAGATGCCTTCAAAAGAGTATTTGGCATCCTGTTCGCTTTGTGGGGCCTGGGAGCGATTATCGGCCCCTGGCTCGCAGGTTTGTCCCGCGATGCGACGGGCGGATATGACCAGTTTTTCAATATTGCGTCTGTGCTTTGCCTGATGAGCGGTATAGTCATCATGTTTCTTGGTAAATATCGCTATGCTCCAAAAAGTGAAGAAAAACCAGCTGGTTGTCAGACGCGCGATATCCCAAACGCTACAGCCGCTGCGACTGAAGTTCGGGGATAGGCAATGGCAATTCCAAAAGGCCGGACACCGTCATTTAGAGAAGCTTTGTTCCTCGGCTATACGGTAAGAAGAGCTTTCAAGGTCTGTTTGATCGTCGGAACCATCTTAACCCTGCTCAACCAGTGGGATCGTATTTTGAAAGGAGATTTCCCGCCCTTGTGGATGGTCCTCCTGACGTATGTAGTGCCCTATTGCGTGTCCTCATATTCCACGTCGGTGCTTTTGTCGGACAAAAATATCATGGATATATATCGCTAGAAAGCGTGGATACAGGATATCGGCCGGCGTTAAATGTGTCTGGTCGCGGCGAGCGCAATTAACGCTTCTGTCAGATCGGATCGGGCGATAGCCTCGCGAACGAGGTTGATACATTCCGACTTCGAGGGTTCCACGCCGTTTCTAGCGGTACGCTGTTTAGCCAGAAAGTTCTGGATGGCCGTTTCGTCCGGCAACTCCGTTGCCATTCCCAGGAAACCGAGTTCATTGCCGGTGAGCTCGCCGGACGCCGGAGCATAGTTCAACAATGCAGCGACGCCGATGGCATCACCGCTCGGCGGTCGCGGCAGTTCGAATAGTGTTTCGGGCGTCGATTCGAGATACCACTCGCCGCCTAGTCTTGCCAGCGCGCGGAACTTGCGCGGGTCAGCCATGTCACCATTGCCGTTGAGTATCGCCTCGGCTACGTGAAGCCGAACCACCTGATTTATAACGAGATTGCCTGCGCCCCTTGATTCGCCCGTCTCGATCAGCTGGAGCATTTTGCATTCCAGCGCGATTTTCGCTTCCGATACACGAGCTGGCTTGACGAGATCGGCGGGTATGGGGGTAAGGCCGGATCGCTCAAACTCATCTACATCCGGCGCGAACATGGCGCTTGAGAGATTCATCTGATCGGCCATCGGTCGATCGACGATGTGGATTACACACTCTCCGGTCTCACGCATGTTGCGCAGCGTATCCTTCGACGCGCCACCTTCCATAGTGGAAACCGAAAAAACGGCTATTGGCGGGTTGGCTCCGAAGCAGTTGAAGTAGCTGAAAGGACTTAGATTGCAAGTGCCGTCGACTGCACGGGTGCTGACGAGGGCAATCGGGCGCGGCGCAACGACGCTGATCATCGCGCGATAGAATTCCGCGACCGTCAACCGGGTTGGGTCGAAAATTTTCATGCTCGGCGTTTCAGTCAAAAGCGTATCCTTCGTCTTGGTTAGGGAGAGCCAGCTAAGAAGCACCGCGCACATGGGCGAGGTGCGCCGAGAATTGCGGGCAGAACAGAAAACAGAATGTCAAAAGCAGTCCAGATCCTTACCGATGCTGATTGGCCCCGAGAAATGCTTTTCAACTCCCTTGGTGTATGATGAAAAGTCGATCTCTTCATCCATACCCGGAGCCAGATGGGTAAGGACAACATGTTTGACGGAAGCGGCGTCGGCGATCCTCCCGACCTGTTCGGCCGTTAAATGATGCTTCGCCATATGTTCAATGATGCCCTGGATTTTCTCATCGGGCAGGCCACTTATTCGGCGGATGACATCTATCTGCTTGTCAATGTCAATTACTTCCGACACCAGGACATCGGCACCGCTGGCAAGCGCGCTCAGAGCCTCGCTCGGCCCGGTATCTCCCGTGAACACGATCGACCGGTCCGGCGTGTCGAACCGGTAGGAATATGACCGGTCACGCCCATATAAATGATTGAGGGGGGGTAAGGAAACATAGTGGGTATTTTCGACGGCCCATACCTTCACTTTGTCATCCGCATGGATCAACGTGGGCTGCATCCCGGGGCTGACCACATGTTCGACAGCAGAGAATTTTTTATCGAGTTGTGGTGCCGCCGGATATTGCGGTCGAAAAATTGCAACAGGTACCGAAATGTAGTCTTTGCTGCCCTCGACGAACATCTTCGTTCCTGGTGGGCCGTGAATTGTGACGGCCGATTCCGTCAGCGCAGTCCACTGAAACATCATCAGCGGACCAAGGCCGATGATATGATCGCCGTGAAGGTGGGACAAAAACACCTGCTTTATGTTGTGGGGCATCACGCCCACCTTGGCGAGTTGTCTGGCCGTGCCGTCTCCTGCGTCGATCAGATAATGTTTGCCACCGATGGTCAGCAGATTGGCAGGTTGTGAGCGCAACTTCCGTGCGACCGGTCCGGCGGCAGTGCCCAGCAAGGTGAGTGTGGTTGCCTCCGAATCCTTGCCACTGCAGCTAAGCGGCGCCTTCATTTTATTTTCCGGTACGAGCGCATATGATCCGGTGAGGGGGACAGCAAGCGCAAGCGCAGCCAAGGGCGCGCAGAGCAATCGCCTGCCCCAACTGGTTTTGCTACTCAATAAACGCATCATTCAGATTTTCTCTCTTGGAATTGGGGTGACTGTGGCGACCCTTCAGACAGGATAGGCGGCATCCAGACTGTCCGTTGCCAAGCCGTTTTCTGTAAGAAAATTCCGCGTTTCTGCGTTTAGATTTGGCTTGGTAATCGCCGCCACCCGTTGAAGCGACCCGGCCATCCCGCACACGGTTATGAGTTCGACCAATTCACGCGGACTGTAATGAGTGACGAGCGGATCGGTGAAACGCTTCATGGTCGTAACCGGCACCTGCGCCGACATCCAGGCGAGGCGCAGAGCAGCCTTTTCGGCACTGGTGAATAGGCTACCGCCATCCAGGCGATCTACTGCGATGTCATAGGCCGCCTTGATCCGTGTCAGCGTTTTGCTTTTTTCTTTGGAGACATAATGAGCCGCCCGCGCTTCGCTTCCCGCGATTGCGAAAGAGCCCTTGGCAATAGAAGAAACGTAAACAAGTATATGCTTGAATTCAGAAGCGATCTTCGCGTGATCGCGAGGCGACATGATCGTGGCATACGCATAGAGATAGAAAATCTTGGCATGCGCGGGATAGACTTCGAGCCACTCGGGGACGAAGCCCATTTCCGACTTGGCGAACTCTTTCAGGTCGCCGACGCGTTCGACCATCTGCTTGCCAATTTCTTCCACCGGCAGCGTAACAGGCGGAATGTCATGATCCAGATCGTCGAGATTCTCGTCGGTTACAGCATGACGCCCTTCGTCGAATTCGAGCATGTCCTTGGTGCGTTTCGCCCAATGCCCTTCCATTTCGACATTGACGAGGTCGTTGAACAGGTTGAGCCAGCCCATCATCGATACTGCGATGCCGACCGAGTCCAGCACTTCCTGTGGGTCTTTCGGTCCATCAAGGCAAAGATGAGCAGTGTCACGCACCTTCTGGATCATCGTCGGCTCGACTGTGTTCGTTGTCGTGTTCGCCGCCAGCCGGGCAACTGCGAGTTCGAACTCGCCATAATAATCGCTTTTCTCGATCGTGCCGTCCATCAGCCCAATCAGGTCTGCCATGGTAGCTGTCGCTTCTTCGCCACCGAGCGACACCGTGTGAGAGCGGCAGTAATTGCAACCATGCGTTCGCGTGCTTGCAAAAGCCGCGCCCATGGCCGCACGAACACCAATCATCCGCGGCACCTCGGTATAAGGAAGCAGAATCAGCGCGGGCGTAAGAGAACGATACGCTTCGCCCCAGTGCGAGAAGTAGCGATGGGTTCGCGGCCAGTAACCGAACCAATTTTTGTAACCGTGCAACAGCGTGACATTCACGGGGTCGAATTCGAACCGGCCTTGATCATATTCGCCGATATATTCGGATAGCGAATATTCTTGCTGTCCGTCTGCAGCCATATCGGACGATACTGAGCCCACAAACGGTTTGGCGGCAGCAGACTTGCCAGCGATATCCTGCAATCGGTTCGCGTCGCTGAGTTTCTGGAGATCGTCAGCACTTTCGATGTGATAATCTCCGATGAAAATCTGCGGCACCGTTGCCAGGCCAGAATAATAGCGAGCTTCGATGCTCGCATTTGGAGAGGAAACATCGATTTCCTCAAAGGCAATGCCGTGCTTTTGCAAAATGGTTTTTGCTCTTTGGCAGTGCGGACAGTCATCCTTGGTGAATATCGTTGCGCCAGATGTACTCATCTCGGTACAAACCTCCTCTTTCCTAATCTTGACCTGCTCCGCACGTGCAGTTCACTCTAAATGCCCCACGGGCGACGCTCGCGGAAATTAATCCGCCCAAGCGTCAGTGCATGTGTACGCCGCCGTTGATGTCGAGCGTCGTTCCAGTGACGTAAGAGGCGCCTTTGGAGCAAAGCCAAACCACGCCGTCGGCGATTTCATCCGCTTTCGCCATGCGCCCTAGCGGAACGAAATTGGTCAGCACCGCCTCGTCTTCCTTGGAACAGCTTTCCCAAAACGCCGGCGTATCGGTTGGTCCGGGCGCAACTGCATTGACGGTGATTCCCATGCGGGCCGCTTCCATTGCAGCGTATCTCGTAAAGCCGATGACGCCCGCTTTTGCGGCCGCATAGGCGGATCCGGTTATCGCGCCGGCGACCTCGCCAGCTGCAGAACTGAACAGGACAACGCGACCATGTCGTGGTGCGCTGCGACTGGCCGCCTGCAAATAAGCCTTTGTGGCCATGAAGCTCCCGGTAAGGTTGAATTCGATGATCTTGCGCCACTCGTCCAACGGGAAGTCCTTTACGATGGGGTGATGGTCGGGCCGCATCATGGGTCCGCCTGCAACGCAAACCATCGTATCGAGACTGCCATAATCTTCGGAAACGCCATTGATGGTCGCGATGATTGATTCCTCGCTGCACAGATCCATTTTCACAGCTTTGTGATCCCCCTCGGCAAGGGATGCGACAGTGGACTGCGCGCCCTTCTCATTCAGGTCGGCAACGACAACATTGTAGTTGTCCGCCGCCATCCGGATCGCAACCGCAGCGCCGATACCCTGTCCAGCACCGATTACCAAAGCAGATCGTTTGATAGCCATTCATTTATCTCCTTATCGTCGGCCAGCGTGCGGCCTTTGTTTGTCTGTTCTCGCAGCAATGTCAGATGCCTCTGGCATGTCCACCATCGAAGATCAGTGTGCTGGTCGATGATGAATTGCAGTCGTTCTGACTCGTATCTATTCCGCTGCTTTTCCAGCGGGGATGGGAGGAATGTTCTGGTTGAACCGGAAGAAATTGTCCGGATCATATTCATATTTCAGTGCCGCAAGCCGATCGAACTTATCACCATAGGCTGCACGGATACGTTCGTCGCCTTCCTCCGACAGGAAGTTGACATAGACTGTATCGGTAGACCAAGGCTGCATCGCATCGAAGTAATCGCGGGCCCACTTCTTGTTGGCATCATCGTCCTTTTGGTCTTCCCACGTGGCAACCAGATTGTAGACGAACTTGCCTGAGCGATCCCCGAAAGCTGTATCATTGTCGTCAACATCAGCAAAAGCGCCACCCAGAAGCGCAAATTCGCCTTGGCTGAGATTGGACGCCGGCGCACCACCGAACTCGATGACCTTTGCGGCCATCTCCGACGTGAATTCTTTTCCGTAACCGGATTTCCAGTAACCGCGCAGACCATGCGGCGCCATCACGTCAAGCATCTTCTGAAGATATGTGTAAGGCATCTGCTTGATCATCTGCAGATCGGGTTTGGATTTGAGGAACGGGGCGAGCACTTTATCGAGATCGTCGGGATTGCCGGTCCAACAGAAGGACAAGCCCGCAACGCGTTGCCAATAATAGGACTCATCGTAATGATCCCCCGGTCGCAACGCTAGCAAACCGAGAGCGCAGCCAAGTTCGCGCGGAGGGTTGCTGGCGAGCAACTCGCCGAATGCATTTGTGGCTTCCTCGGCGCGATCGAGGGTGAAAGCAAGAACGCCGCCCGTTACCATCGGACCAACCTTGTGCATCTTGTAAGTAAAGCGGGTGACGACACCGAAATTGCCACCGCCGCCGCGCAAACCCCAGAACAGCTCAGGATTTTCCTCGGCGCTTGCCCGCGCCAACTCGCCGTCGGCGGTCACGAGATCAGCCGCGATCAGATTGTCGCAGGTCAAACCATATTTACGGGTGAGCCAGCCGATGCCGCCGCCGGTGGTGAACCCGCCGATGCCGGTGGTGGAGATCAGTCCGCCAGGTATAGCCAGCCCGTAAGCCTGTGTTTCCGGGTCGAAGTCCTGCCAAAGATTGCCACCGAACCCGGTGGCGGTCTGTGCAACAGGATCGACATGGACTCCCTTCATACTGGAAAGGTCCAGCACCATGCCGCCGTCATTTGTTCCCTTGCCGGCGGCGGAGTGCCCACCGCCGCGCACCGCCATCGGTACATCGTGTTCGCGCGCGTAGCGGACGGCGGTAATGACGTCGTCCGTTCCGGCCGGTTGAACGATCAGGGCGGGGCGATGATTATCCCACATCGCGTTCCAAATGGGCTGAGCTTCCGCATAGCCGACAGAGTCAGGGGTAAGTGCGACCCCACGCAAAGTGGCGCGCAAAGCCTCAATGCTACCGTGATCAACGCGCATGTTTTTCTCCTGTAAAGCTTTTCGTCAGGCAGAGCCGGAAGGTCGCGGGCCGCCTGAATTATGTCCCGGGAAGATGATGCGTTGCATGCGGCGTATATGCGCCTGGTCAACATGAACGCCTTCGGCGACCACTTGGGTTACGCCCTCTACCTCCTCCAGCACGGGTATCAGCGCAGCGGCCAGCGTCACCGGCTTTGCGGGACATGTTAAGCATGCCCCGTGGAACCGCAACGTAACCTTGCCGAATTCGTCGATCGAGACAACTTCGGCGTCGCCTGCATGCGCATATAAGCGAGGCCGGACGAGACGAATGGCATGTTCCAGTTCCCCGATCGTCGGCCGGGGACTGGGTTGTGCTGCAACTTCGACCATCACCCTTACTCCGCCGCTTTTTGCATGGCGAATTCCTTTTTCTTCGCCTCGACATCGACGCCCATAAGTTTGGCAAAGTTCAATCCGAAGATTTTTGCTTTTACCTCTTCGGTTAGTGCGGGGTAACCATAGTCCTCTTGCAGTTGCTCTGGCATTTCGAGATTGTCGAACAGCTCGATATAGGCTTGTAGGGTAGGCCAGACGAAGCCTTCCGAACCGTAGAACATCCGGTCGGCGCCGACCCAGAACATGAATTTGCCTAGTCTATGGAGGCATTCCAACGGCATCATCGGGTAGAAGTTAAACCAGGCCGACAGGGCGATGTACATATTCTCGTGACGAGTCGCGATGTTGATCGTTTCATCTATGTAGGGGTCGCCGAGATGGTGGATGACGAACTTCATTTCGGGAAAATCGAGCGCGGCCTGTTCCAGATCGATGCAGCGCAGCGGGTTCAGCGGCTGCGGACCGAAGGGAAGACCCTTGTGGAACTGGATGACGTCGACGCCTTCTTTCAGGCACGTCTCGTATAGCGGGTAAGCGATTTTGCGATCATCCGCCGCCCAGTAAACCATGTCCTTCTGCGTCTGGTAGAATTTGAAACTTTTCGCGCCTAGGTCGCGGATCTGGTGGATCATCGATTCCTTCGCGCCACCGATACCCTGCCACACCGGGTCGACCCCGCCACAAAACATCACGCGATCAGGGTAGCGCGCCGCCAGGCCGTGGTTACGTTCGACCGGAGAAAAGCCTTCTTTATACCATCCGAACACCGGAACGCATTGCGCCATCACCATATCGGTGTCAGATTCTTTAAAGAGAATATTATAGGCCTCTTCGAACTCGACAGCATCAGTTTCGAAATTCGGACGGTATTGAAAACCTTCTGGCGAGAATCGCTTGGCAACGGCACCGATGCCGTCCGCGAGATGCTGCCCCTCCTCGCCGATGACGTTCGTCGAACGGTTGTCGTACATGTGCACTACATTGTCGAAAATAAACTTATCGCCTCTCATTACATCCTCCTATCTATGTTATTTTATATTATGATTTTTTCGCGAAATTCGTTTTCATGAAATCAAGTGTCCGTTCGAACGCCATTGAGGCGGCTTCAGCATGAAAGCTGGAACGGTCGGTGCAATTGAAACCGTGCCCGGCACCCTCATAGACATGAAATTCGCCATTAGGGTCGGCGGCCACGATTGTTTCGCGTGCGTTGGCCGGAATGGCTCCGTCCTCACCGCCGAAATGATAGAGCACGGGAACCAATGGCTGCATTGGCAAGACCATCGGGATCTGCCCGCCATAATAGGAAACTGCCGCGTCGATCGGTAACTTGGCAGCTGCGATGAACGCCATTGCGCCGCCCCAGCAATAACCAACAACCGCAGTTGGCATGTTACCAAAATCATCGAGCGCGGCTTTCGTGTCGAGCATGACCTGCCCGGGGTTGAGCGCCTGAACCAGCGCCTTTCCGCGTTCGATATTCGTATATTTGAGCACGGCCCCGCGCTCGACCCTGTCGAACACGGCGGGTGCGATCGCGACATAACCCTCTGCCGCATATTGATCGACCACCGACTTGATGTGGTTGGTGATACCGAAAATTTCCTGCAGGATCACCACCCCGCCCTTGGGCGCCCCGGCGGGCTCGGCCTTGTAGGCAGCGAGCGTATGTCCGTCCGATGCTGTCAAACTGATCATTTCGCCGTTCACTGTAGGCTCCTCCCTATTCCGTCACCACGGTGTTTCGATTGGTTTCGAAGCCCGATTCCACACCCAGCAATGCGGGCGGCTCTTTCATGTCTTCCTGCCAAAGCAGGCTTTCGTTCCAAAGATGGAATGGCTGATCCTGAATAGTCAATTCGAAAACCCGCTCATCATATGAGGCGTGGTTATGCGTCGCCCAGCCCGGCGCCGAGAGCATGAGATCGCCCGGGCCCCATTCATACTTCGCACCGTTCACGGTGCTTCGACCATGCCCACGAAAATAATAATTAATCGCAGCCGAGACATGGCGATGCGGTCGATCGACAATGCCTGCCGGGCGGATCGTCATGGTTGCAAAGAAGCTCGGCGTGGTTCCGTTCGTACGCCCGGTCATCTTGTTGTAGAGCAGGTACAGTCGCCGACCTACATAGGATTGCCCCAAGCTCTCGAGACGTTCGAGTTCGGCCCGGACATCGGGCCATGCCCAATGGTTCGGTTCGGACTGTACGAGTTGCGGATTGATAAGTTTCTCATAAGGCATCAGCAGGCTGCCATGCGCGCCGCACTCTATCGTCGGCAATTCGACTGACGAGCGGCTTTCATTCTGCTCGCCAGCAACCGTTTCGGCCTTTGCCCCGCTAGATTCCGAAATGTTGGATTCGCTGAGATAGACTTGCAGGTACTTCAGCAGCGGCTCATTCGAATAGACGAAACGAACCTGCAATTCCGAACCCTCATTGACGTGCCGATAGGCCGTGAAGGATGGATGATTCCATATATCGTACTGTTCGAAGCCGATTTTGCGATCGCGGATGCGCGTGTAGCCGGTGCCATCTAGGCAGAAATTCACTTCGGTGGCATTGTGCCGGAACGGCTCGGTCGCCTCACCTGGCTTGAGCACCTCGAGCGCTACTTGGATACCCGGCGCCAGCGACGGATTGCCCGACGCAGCCAATGGATGCTTGATGATCCGCCGCCGCCGCCCATTTTTATCGGGTGCTTCATCGGCAAGCCGCTCGATTTCGAGATCGATTTGCCGCTTGGGAACGATCACCGCATCCCAGGGCGTGTTTTCGTACGAAATGTCGCGAACAAATTCTGCTTGAAAGCTCATTCCGTCACCTGCTTTTCAGATATTTTGTCCTCGCCAAATTCATCTTCGAAGATTGACGGCACGGGTGAAATCAGCCCGAGCATGTTGACGGCAAAGGCGTGCGCTATGAAGCGCATCGCCACAAACATTATTCCGACCACTTGGTTGGGGGGCATATCGGCGAAAAATGCGGCAGCTTCGCCATCGCTATCGCGTCCGTGCCGTTCAATCGCGGCCAGGAGCCAGTGCTGTAAATCGCGTTCGGATGAATCCAGATGGTGCGATGCATTCGGGTCTAGGGCGACGATATCGCGAACCCACGCGCGCCCGTAGCCAAGTCGAACGCTGAGGCGTTCATGCTGATTGCGCTCATAGGCGACCTCGAACCGACTCGCTACCGTAAGTGCGATCAACTCGACAAGTTTGGGCTCGATTGATGTTTTGGCAGCATTCGTAAACGAATCGAAGTGGGCAAGGGCTTCCGGCTGATAGGCGCTGCAGCGGTAAAAATCACCGAGATACCCGAGACGTTCAACTCGGGCGCGAAACGCCTCCTTCAGGCTGCTTTTCATATTCTCGTATGCAACTGGCTCTATGAGCGTACTCATTATTTACCCCGAGTTATATTCGATAGCTAACTAATAATAGTGAGGTTCAGTTCTGTAAAGGCGTAATTTGAAAAATGTCGCCGGATTATATTGTCATGTCGCTCCAGGTTTTGGGGAAATGCCTCCAAAGGTCTATCAGTGTTAAGATTGCATGCCTCTGAAAGTGCTGAAAACCGAATCGGACACGAAATTGTCGGTGCGCACTGAAGTGAGACAACGGGGTGACAATCAGCATCTTGATGGCTAACTATCTAAATTGGTTGTTTTGCAGGACGGTGAAGGGCGCCGCTGTTTTCGAGACGCTAGTTCACGATATTGCTGGTGAAAATTCCAGCGGCAAACAGAGAATGGAATTACGAGTATGTCTAACAGCGGGTCGAAGGTTGCGAAGACCGATCCAGAACACAGCATTGGCTTCCTGTTACGGGATGTCCATCGCACCCTTGTTCGGGTACTTGACGAGCGCATCGGACAGCATGGCATCACGAGTGGCATGTGGTGGTTTCTCCGCGCATTGTGGTTTGAGGATGGATTGTCACAGTCCGAGTTGTCAGAGCGCGTGAAGGTCCAGGGGCCGACAACGGTGCGCGCGCTCGACCGATTGCAACGCGCGGGGCTTATCGAACGCCGTCGTTCCTCTACTGACAAACGCATGACGCAGGTATATCTAAGCAGCAAGGGGCGCGCGCTCGAAGAGCCGCTTCTGCGTTATGTGGTCGAGGTAAATGAAGTGGCGAGCCACGACTTGACTGACGAGGAAGTCGGCAATCTGCTTACTATCCTGACCAAAATTTCCAAGAGCCTCGAAAAAAGAGGCTACATGAGTGGCGCACAGATTAAGCAATAGTGCGATAGTACGGTTAGATATCTATCTGGATCGTGAGGGGCCGATCACACTCACCAGCCATTATATAAGCGTCTTGCTGAGACGGAGTTGGCGACTGCCTGGTACAGCGTCATCTTCCCGAAGTCGCCATCTCCTGTCACTGGTGCGCGCCTCAGAAGACCTGGGTCAGGGTGATGCCGTAGGTGCGCTTATCTGACCAGCCTTCGGTAACTTCCCGATCGAGCTTGAACGATAGTGTGCGATATTCGACGTTGAACAGGTTACGGCCCCAAATCTGGATGCTCGTCGTTCGATTTGGGAGCGTTATGCGTGCGGAAGCCGAGGTTAGCCCATAGGAGTCCTCTTTGGAGGCCGCGTCGTTGTCCGGTTGGAAAAAGAACGAACCGATATGATTATATGCTGCCCGCACCTGAAATTCGGCATTGCCGATATCAGTTGTGTAGACCCCTTCGAAATTGAACCGGTGCTTGGGCGCGTGTACCAGCTGGTTGCCACTGAAATCGATTCCGGCAACTGCGTCGACGACATAGGTGTCATATTTCGCGTCGAGATAGGCATAGTCG
>JBFKAE010000021.1:0-27549 GCA_041621755.1 Sphingomonadaceae bacterium | reverse complement strand
CTGCGATTGCGAAGAGGCTGGCGGAGGGCGGGGCTGACATTGCGCTTAATGGTTTTGGCGCGCCCGATGAAATCGAAGCGCTGCGCTCCGGTATCGAATCCGCATATGGCGTACGTTGCCTATATATTCCGGCTGACCTGTCAAAAGGGGAAGAAGCGCGCGGGCTGGTTGTAGCCTGTACGTCGCAGCTTGGCGCCCCGGATATTCTCGTCAACAATGCCGGGATCCAGCATGTTGCTCCGGTCGACGAATTTCCCGACCAGAAATGGGAGATGCTCATCGCCATCTGTCTGTCCGCTGCCTTCTATACGTCCAAGGCAGCGATCCCGGCAATGAAGGCGAAGAACTGGGGGCGGATCATCAACATCGCTTCGGCGCATGGTCTTGTCGCATCGCCCTATAAGTCTGCTTATGTCGCGGCAAAGCATGGGGTTGTCGGTCTGACGAAATCAACGGCGCTCGAACTTGCAGAGACGGGTGTGACGGTGAACGCGATTTGTCCGGGCTATGTTCGTACGCCGCTTGTCGAGGGGCAGGTCACCGATCAGGCGAAGGCGAATAATACGGACGAAGCGGACGTTATTAAGAACATTATTCTTGCCGCGCAGCCGAATAAGCGCTTCGTTGAACCCGAGGAAGTCGGCGACTTTGCGGTGTTCCTGGCGGGTGAAACCGGACGCTCCTTTACAGGCGAAATTCTCAGCATAGATGGTGGCTGGACAGCGCGCTGAATGCGCCGCTTGCAATGGCGACCAAGCGACTGAGCCAGACTTAAATTGATTGAGGCAGGCGTCCGGCACTGCTAATGCACCTGCCATGCCTGACACCACCGATACAGCCACGCTGCCCCTGCCCAAAAAGCCATTAAGCAAACTGGTTTTATTGTGGCGTTTTTCAAAGGCCTATCCGCTTCAGTTGATTTCCGCCTCGATTGCGCTGTTGGTGGCAGCGGGCGCGACGCTGGCGATTCCGCGCAGCTTCCAGCGGATTGTCGACAATGGTTTTGGAGCCGAAACAGCCGATTCGATTGCGCCATATTTCATTGGCATGCTGGGCGTTATCCTCGTCATGGGAATCGCAACGGCAGTCCGGTTCTATTTTGTGTCGTGGATTGGCGAGCGGGTGGTCGCCGACCTTCGGCGCGCCGTGCACAAGAACCTGCTGACGCTTGACCCGGGCTTTTTTGAAGAGAACCGTCCGGCGGAAATATCATCCCGGCTGACATCGGATACGGCGATCATCGAACAGGTGGTCGGCAGCAGTTTTTCAATCGCCTTGCGCAACATTGTCATGGGGATTGGCGGCACCATCTATTTATTCACGCTCAGCCCGAAACTGACCGGCCTGATGCTGCTTGGTATTCCGCTGACAGTGCTGCCGATGACGTTGATGGGCCGCCGCCTGAAAGCCTTGTCGCGCACGTCGCAAGATAGGGTTGCCGGCGTCGGCACAATCGTCAGTGAAGCGCTCGGCGCCATACGCATCGTGCAGGCATTCAATCAGGAAAGCCGCGAGGGCGCACGCTTTGGAAACGCTGTCGAGGCGACGTTTGCGGCGGCAAAGCGCCGGATCGCCATGCGCTCTGGCCTGACAGCGTTCATGATCACCTTGATGTTCGGTGCCATCACCATGGTGCTATGGGAAGGCGCACGTGACGTGATCAGCGGCGATATGACCGGCGGCGCGATTACCGCATTTGTGCTGACCGCAGCGCTGGTGGCGGGGGCGTTCGGGGCGCTGACAGAGGTTTATGGCGATATCATGCGCGCTGCAGGTGCAGCGAGCCGGATGTCGGAATTGCTGCACGCAACACCGGCAATCCGTGCCCCGCAGACCCCGCTTGAAATGCCCACGCCACCGCAAGGCCAGATCGAATTCGACGCTGTGACCTTTCATTATCCAAGCAAACCCGATGACGCGGCGATCAGTGATTTTTCCCTGAAAATCGAGGCCGGAGAGACGGTGGCAGTCGTCGGGCCGTCAGGCGCGGGAAAATCGACGCTGTTTCAGTTAATCCAGCGCTTTTACGACCCGCAGAAGGGCGAACTGCGCGTTGATGGCGTGCCGATCCACAAGGTCGATCCGCATGACCTTCGCGCGCGTATTTCAGTGGTGCCGCAAGAGACGGTGATTTTTGCCGAAACCGCCTTCAACAATATCCGCTATGGTCGTCCCGAAGCGACGCATGAGGAGGTCTGGGCCGCTGCAGAAGCTGCAAATGCGGTACAGTTCCTCAAGGAATTGCCCGACGGCATAGATTCCTATCTTGGTGAAGCCGGAACGCGCCTGTCGGGCGGTCAGCGTCAGCGACTGGCGATTGCGCGGGCGATCCTGCGCGATGCGCCGATCCTGTTGCTTGACGAGGCGACATCGGCGCTTGATGCGGAAAGCGAACGGCTGGTGCAAAATGCGCTTGAAAATCTGATGCGCGGCCGCACGACAATCGTCATTGCCCACCGCCTTGCAACCGTACGCAGTGCGGACCGGATTGTGGTTATGGATGGAGGCCAGATCATGTCCGAAGGGCGTCATGATGCGCTGCTCGCCGAAAATGGCCTTTATGCGCGGCTTGCCCGTTTGCAGTTCGAGGATGCAGCCTAGGCCGCGTTGCCATTCAGAAGATGCCGTGGCGAAAATGCTGATTTTCCGTGATCCGGGACGGTTTTGCGGGTCCCTCGACTACGCTTGGGATGACGGGTTTATTAAATGCGGACGAAATTATGGAGCGCGAGGTAGTGACCTATAGTTTTTCGGCCATTTCCGCCAATTCCAGCCAGCGATCTTCGCTCGTGGCCAGCTGTGCTTTGGCCATGTCGAGCGCGTTTGATATCTTTTGGAATCCTTCTGGATCGCGGGTGTAGAGGTCAGGGTCGGCGAGCGTGGCCTCGTGACGGGCGATTTCAGCCTCCAGATCGGCGATCTGGCCGGGTAGGAGGTCAAGCGCGCGCTGATCCTTGTAGCTGAGTTTAACGACGCTGGTCCGTGGTGCTTCGGTCCGGGGTACGGCAGGCTTTGGTGCCTTTGGAGTGTGCTTGCTGCGACGGGCCTCCCAGTCGGCGTAACCACCTGCGACGATATCAATGTCACCCGAGCCATCGAGGCCCATAATCATCGTGACGGTGCGGTCGAGAAAGTCGCGGTCGTGACTGACGATGAGGACGGTGCCGTCATAGTCGGCAATGACTTCCTGCAGCAGGTCGAGCGTTTCAAGGTCAAGGTCGTTGGTCGGCTCGTCAAGCACAAGGAAGTTTGACGGCTTGGCGAATTCGCGGGCGAGCAGCAGTCGCGAACGTTCGCCGCCCGACAATGTTTCGACCTGGACTTCTGTGGCGGCGGCGTCGAACAGGAAGTCTTTCAGATAGCCGATAATATGGCGGCGTTCGCCGCGGACGTCGATCCATTCGCCGCCTTCGGCCAGGATGTCGCGGACGCGCTTTCCCGGCTCGAGGATCTTGCGCTGTTGATCAATGCTGATTCCGGTCAGGGTTTTTGCCTGCCGAACACGGCCTGTGTCGGGTTCGATTTCCTTGGTCAGCAGCTTTAAGAGCGTTGTCTTGCCCGCACCATTGGGGCCAACGATGCCGATGCGGTCGCCGCGCTGGATACGGACGTTCAGATCCTTGATGATCGTGCGACCTTCATAGGTTTTGCTGACGTCCTTGGCATCGATGACGATTTTGGTTTTTGCATTGTCATTGTCGAGCGCGAGTTTGGCCTTGCCACCTTGCCCCATCATGGCGCTGCGCTCGGCGCGCAGTTCGTTGAGCTTGGTCAAGCGACCCTGATTGCGCTTGCGGCGCCCGGTAACGCCGCGCTGCAGCCAATGCAATTCCTGCTTGAGCTTTGAATCCATGCGCTGCGCCGTACGCGCTTCGTCGGCATAGACCTGCTCGGCCCACGCCTCGAAGCCGCCAAAGGCGATATCCGCACGGCGAAGCTGGCCACGATCGAGCCAGATAGTCGATTTCGTCAGGCGTGTCAGAAAGCGGCGGTCATGGCTGATGGTTACGAACGCGCCTGAAAAACGGCTGAGCCATGATTCGAGCCATTCGATGGCGGCAAGGTCGAGATGGTTGGTCGGCTCGTCGAGCAGGATGAGGTCAGGCGCCTTTGCAAGCGCGCGGGCAATGGCGGCGCGCCGACGTTCGCCACCGCTTGCCGTTGCCGCGTCACGCGACAGGTCGATGCCGATCTGGTCGGCAATCGCTTCAATGTCGTGCAAGGGGGCTGCATCGTCGCCTGAAAGTGCATAATCGCGCAAAGTCGCGAATCCATCGACCGGGGGATTCTGTTCCAGAAGAATGATTTTCGTGCCGGGGCGCATTTTGCGCTGGCCTTCATCCAGATCGACCTGTCCGGCGAGAATTTTGAACAAGGTTGTTTTTCCCGCACCGTTCCGGCCAATCAGCGCAAGCCGATCCCGTTCGCCAACGAACAGGTCGATGCCGCGAAACAGCCAGCCTGTGCCTTGCACGAGGCCTATGGATTCAAGCGAGACGATGGGCGCGGCCACGGGAAAACGTACCTTTGATTTTGACTGCAGGCGAGTTAGGGAAGTTGCGGGGGGAGTGCAACATTCATAAGCTATTCACGCCAAAGGGCCTATGCCTGTCGACGAGGTTCTCCAAATGAGTCGAGATGCGATGCCATGTTCAATTCTGATCGCCGCTTTGATCGGCATGATGATGGCAGGGGCGCCCGCTGGTGCGCTTGACCCCTCGGTCAGGGATCATGACGAGGCGCGGCAGGCAACGACAAGCGGCAAGATCCGTTCACTTGGAGAGATCCGCCAGCGCGTTGGTGCACGCGTCCGCGGCGAACTGATCGGCATCGACCCGCATCTTGATGCAAGGCGCTATACATTCCGTTATCTGCGCGAGGGGTCAGTGGTTGAGGTGGACGTGGACGCTGCGACGGGTAATATCCTTTCCATTCAGGGCAATTAAAGTCAGGACAAACCATAATGCGCGTATTGATCGTCGAGGACGAGCCAACGCTCGCCCGCCAGCTTCGTGAAACGCTTGAAGGTGCAGGCTATGCCATCGATGTCGCCCATGATGGCGAAGACGGGCATTTTATGGGATCCACCGAGAGCTATGATGCGATCATTCTTGATCTCGGCCTGCCTGCAATGGATGGGCTGACGGTGCTTGATAAATGGCGCAAGTCAGAAGTGGCTGCGCCGGTGCTTGTGCTGACCGCACGCGATAGCTGGTCGGATAAGGTGGCCGGGCTTGACGCAGGCGCGGATGATTATCTGGCGAAGCCGTTTCAGATGGAAGAGCTGATCGCGCGGTTGCGGGCGCTGATTCGGCGTTCGACCGGCAATGCCAGTTCGGAACTTGAAGCCGGTGAGGTGAGGCTGGACACACGCTCGGGGCGGGTAACGCTTGCTGGCGCGCCGGTGCGATTGACGGCGCAGGAGTATAAGCTTTTGTCCTATCTGATGCATCACAAGGGCAAGGTGGTATCGCGCACGGAGCTGATCGAGCATATTTATGATCAGGATTTTGATAGAGATTCCAATACAATAGAAGTCTTTATTACGAGAATACGTAAAAAACTTGGTGCCGATCTGATCGATACGATTCGTGGACTTGGTTACAGTCTCGACGATCCGAAGACCAATACGGGAAAATAGATTGTCCGCGCTTCCGGCTGCGACGCGTCCGCGCTTTGGGAGAGGGCTGTTTTTGTCGCGTTCGCTCACCCGGCGTATGTTGGCGATCGCGGCGGCATGGACCATCACATTGCTGGTCATTGGCGGGTTTTTCCTGGAGCGCGCCGTCAGCAACATCATCGTGCGGAATTTTGATGCGCAGCTTGAAGCTGTGCTGAACGCGATGATTGCAACAGCTGAAATCGGCAGCGCCGGTGAAGTTCAATTGAGTCGGGCGCTTGGCGATCAGCGTTATCAGGAGCCGTATTCGGGGCTTTACTGGCAAATCAGCACGCCGGGGCAGGAGCCTTATCGGTCGCGTTCCCTGTGGGATCGTGCACTGACGCCGACACAGGGGAAAATCGGCGATGACATGATCGCCTATGACAGTGATGCCTTTCCCGGTGAACCGCTGCGCATCGTGGAACAATCGATCGTATTGCCAGACAGTTCGCTGATATTCCGGTTTCAGGTTGCGCACAGCCGCGCTGCGCTGAACGCGCAGCTCGTATCTGTCAGGTCGACACTGATGTGGTCGCTTGGCGTTCTTGGTCTTGGCCTGATCGGTCTTGCATCGGCGCAAGCGACCTATGGATTGTGGCCATTAAGGCGCATCAGAAAGCAAATTGTGCAGGTCCGCAGCGGCGCTTCGAAGCGTGTCAGCACCGACTTTCCGACCGAAATCTCGCCGCTTGTAACCGAGTTGAACGAGCTTCTTGAACATACTGAGAATCAAGCAGAAGCTGCGCGTATGCATGCCGGAAACCTTGCGCATGCGTTAAAGACGCCAATGGCGATTCTTATCAACGAAGCGACCCGGCAGGATACGCCATTGTCCGAAACGGTTCGCAGCCAGCTTGGCGTCATGGGGCGGCATATTGATCACCATCTGGCGCGTGCCCGTGCGCTCGGGCGGCGCGCCATCGTCAATGCGCGCGCGCCGGTCTGGCATTCGCTTGAGGCGCTGCAGCGGACCGTTGAGCGCATGTACGAGGTCACGATTGATATTGATGGTGTGCATGACGTGTCGTTTCGTGGCGAACGGCAGGATTTTGAGGAAATGGTCGGTAATCTTATCGATAATGCCGCAAAATATGGTGGTGGCCGGGTGTTCGTGACGGTGGCGTCATTTCCCGATGAAGGTGTCTTCACGGTTGTTGTCGAAGATGACGGCAAGGGGGTGACGAAGGCCGACCGGGCGGCGCTGTTCGAGCGCGGCGCTCGGCTCGACACGGGAAAACCCGGAACCGGGCTTGGCCTTGCGATCGTCAAGGATGTTGCCGAAATTTATGGTGGGTCGGTTACGCTTGGTAAAAGCGAAGATCTTGGCGGGCTTGCCGTGACGCTGACGCTGCCACTGGCCGAAAACGAGCGGATTTGACGTAAAAACTGGATGCCCCGCATGGATTCGAACCACGATTGACGGATTCAGAGTCCGTAGTCTTACCATTAGACGACGGGGCAATGCGGGTCGGTGCGACCGGCAAGCGCGCTAATAGGTTCAAGCACCGCTGCTGTCAATTGACGCGCGGCCATGTTGGGGCCTCAACTTATCGTGACAGCATCTATTGCCAATTTTAACCAAGTGATGGTAGCGTCCGTATCAATTGGCAGGCGCGTGATTGACCTGCTGTGTGTGTTTATAAGGCGACTATCATGCCACTCGAGCCAGCAGTTGTGGCCGACGATGCCCCAAACCTGCCGAATATCGGGCAGGACCGGTCCGCCGTTATGCGGCAGAAGCGGGCTTATGCCGCGCTTGACCTTGGAACCAATAATTGCCGCCTGTTGATCGCGCGCCCGACGCGCGGCGGTTTTTATATCATCGATGCCTATTCCCGTATCGTGCGGCTTGGCGAAGGCATGTTGCAAAGCGGACGACTGTCCGATGATGCAATCGATCGCGCCATATATGCGCTGAAGGACTGTGCGGACAAGCTGCGTCGGCGCAATGTGTGGGTCAGTCGTAACGTTGCGACCGAAGCCTGTCGTCGCGCCACGAACGGCGATGAATTTGTCGATCGTGTATTTTCGGAAACCGGCATCGCGCTTGACGTCATAACGCCAGAAGAAGAAGCGCGCCTTGCCGTGCTTGGCTGCGAAACGTTGATCGACCGGAAAGCCGAGAACGCGCTGGTTTTCGATATTGGCGGTGGCAGTACTGAAATTGTTCTGGTGGATATTGCCGCGCGTCGCGGCGACAATATTCGCGGTTGGACAAGCGTGCCCTGGGGTGTTGTCTCGCTAACCGAAACCGAGCCGGTCGCGCTTGCAGCGCCCGAGGCGCGCATGGACGCTTTCCAGCGCATGCGCGCGCGCGTGGTGGAAAAACTGGAAGCCGTACGCGACACGCTGGCGCCAGAGAACGGGTTCCAGTCGCTGCAGTTGCTTGGCACGTCGGGGACCATCACGACGCTGGCCAGTCTGCACATGGGGCTGGCGCATTATGACCGCAATAAGATCGATGGCGTCTCGGTCGACAGCAAGGCAATGCGCGACCTCGCTGCGCGTCTTTCGGCGATGGATCATGCCTCGCGGGCGCAGCAGCCGTGCATAGGCGAAGAGCGGGCGGACCTCATCGTTGCGGGCTGTGCGATTCTTGACGCGATTCTCGAGATGTTTCCGGCAAAGCAGGTGCGGGTCGCCGATCGCGGTATCCGCGAAGGTATCCTGCGAACGCTGATGCGTCGTGACGGGTTCCAGCTCTGATGGCGAACAATGTCGGCGGAAAATCAGGTGGCGGCAAGGTGCGGGTCAAGACGGCGCGCAGGCGCTCGCAGGCGTCGACATTGTGGCTTGAGCGGCAGCTCAACGATCCCTACGTCAAGGCTGCGAAGGCCGCGGGCTACCGTTCGCGTGCGGCGTACAAGCTGCTTGAACTTGATGAGCGCTTCGGGCTTTTGAAAGGCGTCAATCGCGTCGTCGACCTTGGTGCAGCACCGGGGGGCTGGTGCCAGGTTGTGCGTGAAAAACGTCCCAAAGCCACCGTCGTGGGGATTGATCTTCTGGAAATGGAGGCGATTGGCGGCGTCACATTTTTCCAGATGGACTTTCTTGATGCCAAGGCGCCCGACGTACTGAAAACAGCACTGGGCGGACAGGCCGATATCGTGCTGTCCGACATGGCGGCAAATACTGTCGGGCATAAGCAGACCGACCATTTGCGAACGATGGCGCTGGCCGAAACGGGGTTGCATTTTGCCGTTGGCGTACTCGCACCAGGTGGTGGATTTGTCGCAAAAGTGCTGGCTGGCGGCGCGGACAATACATTGGTCGCGGAGCTGAAGCGCCATTTTCGCACCGTCAAACACGCCAAGCCACCAGCGAGCCGCAAGGGATCTTCGGAGTGGTACGTCATCGCGCAGGGGTTCAAAGGCGGAACAGACGCGAGCTGAGATATGTTGTTTCGGCGTAAGAGGCGTGGCAAACGCCCCGCCATGTTCGTAAGGGGACCATTGTGCGCCTGAAAAGCTTGTCCATATTGCTGTTGTCCGCGGGGCTTGCCGCCTGTGCCCAGAGCACGCAGCCTGTAGCCGTGGCGCCCGCGTCGCCGATGTTCGATGTCGAGGCGCTGAAAACGATCACGCAAACATTATCATCGGACGCGTTTGAAGGGCGTGCGCCGATGACGGCGGCCGAGACGAAAACGATTGCGTTTATCGCGGAACAGTTCGCTGCGGCAGGATTGCAGCCGGGGAACGGTGATCGCTGGTTTCAGGACGTGCCACTGGTCGAAATCACCGCCGATGCGGCGCGTGCCGACCTTTTGTTTTCCAAAAACGGCAAAACTGTGCTGCGCGCAAAATATGGCGATGATGCAATGGTCTGGACGAAGCGCGTCGTCGATCATGTCGCGGTTGAAGACAGCGAGCTGGTGTTTGTCGGTTACGGCATCCATGCGCCTGAAAAGGGCTGGAACGATTATGCCGGTATCGACGTTGCGGGCAAGACGGTTGTGATCCTCGTCAACGATCCCGATTGGCAGACCCCGGATCTCAGCGGTGAATTCGGGGGGCGCGCGATGACCTATTACGGGCGCTGGACCTATAAATATGAAGAAGCCGCACGACAGGGCGCGGCAGCGGCAATCATCGTCCATGACACCGAGCCTGCCGCCTATGGCTGGGATATCGTGCGGAACAGCAATCGTGGCGCGAAGATCGATATGGATCGCGCCGATGGCGGCATGGGGCGCGTCGCCATCGAAGGCTGGATCCAAAAACATGTGGCAGAGACATTGTTCAAGGCCGCGGGACAGGATTTCAATGCGCTTTCGAATGCAGCAAAGTCAAGAGATTTCAATGCAGTGAAGCTGGGTGTTACAGTCTCAGGCGAGCTTTATAATGTGATCCGCAAAGCGTCCTCCAAAAACGTTATCGGTGTATTGCCGGGGCGTGAGCGCGCGGACGAATCTCTGCTTTACACGGCACATTGGGATCACCTTGGACGCTGCGGCGCGGATGCAAACGGCGATGATATCTGTAACGGCGCGCTTGATAACGCCACGGGGATTGCCGGACTTGTGTCGCTGGCGAAGGCGCATGCTGCGGCAGGGCCTGCCAGGCGTTCGATCCAGTTTCTGGCGGTGACAGCCGAGGAATCAGGCCTGCTTGGATCGGCTTATTATGGGGAACAGCCGCTTGTTCCACTCGCCAGCACGGTCGCGGGGATCAATATGGACGGGCTTAATATCGTTGCACCAACACACGACATTATCGTCGTCGGGGCAGGGAAATCCGAGCTTGAAGCGTATCTGGAGACGGAGGCCGAGGCGCAGAGCCGCCGGGTTGAGGCGGAGCCAACGCCCGAAAAGGGATATTATTATCGCTCTGACCATTTCAGCCTCGCCAAGAAAGGCGTGCCGATGCTTTATACCGAAGTTGGTATTGACGTCATTGGCAAGGGAAAGGCGTTCGGGCAGGCGGCGCAGGATGATTATACGAAACACCGCTATCACCAGCCGGGCGATGAATATGATCCAGACTGGAACTGGGAGGGCGCAGTGCAGGATCTGAGCCTGTTTTATCATGTTGGCCGACGACTTGCCGAAAGCGATGTCTGGCCGAACTGGCGCGCGGGCGATGAATTCCGGGCTATTCGCGATGCCTCGCGCGCTGGAGCCGCGCAATGAGTCCGCGCCAGCCTGCCGAATGGGCCGAGCACACCGCGATGTGGACGGCGTGGCCGTCCGATGCGACGCTGTGGCTTGATGATCTTGTATCGGCGCAAGGCGAGGTCGCGGCGATGGTGTTTGCCATCGCCGATGGCGGCGAACATGTCCATTTGCTCGTCGATGGTGCTGATGCGCTTGAAAGCGCCACCGAAGCGATGGATGAGCACCGGAATGTCACGATCCACACGGCAAAATTTGGTGATATCTGGCTGCGCGACACCGGGCCACTGTTCCTTGACGATGGCAGCGCCGCGGCATTTCGTTTCAACGGCTGGGGCGGAAAATATATATTGGAGGGGGACGATGCGGTCGCGGCCTTCGTCGCGGCACAGGCCGGAAGAGCACTGAAAACGCATGACTGGGTGCTTGAGGGTGGCGCGATTGATGTCGATGGGACCGGGCGCGCACTGACAACACGGCAGTGTTTGCTCAACCCCAACCGCAATCCGGGCATGGGAGAAGCCGAGATCGAACGGCGTTTGGCTGAGGATCTGGGATTGACCGAGATTGTCTGGCTGGGCGATGGGCTGCTGAACGACCATACCGATGGTCATGTCGATAATCTGGCGCGTTTCATCGCCGAAGGCGTGGTGGCGGTGCCGGAGGCCGACTCTGCAGACGATCCCAACAGATTTGCCTTTGATGCTGCGGCGCAGGCGGTTCAGGATGCGGGGCTGAAGTTGGTCCGCGTCCCGTCGGTCGGTCATTTGCCTGACGATGAAGGCAAAGCCATACCAGCCAGTTACATGAACTTCCTGATAACAAATATGAGGGTGATTGTGCCGATCTACGGTCAGAGCAAAGACGCAGAGGCGGTGAAAGCCATCGGGGCGCTGTTTCCGGGTCGCGAGGCTGTTGGCCTGCGCGCCGACCATATTCTGACCGGCGGCGGGTCGTTCCACTGCATAACCCAACAGGTGCCGACACTATGAGCAAACTTCACGTTGCTGCGCTCCAGCTTGCCCTTGGTGGCGATATTGATGGCAATATTGCGGCTGTATCGACGCTGGTGCGCGAAGCGGCAGGGAAAGGTGCGAATGTCATCCTGCCGCCCGAGCTGTTTGAAGGACCATATTTCTGTCAGGTGCAAAGCGAGCGCTATTTTGCGGGGGCAAAACCGCTCACTGCGCACAAAGCGGTGCAAGCGATGCAGGCGCTTGCGGCGGAGCTTAAGGTCTATATCCCGACCAGCTTTTTTGAAGCAGACGGACCGCATTTTTACAACAGCCTTGCGATGATCGATGATGGTGGCAACATCATGGGAACCTATCGCAAAAGCCATATCCCGGACGGGCCGGGCTATACCGAAAAATTCTATTTTCGTCCCGGGAATACCGGCTTCAAGGTCTGGCCGACACAATATGGCAACGTTGGTGTCGGCATTTGCTGGGATCAGTGGTATCCTGAAACCGCGCGCGCCATGATGTTGATGGGTGCCGATGTGCTGATGTTTCCAACGGCAATCGGTGACGAGCCTGAGGCTGAGGCGCTTGACACAAGCCGTCTCTGGCGGCGCGCGATGATCGGTCATGCCGTATCAAATGTGGTGCCGGTTGTGGCTTCAAACCGCATTGGAAGTGAAGGCGATATGTCCTTCTATGGACATAGTTTTATTGTCGACGATCGCGGTGACTATATGGCCGAATACGGGGCAGGGGAAACCGGCGTTCTCACTGCTGAAATCGACCTTGACCTTGTTCGTGAACATCGCGCGGCATTCGGGTTTTTCCGTGATCGCCGACCGGATCTGTATGGGCGGCTGATCGATGATATTTAAGTTAGGAGTTTTGTGATGGGTGTTGCACGACATTATGTGATGATCGCGAAGCAGGGCGGCAGTGCGCAGCTTGAAACGGCGCTGAGCGGGCTTGCCGACAAGGTCCGGGGCATTCCGGGAAGCGAAGGCGTCGAATTGATGCGCGATATCGGTGATGCACACCGCTTTATCTTTATCGAGAAATGGGCATCCGTGGACGCGCATAAGGCTGGACGCGATCATCTGGACGCGGATGCGCTGGCGCCTGTCATGGCAGCGCTTGATGGGCCACCCGAGGGTGCGTATCTCGATTATCTGAAGGTTGTTTAGGTCGCGTTGACATTCAGCCCTGCCGGTCTGCAAATGCCGCTTTTCCGCGCTTCCGATGCTCACGTACCTGGAGTACGCTGCGCTTCGGGTCACGGAAAATCAGCATTTTCGCCACGGCATCTTCTGAATGGCAACACGACCTGGGACCGTTACAAAAAGCGTCTTGCGACCGGCGGGGTGAGGAGCCGTTCTAGCCGCCGAGCACATCGTCCCAAAAGCGCGCTTCGGCGTCGAGCATGCGGTCGATATACGCCTCGTCACGGACGATTGTGACCAGTTGCGGCGTGCGCTCTGGCAGCCAGCACCAGAAGTCGATCTGATCATAGCCCGTCACCGCAAGGATATGTTGAAGCTGGCCGAGATAATATTTGGGCGGCACGCCGTTTTTGGCGGTTTCGGCATGAACCTTTTCGCCGCATTTGATTTCGGTCACATGCCGCGCGGCAATGTCGATGCCATCAAGGCTGGCGCGCAACCAGGAATGGCGCGTGCTGACGAGACAGGCCGGTTCAACATGTTTTCCCGTTTCGCGCACATAAGCGGCGCGGGCGAGCGGTTCGAGCGCAGTCCCGCGTGCCATCGCCGCATTGGCAAAGCCACCTGAGCGACCGCCATTTTGCCGTGCGGCGATCTTGTCCCGCAACAGACGCTGGCGGCTTTTCCAGGGATTTTCACCCATGATCGCGGCGGCTTCGGATGCGCCGATACCGTCCGCGCGCCATGCCAGCCAGTGGGATGTTCCCTGATCGAGGTCAACGCGCGTGAACATTTGTGGCCTGCTCAAAGACATTTTCAAACATTTCGGTCGTCAGGCGCCGCGTGTTCGTATTGTAACGCGAGCAGTGATAGCTGTCGAAAAGTGTGATGCCGCCGGGCAGGTCGTGCCGTGCGGCATGGGCAAATTTATAGGCGGATATCTTGAGACCAAATGTACGCAGCACCGACTGGTGCGCGATTCCGCCAAGCGCGATCAGCGTTTTGAGATTGGGCAGCGCGGCAATCTGGCGTGCAAGAAATGGACGGCAGGCGTTCATTTCGGCGGGTAGGGGTTTGTTTTCAGGTGGCAGGCATTTGACGGCGTTCAATATGATCGCGCCTTTCAGCTGTAGGCCATCGTCTATGCGTTGATCATAGGTTCCCGTCGACAGGCCGAATTTGCCGAGCGTCGCGTAGAGCAGATCGCCAGCATAATCGCCCGTGAACGGTCGTCCGGTGCGGTTTGCGCCATGCTTGCCCGGTGCAAGGCCGATAATGGCGAGGTTGGCGTTTCTGTCACCAAAGGCGGGGACGGGAGCATTCCACCAGTCAGGATAGTCTACGCGACATGTGCTGCGAAAATCGGCAAGACGCGGGCAGAGGTCGCAGTCGCGTGGTGCTTCGAGGTCGGCAAGTGGGCTTTCAAAAGACATGGTCTGCGTTTAAGCGGCGAACATGGCGACGACAACCATCATCATTGCGCTTGGCTCGAACCGTTGCCATGGCAGGCATGGGCGACCGGCAGGCATATTACGCGCGGCAATCGCAGCGCTGGCCGCAGAGGGGCTTGTGGCGGACAAGGTATCGCCGATCATGATGACGCGCGCGATCGGGCCGGGAGGGCGCAATTTTGCGAACGCCGCCATGTCGTGCCGGTCTTCACGAAGTGCTGTCGCGCTGCTCGCCATTCTGAAACGAGTCGAACGCGACTTTGGCCGCAAGCACGGACGCCGATGGGGCGCGCGTGTGCTCGATCTTGACCTTATCGCACGCGGGCAGGACATCTGGCCTTCGCGCTTCACATGGGGGCAGGCACGGTCACTTGCCGTACCGCACAGGGGGCTGCATGATCGCGACTTCGTCCTTGCGCCAATGATGTCCGTGGCGGCGGACTGGCGGCATCCGGTTTTTAATCTCAGCACGCGGCAAATGCGCGCTCGACTTAAAAAGCGCAACAGAGCGGTTGACCTATCGGCTCGCGCTCCATAGAGCGGTGCCGCCAACAGGTGAGGGCCCTTAGCTCAGTCGGTAGAGCAACTGACTTTTAATCAGTAGGTCGCTGGTTCGAATCCAGCAGGGCTCACCATATTATGGTCGCGGATTCCAGACCGGTCGGCTGAGGGGCGCTATCGCCCGACTATGAAAGTTGTGCCTGCGATTGTCGCAATCGCGATGGCAATGCCATATGGAAGCGGTCCACGACGGCGGAATATGACCGGAAGATTGGCGGTACGCGCTTCGGGGACAAGTCTGCGGGTGCCAAAAACGATTATGGCAAGCAGCGCCCCGCCCAGTGACATGATCAAAATCCACAAATGAAGTTCATGCAACGGGAACCAGAGCGCGCCGCTAAAGGCGAGTTTTGCGTCTCCGCCGCCCCACCAGCGCAGCGAAAACAGCACCATGCCGGCGGCCAGAACCAGTCCCCCTGATACCAGGTGTGAAAGCAATGCGATCGTGTTCCAGTGATAGGCGACATGGAGCGCGAAGAGCAGAATGATACATAGAGAAATAAAGTTCGGAATCCTGAGATTAAGAGCATCCCAGGCCGCGGCGGTCGCCATCAGAACCCACAGGCCGTAGACAATAAGATCTGAAAACGGCATCGCCTCTCCCATCAGTGTTCAAGGCTGGCGTGGTGCGGTGTGCGCCGGCGCATGTCTTCAAGTGCAATAAGATTCTTGTGTGCGGGTTCGTAATAAATGTCACTGCGCTCGATTGCGCGAGTGAAATAGCTTTCAGCCAGGTCATAGTCGCCGCGCAACATCGCCGCATAGCCGATCGTGTTGAGCTGGACATGCTGTTTGCGCGTATCGGTTCCGGCCATAGCCTCTTCGTAGCGGCCGCTGAGCGCCAGCGCGATGCGCAGATTGGTTTTGATCCGTTCGGATTTCGGCGCGGCCATTACCGCCTTGGTCAGATCGGTGATTGCGGCGTCATCGCGGCGCTGCAAAATCCGGGAATAGCCGCGATTGGATAAAAGATTGGCGTCTCCCGGCGCAAGCTTCAGCGCCTCGGCATAGGAGTCTTCGGCGAGCGCCCAGTTTCGCGTGGCGTCGGCCGCGGCGCCAAGCGTGTTCCATGATCTGACCTGTGTGGGGTCGAGCACAGTTGCCTGCTTTAAAAATGTGATCGCCTCGCCATAGCGGGCAAGTCCGAATGCAGCGATGCCGCTGCCCTGATAGGCGCGCGCTGCGATCGATTCTTCTCCGAGTACAGTTTGAAAACCGGCGAGCGCTTGCTGAAATGCGCCTTTGCCGAGATAATATTCCGAAAGATAGAGCGTCAGTTCCGGCCCGCTTTGCTGTGCAAGCTGTGCGCGTTCAATCAGCGTTTTAAGCTGTTCCAGCATGTTGGCGTCGGCGGCGGCGCGAAGATCGCTCATCGCAACGGGGGCAGGTGTCTCTGCGTCCTTTGATTTGGTCGATTTCGCAACCGCAGCCTGCGATAAAAGGACAGCCGACAATGCGGCGATAAGTACGTGTTTCATCGTAACCTCGCTCCCCCTGCAGGAGAATGGATGCTGAAATTTCTTAGATCTCGGATTGAAGCAATAACACGGACGGGAGCGGGTTTTTCCTCTGTCCTTTCGCTGTCGAGATTGACGGAAAGCGCCGCCGTGATCAGCTCCTCCCAGCCGTCGATTTGTCCACCGCGCGCGGTGTATTGACCTGCAACCGCCCGGTCATCTGTGACCGACAGCAGCGCTACGGCGTGACCGGCGCTGGGGAGGGTGCACCGGGTCGCCTCTGTAGTGGTGAATTTGAGCTGTTGAACCAGAGAGGATGCGCGAACGATCTTTCCGCTGTCGCGCAACTTCGGACGATAAGGATTTTCGGTGGCGATGGTCGGTGCAGGAAGCGCGGCGTGGAGGGCGACCAGGCGGACCTCGGCGTCGGAAGACGTCGCGGCGCGGGCGTATAGCTGTCTGGCCTCCTGCGTCCGGCCTTGCAGGGCAAGGGAGTAGGCAAGGTTGCTGATGACATAATCCGCATTCGGGTCGAGGCCTGCTGCCTGTTCGTAATATTGGCGGCTGACATCAAAACGGCCAATCCGGTCATAGGCGACAGCCATAGCGTTCAGTACCCGGACATTTGCCGGTTCGTGACGTTTGATGCGTCTGAGAATTTCAATCGCAAGAGCATTATTGCCAAGCGCTATATGCTGCTTTGCCTTGTTGAACTGAGCCTCGGAGGACATATTCGCTGTGGCTGGCTCGCCGACGGGTTTGATTTCCAGCTTGGCCGACTGTCTGAATGTGCCGCAGCCTGTAAGCAGACCGCCGACGCAGATCAGCGCAATGACGTTCAGTGAGGTTCTCATGTCATCCTCCTCCCAATTCTGGTGCGACCTGCCGGATAAACCTGATGATCGCGGGTAGCATAAGCACGGCGATCATCGTCGGCAGCAAGCAGGCAACAAGCGGAACGGACAGCAGCACCGGCAGGCGATGCGCTTTTTCCTCTGCACGCATACGCCGCTTTTCGCGCATTTCAGAGGCATAGATACGCAGCGTCTGCGCGATGCTGGACCCCAGCTTCTCGGACTGGATCAGCAAGGTCGTGAACGAGCGCAGGTCTTCTATGCCAGTGCGTTCGGCGAGCCGTCGCAAAGCTTCCTCCCGGCTGCGTCCGGCACGCAGTTCGAGCGTCACCATCAGCAATTGTTCGGCAAGTATCGGATGCGATTTCATCAGCTCCGCGCCGACGCGATTAAAGGCCGCGTCAAGCCCAAGGCCGGCTTCGATACAGACGAGCATCAGGTCAAGCGCATCGGGAAAACCATTGATGATTTCGCGTTCGCGGCGCGCGGCTCTGGCTGCAACCCAGAGATTGGGAAGATACAGGCCTGCGATCGCCAGAATCGCGCCTATGACATAAAGCCGTCCAACCGACGCATCGCGTGTCAGAAGCGGCGTAAAGGCAAGGTAGAGGGCGGGCAGCCCAAGCGTTAGAATGATCCGTGTCAGCGTATAGATACGTGGGGCGAGCGGGTGTGTGTAGCCCGCTCTGACGAGCAAGTTGCGCAACGCGGTTTCGTTGCTGTCAGCAAGCGAAAGGCCGCGCGCTTCGATTTTTTCAACAAGTTTTGACCAGCCCTTGCGCACGCGATCCTGGCGCAACGATGTGATGTCACCATCGACTCTGACCGTTTGACCGCCACCGGCAAGCCGACGCTGCGCCGCAAGCCGCGTGATAATAGCAGGCGCGATACCGGCAACGACCAGAACAACCATGCCAAAGACGACGATTGAAATCAGCGTGGGAGAGAGCGTTTCAAGGCCTTGTATTTCCATGATATCTATACCTTCAGGTCTATCATGCGGCGAATAAGCCAGATGCCAAAGGCATAAAGGCCGAGGATCGCGATGACCGACGGTAAAAATATCGGGTCGGCCGCCACATCGATGTAAAATTTGGGACTGAGCACAAACACAATGGTGAACGCCAGAACGGGCAATGCGGACAGCATCAGCGCCGTCATGCGTCCTTCGCTCGACAGGGCGCGGACCTTCATCACCATGCTGGCCCGTTCACGAATGACCTTGGACAGATTATCAAGTATTTCGGCGAGGTTACCGCCCGTTTCGGACTGGATCGAAAGACTGACCACGAACATGTGCATTTCTTCAATGCCCAGTCGATCCGCCATGTTTTCAAGCGCGTCGCGCAGTTCAAGCCCATAGGTGGTCTCGTCAACAACGATGCCGAATTCCGAACCAAGTGGATCAGACATCTCGTGCGTCAGAAGCTCCAGCGCGGCGCTGACTGGATGTCCCGCACGCAAACCCCGGACGAAAACGTCAAGCGCAACGGGAAATTGTTCCTGCAGTTTCTTGATGCGCGTATTGCGTCTGATATTGAGGATGAACGACGGAATGCCGAAGCCGATCGCCAGTGAGAACAAAAACGACAAGAGCACGACATTGCCGACCAGACTTTTCGTTAGCGTCGATGTCATGAAGATTGCGACCAGAAAAACCATCAGGGCCAGTCCGCCGGTCATCGCCAAAAACTGGGGGGCCGAGATTGTGAGGCCGGCCTGAGTCAATTTCAGGTCCAGTCTTTGCAAGGGGACCGAGAATATCCCGAACTTGTCGAAATTCCCTCGCCGCGCGCGCCGCAGCATACTGAGAACCTCGGCGCGATCATTACCCTTGTCGATCAGTTCCAGCCGCCTGTTGACGCGTTTTGACGCTCCGTGAACATCGCGCCAGAAAAGATATACGCCTTCTATGAGCAGCATGACCGCCAGAAAAATCACGGTGTAGATCAAAAATCGTATGGAGATATCGTTCATTTGGACACTCCCAGCGGGCGGTTGGGATGGAACAGGTCAGAGGGAAGCGAAAAGCCATGCGCTTCGACCTGTTCGATGAAGCGTGGGCGTACACCCGTAGCTTCGAAAATGCCGAGAACATGACCATCATCGTCAAGCCCGGTCCTGCGGAAGCGGAAAATTTCCTGCATGGTAATGATTTCACCTTCCATGCCGGTAATCTCGGAGAGGCTGACCAGACGGCGACGGCCATCGCTCATGCGTTCAACTTGCACCACAACATTAAGCGCTGAAGCGATTTGCGAGCGGGCTGCTTTGGGCGATACGTCGATGCCGCTCATCCCGATCATCTGTTCGATGCGCGACAGGGCATCGCGCGGCGTGTTGGCGTGGACGGTCGTCATCGAACCATCGTGGCCTGTATTCATCGCCTGCAGCATGTCAAAGGCTTCGCCAGCGCGCACCTCGCCAACGATGATACGGTCCGGGCGCATGCGCAGTGCGTTTTTCACGAGATCGCGTTGCGCGACCTCGCCGCGACCTTCTATGTTCGCCGGACGGGTTTCGAGGCGACACACATGCCGCTGCTGGAGCTGCAGTTCGGCAGAGTCCTCAATCGTTACGATTCGCTCCCTGCCGCTCACAAAGGCCGACATGGCGTTGAGCAGTGTGGTTTTGCCCGAGCCGGTGCCCCCCGATATGAGTACGTTCCGCCGTGATTGCACGACTGCTGCAAGCACTTCGGCAACTTCGCGCGGGACGCTTCCGATTTCGGTCAGGCGTTCCATGCTGATCGGCACCTTGGCGAATTTACGGATCGAAAGCAGCGCGCCATCAACGGCGAGCGGCGGGATGATGGCGTTGATACGGCTGCCATCGGCGAGGCGGGCATCGACCATTGGTTGTGATTCATCGACGCGCCTGCCAACGGCTGAAACGATTTTTGCGATAATCCGCAGCAAGTGCCGTTCGTCTTTGAAGCGCGCCGGGGTTTCTTCAATCTGACCGTAGCGTTCGACGAAAACCATGTCGTGCCCATTGACGAGAATGTCAGTGACTGTTTCGTCTTTCAGAAACGGTTCAAGCGGCCCAAGCCCGAGCAGTTCATCAAGAATGTCGGTAACCAATTGTTGGCGTTCGACAAGGTTAAGGGCCTGGTTTTGCTGAACCAGTTGCTCCTGAACGATCTCGCCGATTTCGCGTTCGATCTGGTCGCGCGACATGGTTTCAAGCGCGCTCAGATTGATGATGTCGAGCAACCTTTGGTGCAGTTCGACTTTCAGTTCGACGTGTTTGCGGCTTGCTTCGCGTGCATCGGCGTCGCCCTGTCCGACAATGGCTTCGAATGTTGCGTGCGCGGCCGCATTGTCGTCAGCGTCTCTGGATTTGAAAAGCCAGTCCATCAGTTGTTGCCTCCGTTACCTTTATGGCCTCTTGCAACCCCCATTATGTCGTTGACCAAAGCGTCCAGGTCGCGTTCCACGCGGCTTTTGCTCTTGATTTCAGAGATGAGTTTTCCCTGATCGATGGCAGCGCTGATGGTTCTGAAATCATTCGCGATCAGATGATCGATGTTCCGTTTCAGCACCTGTTCGGCGCTTTCAGTATCTACCGATTTCAGCCAGCCGCGTTCATAACGATTTGCAACGATTCTGAGTGGAAGCTTGCTCATGTCGTGGCGATCGAGCAGTTGCAGTTGACGCTTTGCCTGGCGAATACTCGGCACGGTCAATTCAGTAATCAGGAACGCAAGGTCCATGCACCCTAGCACGTCAAGCGACCAGTTTGTCCATGCGCCGGGAAGGTCGATAATAATATGGTCAAAGCGTTCTGCGGCGACGCGCACGATGTTCACTGCCATCTCTGTCGAGACAGCTTCAAGCGGCACCACGTCCGGCGGGGCGGCGATGACATAAAGACCCGACGCATGCCGCACGGCGACCGATCCGAGCAATTCGCTATCGAGCCGCTGACCGGCGCGCAGCAATTCCGCCATCGTTGTTGTTGGTGCCAGATCGAGCTGCAGCGCGGCGCTGCCAAATTGAATATCGAGATCGATGAGGCAGGCCGTTTTACCAGTGTCTGCCAATTGCTGGGCGAGTTTGCCGGCCGTTTGCGTCGCGACAACGGTCGCGCCAACGCCACCGACGCTTTTGATAAATGCAGTGGCGCACCCGGTTCTGACCGCTTGCGGGCGATTGGCCAGCACGTCATAAGCGGCCTGCAGGGCCTGTGCGAGGTCATCTTCGCCGAGCGGAAGCGGAATGGCGTCGACAATGCCAAGGTGCATGAGATGCCGCGCATCGGCCAGTGACAACCCGTCAATGGCCGCGATAATCGGGATGTCAAAAGCCTCGGTAAGCTGTTTGAGTGCGGACGTATCTGTTTTGGGATCGGTCTCGACAATCAATATGTCTACATCTTTCAGGGCGCCCGCGTTGCGCCTGAGACCATCAATATTGCCTGTCCGCGTTTCGACGCCCGAGGCTGCAAGTATCTGGGAACCTTGGGCAAGGATGCCTGTTGTGCCGGGTTTTAATAATGCGACGACATGGCGACCGCGTGTCGCTGTCTGGTTGCGGGTCGTAATGGGACGTACCTCCGTCATGCCGAATAAGACGCGCTGCCGCGTCCATCTTCCATAGTCATCGACGCATCGACGTCGGGAAGGGTGATAGACAGTCCCAGCAGGATCATTGGCTGGAACTGGACGCCAGTGATACGCACTGTCACAAGTGGCGCTATATCGGAACCATTCGGGTCACCGGCATAGCCAAGGCCGACATGAAGATAGCTTACTTCGAGCTGATCGGCCTCCAAAGCCGGGAAGGATCGCCGCGCGCGCGCAAGTATGCCGTTAAAGGCGGTTCCATCAAATGTGACCGGGACGACAACACCGCCGACATTTGCCGCGGCGCCGCAACCGCTATTGATACAGGTGACGGGCGTTGATCCCGCGGCGGGAATGGCGTCACCGCCGAAAAAGCCATCGTCGAGGAAGTTGTAGTCGTCAAGGCCGTTGGCGACAAAATCGGTAACGACAGCATGACGAACGCCAGCCTGACTTGCCTTTTGCGCTTCGTTCATCGTCCAGGCGAAGCGTCCGGCGTCGATAATGCCAAACAGAAAGAGTATGAACAGCCCGACGAGAAGGCCGAATTCCGTGGCGGTTGCGCCTTTCGTGTCGCGGATGAGGTGGTGCATCACGGTCAAATCCCCATCACCGGGCTTTCGGCGGAGGCATTGAGATTAAGCCCTGCCATTTGACCGAGGTCGCCAAAGAGCGTCGTGTAGCCGACCGATGCCGCGACCGTTACGACGGGTGCGCCGCCTGCCAATCCGTCATAAATGCCGGTTGAACTATTCCCGCATGTGAAGCTGACCGTGATGTCGCCCGCTGTCGCGCCCCAACTGCCCAATGTGCGCAGCACCTGATTTTTAATCTCGGCTTCGTTGAGGCCACCGCCACCGCCGCCACAACCATAAGCCGACCATGGCTGCCGCGCGGCAAAGCGGACGCCGTCGCGGACGGCTTTTGCCACGGCATGATTGCCTTCGACAAAGCGTCCGCCTTCCCAAAACACAAACAGCATGATCATGAAAATCGGCAGCATCATCGCAAATTCTGCCGCTGCCGCGCCGCGATTGTCGCGTAGGATTTTATGAGGACGACGCATCTTCATCATTCGATCAGATAGGGCGTGTCGCGGCGCACGAGTTGGCCACCGGTCCCGCCTGATCCGGTGGTGTGGGTTTTGCCGATGATTTCAATGTAAATCTCTGCGCCTGAGGTCCGGTCGCGATCAACCGAGGGTTCGACGAAGAAGACATCGGCCCATTCTTCGACGGGCACATTTGTCGAGTGGCCATTGACGCCATATTCGGTGCAATTGATGATCGCCATCGCCGTTATGCGGCGATCCGGTCCGCTTGGGGTTACGCCGCCTGAGCAGATATTGCCCTGATAATGCGTTTTGCCGCCGCCAACGCCACGCGCATGCCTGTTTCCGGGATTGCTGAGCTCCCATTGATAGACTTCAAAGCGTGTCGCGCCCGGCCCGGGCGGTGCGGTGGCGTCACCGGGGTGGCCGGCATAATTATGGTTGATCTTCATATAGAGCGTATAATCCCAGACCCCATTGCCGATTGGTCCGCCGGGGCAGGTGCCTGCGCTGCTGACAGCATGGCAGATGTCGCGCGGATGTCCCATGAACGCTGGCGTTGGTCCGGAATAAGGGAGGCCGGTTCCTGTCGGCAGGTAGCGCTGGCCAGCGGGTGGCAGATCCCACCCGGTATTTTTCTTGAGCTGACAACTGTTCTTGGACGCTGCCCCAGTTGGCCGCATCAGGTCCTTTGTCGCATTGGGCGCCCCTGCGCAGGCTGCGTTGCCATAGCAATTGTTGCTGGCCCAGCCATTGTCATAAATATCAAAGCGTGTGTTGAAAGCGTTGGCAAATGTCGCGGACAGGCCGGGATCTGTGTCGACCCCATCCTCGTTGATGCAAAACAGTGAATTATCGGCCTTGGCGAGCGCTTCGCGCAGATCGGGCACGCCGACACTGTCAGCGCCGACATTAAGAAAACCGAAATTGCCCGGCGCCCATGTCGATCCGCCACCACCAACGAGCCTGATGCCTTTGCCGCGTTCGGCATCAGGATCAAAGACCGGATTTGCTGACCCCTCATTGGGGTTGCACATCATCAGCGGCGGAATTTTGCAGATTGCAGAGCCGACAGAGGCTGCCGCTGTTGCCTGCACATTGGAAGACAAAAGACCGACGATCGGCGTCAGGGCATAGTCAACCGCCTGTGCGCTGACCGTAACATCGACGCGGCGCGTATCCGGGTTGCAGGCAACGCTTTCGATGGTGACCAGCGTGTTCGCGCCATCCTTGGAAAAACGGGAATCATTGGCGATCAGGTTCGAAGCTGCTGCAGTGGCCCGTGCGCACTGGTCATCGGCACGGTCGAGCTGTGTGGCAGCGGCGAGTGCAGCATGGTCGGCGGCATCCTGAAGCTCTGTATCGAGACTGACGAGACGTGAATAATCAAAGGCCAGGCCACCAACCGCGATCAGCGCGACAAGCGCCAGCGCCGTTGTCGGCGCAATCGCGCCAGCTTCGCACGATGCAAGCTCCCGCAATTTCCGTCTGGCGTTGCCAGTCTGTGTCATCGTCGTCTCCTGGCCCCTTTATGATCAGTTCGGGCCGCCGCCGCCGCCGCTGTCGCCGCCAACATCAGATGTTCGGGTCGAGGGCAGGGGCGTGATCGTGTCCGTCCGGTATCTTTCAATGGCAAGCGCCGGGCGATTGGCAAGAACCGGTGCAGGCTCTTCGTAAACAGGCTCGGGGTTGATGATCTGCACCGCCATATTGTGGCGAACCGAAGCGCCAATATCGGCGTCAGGGCCATTCGTCACCGCGTTACAGGCGCCAAGCGCCAGCATTACAGCTATTCCAGAGAGTTTTATGTCGCGCATTGTCATCACCTCACAATATGTCCGTATTCACCATCGATACCGCCCGAATTGTCGAGCACGCGTCCGGGTTGCGCGGCGGACTTTGGAAAAGTCTCCCCTTCGATCGAGCTTGCCCGCCCAAGCAGGAACAGGTCGCCTTCTGAAGGTTCACGCACGCGGTCGGTCGGGTATTTGAAATCTTCGGGCCGACCCGGTTTTACGAGCCGCGGCGTGACGGTGATGACAAGTTCAGTCTCCTCGCGGTTGAACCCGGAAGAGCGGAACAGCGAGCCGATGATCGGCAACGACCCCAGCAGCGGAAATTGCCGGATCGTGTCTTCAAAATCCTGTCGGATAAGCCCGGCGATAGCGAAGGTCTCGCCATCGCGCAGTTCCAGCGTGGTTTTCGCACGCCGGGTTTTAAGGCCAGGGATCAAAAGCCCGTCAATATTGATCGAAGCCGTCGGGTCGATCGAGGAGACTTCGGGTGCGACTTCGAGGTTGATTACACCGTCGGCAAGCACCGTCGGCGTAAAGGCGAGACTGACACCGAATTCCTTGAACTCGACAGTGATCGTGTCGCGGTTGTCATCGGTACGACGATTGACCGGGATCGGGAACTCGCCACCGGCAAGGAAGGAGGCCGTATCTCCCGACATGGCGACGAGGTTCGGTTCGGCGAGCGTCGTGACAAGGCCCTTGCGTTCAAGCGCATCGAGCACGCCGCCTATGTTAAGATCGCCAATGCGAAAGAAGGTGGCAAGCGTACCATAGGTGTCCGTGACGCTGGTCAGGTCGATCACGGGGCCGCCTGACGGGCTGGTACGGATCAGGGAGTCGCGGGCGTCATTGCCGATCCCGCCTCTAAAATCGCCATCATTGTCGGTAAAAGCCGAGTTGACGCCAATCTGCTTTGCGGTCTGGCGGGTCATTTCGGAAAAACGCACTTCGAGCATGACCTGCTGTGAGGCGCCGACACCCATCATGTTGACGACCTTTTCGGGTGCATAGACCTGCGCAAGCTGCCAGGCGCGATCCGCTGCGGGGCCGTTCGAGACGGTGCCGGTGAGCACAATATTATCGCTCGACGCGCGAACGCCGATCTGTTCGTTCGGCATCAGCTCGTAAAGTTCGCGCTTTAATCCCTGCACATCGGGGCCAACGACGAGGTCAAGCACGGTCATAAGATTGCGCGCATTGTCATAAATTGTCAGGCTGGTCGAACCGGTCGCCTTGCCAAGCACATAGACCGATCGATTGGTCAGCGGCAGGATATCAGCAATTTCAGGATTGCCGACAAGCACACGTGAAAATGGCTTATCGATCTTCAGCACCTGGCTTTTGTTGACCGGCACGGCGAGCTGGCCGCCATGCATGTCTTCGGTCACATTTGTGACGGTTTGCGTGCCGGCGGCGTCCGTCGGCTGCGGTAATGCCATAATTGCCGCAAGGGCAACGCATGACAGGCTGGTCAATTTATATTTCAATGTCTTGCTCACCCTGTTTCTCCAGTTTGTAGGTTGTGCTGCCGAGCTTTCCGTCATGATCCGCTGTATGACGAGACACTGTATTTTTTGCCTTCAACGCCACGAACGATTTCAACCGATGGCGCCGCGCTTCTACGTCCGACGCGGCGCACCGATCGCGCTTGTGCCGTTGCGCCGTCGCGAAGGTCGCGTTCAAGAACGGTCCTTGGTACCTCGGGCGCTTCGTTGGAAAGGTTGCGCAAGGCCAAGGTGATCGAACCGACCTGTTGTGCCAGCGTCAATTTCATCGCCTGTTCCTGGGTGACTTCAAGCGTAACCGATTTGACGACCTCTGGTTTGTCCTTGGCTTCGTTCGCATCGGTATCGACGCCGACCACGCGGACATTCTGCATCAACACGTCGGTCATGCGTTCGTCATCGTCACCGCCGGTTGGGCGTTCGCGCGTAACAAGGACGTCAACGCGGTCGCCGGGCAGCAAAAAGCCGCCAACACCAATGACATCGTTGACACGCACTGTCGCGGCGCGCTTGTCTTCGGCGATCAGTCCCGACATCGACAAGCGTCCACCTTTGCCAGAGACTTTGCTGGCAAGAACGGGTTCGTTCATTTCGATAGGGCGAAGTGCAACGCGGCCTTCGGCTTCACCGGCTGAGACGTCGGTGATTTTTGTAAATGCGCCAGGGGGCACCGCATCGGCGGGCCAGGCGACTTCTTTTAATTGTGCAGGGCCAATCTTGGCGCCGAAAAAGAGAGGGGTGGAGGCAACGACCACCGTCGTTGTGCCCGCATTGTCCGCGGATTGCGCAGGACCATCATTGTCCGAGAGGAAAAAATTGACGCCAATCACGGCTAATAAGCCGAGCAAAATAGCGACAGCCAAGACGACGACCGATTGCGATCTCATAATCCACTACCCCTATATTCATGCTCCATATTTCAGGAACGCGCGTGGAGTCCGATCAATATGAACAGAACTCCACGCCCATCGCGCATTACTTAGTTACAAGTTACGCCGTCTGAATCGATGCAGGTTGCAGCGTCGCTGACAGCCGTTTCGATTGCATCACCGAGCAAAATAGAAGCCGCAGCAATGCCCGAACCCACAATTGCGAGGATTAGAGCATATTCCGCCGCGGAAGCACCGGAGTCATCGGTCAGAAAATTTTTGATAAAAGTCATGAGCACGTCCTTTGCCAAAACACGCTCGCCACAATGCGTGACAAGCAATTGAGCACACGCAGGTCTCTACGATCCTGCGCACGGCGAAAGTCGTCAGGTCATGAAATCAAAGCATATCGTCCAAACATGGCGTTCAGGCTCTAAAGCACGAGCTGAATTCAATATTCGACGCAGCTGACTTCTCCGCCGTACACCACGCCATACAAGTTCCATGCCAGATATGTATTATGCTTAACAGAACGTTAATTTAT
>JBFKAE010000020.1:0-28063 GCA_041621755.1 Sphingomonadaceae bacterium | reverse complement strand
GCTCGACCAAGCTGCCCGTTCAGGAAAAACTTGCTGGCGCTGAGCTTGAACGCTTCAAGGCCGAACTCAATCGCATGCGCAATCTGCAGCCGATCGCCGACAGCCACCGTACGTAATTTAACCGGCGGGAGTCCACCGCGCGAAGATCGCCGTCGGCAGCAACAGCCCGCGCGCTTCCTCGCGGATCGTCATTTCGCCCGCCTCGACATTGCCACCAAGATTCTGCGTCGCCTCGGTCATCAGATTGCCGATCGCAATCGCTGACATACGCACCGCATAGGCCGTCAGCACCATGAATTTTGACCGTTCGTCAAGCAGCGCCGCGCAGGCCGCAACAAGTTCGGCAAGCTTTTCGTCAAGCTGCCAGACCTCGCCCTTTGGACCGCGACCATATTTGGGCGGATCAAGGATAATGCCTGCATAACGCCGTCCGCGCCTGACCTCGCGCTCGACAAATTTCAGCGCGTCATCGACGATCCAGCGGATTGGCAAATCACCCATGTCCGACAGGCCCTGATTTTCGCGCGCAGCGGTGATCGCCTTCTTCGACGCATCGACATGCGTCACCCGCGCACCTTTTGCTGCCATGAACAGGCTGGCAAGGCCAGTATAGCCGAACAGGTTCAAGACCTCGTCACCCGGCTCGATACGGCTTTCCGTCCAGCTCCATTGCGGGGCCATATCGGGAAAGAAAGCCAGATGCCGGAACGGTGTATTCGAGGCCCAGAATTTCACAGTGTTGCGGGCAAGCGGCCATGATGGCGGCACCTTGTCCGACAATTGCCAGCGCCCGCCCCCATCTGCGTCCGAACCGCCGACAAATTCGCCATCGGCTTGCCAGTCATCACTGGCAGGCGCCCACATCGCCTGCGGCTCGGGACGGATAAAGCGATAAGGGCCATAGCGCTCAAGCTTGCGCCCGCCCCCGCAATCCACAAGCCCGAAATCGGCCCAGGGTTCAGCGATAATCGTCGACAGCCGCATCAGGCCGCAAGTGCCGCCGCGCTCGCCCCGACTGACGCGCTGGCAAACGGCCCGGCAAGCATGGCAGCGCCTGCCTCACGCACATGACAGAGACTCACGGCATCAATCTCCGCCACGACTTCGGCGGGTTCGACAAGGCGACCATAGAGCGACAATTGCCGCGCCACATAGGCGGCCTGCCCTTCGGCGCTTTCAAGGCTCATCAACAGCCCGGCCTTGACGAGCGCCCGCGCACGTTCAAATTCGCGTGCGTCAAGCGTTTCAACCGCATCCTTCAGGACCGATTGCATCAACGCCAGCGCGCGCCCCGCCTGATCAGGCTCGGTCGCGGCATAGATGTAAAACATGCCGGTATCATCAAAGGGCTGCAGCCCGGCATAGACGCTATAGGCAAGTCCGCGCTCCTCGCGCAGTTCCTGAAACAGGCGCGAGGACATGCCGCCACCAACCGCATCGGCAAACAACCGCGCAGCAAAATAGTCATCAGCGCGCGAGGCCGGTGCGGCAAGCGCCAGCGTCAAATGCGCCTGTTCGCTCGCCCGTGTGTCGCTGTTCTGGCCTGCAGAAAAGCGTGCCGGATCGCATGCTCTTGACGACGCATCCGACACATCGTCAAAGCGCGCGGACACGCTGTCGACAAAAGCCGCATGATCCACCTTGCCCGCAGCGATCAGGCACATTGCGGACGGCACATAATGGCGGGCCTTCCACGCAACCAGATCATCAAGTGTCAGACCCGATATGCTGGTTTCATCGCCAAGGATCGAGCGACCAAGCGGCTGGTCGGGATAGGCAACAGCATAAAGATTATCGAAAACAATATCGCCTGGCGTATCACGCGCCTCGCCAAGTTCCTGCAGGACGACGCGCTTCTCGCGCTCCAGCTCTTTGGCTTCAAAATGCGGCCGCATGATCAGATCGGCAATAACATCGACGCCAAGCGGCAGATGTTCGGCGAGCAGGCGCGCCGAAAATACCGTCGTATCGCGCCCAGTCGCCGCATTGAGATCGCCACCGACATCCTCGATAACCTCGGCAATCTCGCGCGCCGAACGACCGCCAGCCCCCTTGAACACCATATGTTCGAACAAATGCGCAAGACCGTTTTCACGCGCCGTTTCGTGACGCGATCCAGCATCGGTGAACAGCCCGACCGACACCGTCTCGACACTTGGCATTTCGCGCGTTGCAACGCGCAGGCCATTGGCGAGAGTCGTCAGCCGCATCATGATGCGCGGCCATGCTCCAGAACAAAATCGCGCACCGCGGCATAATCACCGGGCAATTTGGTGTAACGCTCTTCGCGATCAAACAATCCCGAACAGCGTGGCGGCAGCATTGGCCGCACGCCCGTTGCACGTTCGACAGCATCGCGAAACTTCGCCGGATGCGCTGTTGCCAGCGTCACAATTGGAACCGCCGGATCAAGCACAGTGCCACGCGCGGCGGCAAGACCGATCGCGCTGTGAGGGTCGATGACGTTCCCGGCCCGTTCACTTGCCCATCGCATGGTGAGCGCCATTTCATCGGAATCAACGCGATAGCTTGAAAAATGCTCGCTCGCCTTGGCGCGCATGTCAGCATTAAGCGCAAGCGATTTCGTCGCGTCGAACCGCTGCATCATATCGGCCAGCACCGCGCCATCACGACCGGCAAGGTCAAAAAGCAGGCGTTCGAAATTGGAACTGACCTGAATGTCCATTGACGGCGCTGCGGTCGGCGTCACCTGCCCGGTCGAATAGTCGCCAGCGGACAAGGCCCGATGCAAAATGTCGTTGACGTTGGTGGCAACGATCAGCCGTTCGACCGGCAGCCCCATTTGCGCCGCGACATAGCCTGCAAAGACATCGCCAAAATTCCCCGTCGGAACCGAAAATGCGATTTTCCTGTCCGGCGCGCCAAGCCGGACACCGGCATAGAAATAATAGACCACCTGCGCCATCAATCGTGCCCAGTTGATCGAATTGACAGCGCTGACCGTCAGGCGCGCGGTGACATCGCTGTCACCAAACATCTGCTTCACATGCCGCTGCGCATCATCGAACGTGCCTGCAATCGCGATGTTATGGATATTGGGCGCCATCACCGTCGTCATCTGCCGCCGCTGCACATCGCTGACCCGCCCTTCGGGGTGCAGCATGAAAACGTCGACATGGTCACGTCCGGCAAGCGCGTGGATCGCCGCGGAACCGGTATCGCCCGATGTTGCCCCGACAATCGTCAGATGCTTGCCTGCGCCCGACAGGAACCGTTCGAACAACAGGCCGAGCAGTTGCAGCGCAACATCCTTGAACGCCAGCGTTGGCCCGTGGAAAAGCTCAAGCAAAAAGTTTCGTTCATCCAGCTGCACAAGCGGCGTCACGGCAGCATGTTCGAAATTGCCATAGGCTTCGGCGATCAACGCCTTCAACTCGGCGTCGGGCAGCGCATCTCCGGTAAAGCGCCTGCATATTTCAAACGCCGTATCGACATAGCTGAGACCGCCGAGCGCCGCGATCTCGGTCTTTGACATGGTCGGCCAGCGTTCGGGCACGAAATGGCCGCCGTCGCTGGCAAGGCCGGCGAGTGTTACATCCTTAAATCCAAGCGCCTCGGCGCGTCCGCGTGTGCTTATGTATCGCATAGGGGTGGGGACTTAGCGGCAGAGTCGCCGCACCGCAACAAAAGCGTCACTTCGAGCGGCGGAAAACGAACAGCCCATAGATCACGAGCAGCGTGGCCGCGAACGCGAACCATTGCACCGCATAGCCCATATGGTTGTTGGGAATCGTCCCGATCGTCGGTGATGCGCTCGGCTCAAGCGGCGGGATTGCCTTGTCGGCGACCAGAACATAGGCGGCACGGCCGCGGTCATTTTTGAACAACCGTCCTGTGACTTCACCACTGATCGGCAGGTCGAGTGTCGCCCCGGGGCGCGGTGACCAACCGGCATTCAGCTCGATAACATCGACATCCCGGCCCGAATCACAAACGATGAAATAGGAATATCCTATCTGTCCGGCGCTGCTCTGCCCGGCGCGCGTCGATACAGGTGTCGACGGCAAACATCTTAGCGTGGCAAACGCACGGCGGAAATTTGCGCCGTCAGGGACATGCCCCGTGATTCTGATCGGCGGCGCGTCACGGGTGGCTTCAAGGTCGGTCAGCATGTCTGCCTTCCAGTTCGCGCGATGCACCTGCCAAAGGCCAAGGCCAATCATCACCGGCACCATGACAAGAACCATCAATGTCGGAATGAGGGGAAGTTTGCGCATCAGCTTTTCAGCCGTCCCTCTGCAGCCTCATGCTTGTATTCAAGCGCCAGAAGGATCGATTTGCCGATCCTGAGGCCAAATATCGTAAGAAGAATGGTGAGCGGAGGCCACAGCAGCGCGTGCAGCCACCAGGGCGGGCCAAAACCGAATTCCAGCCACATGGCAAGGCCGACAATGATAAAGCCCAATCCAAAGATCAGGAATGCCGCAGGCCCGTCGCCCACATTGAACCCGTCAATATCCAGATCGCAGGCCGAACATCGTGCGACGAGTTTTATCGGACCGGCAAAGGCCTTGCCCTTGCCACAGCGCGGACAACGGCCAGCAATGGCGGCCCGGACGGGATCGACCGGGCCGGTTTCCATTTTAGTGCCCTGCACCATGAATGACGGCTGCGCCAAAATCGCTGCCCCAGACATAGATCGCGACGAACAGGAACAGCCAGACAACATCGACGAAATGCCAATACCAGGCCGCAGCTTCAAAACCAAAATGGTGACGCGGCGTAAAGTCGCCTTTGTACGTGCGGAGCAAACAGATGATCAGGAAGATCGTGCCGACGAAGACATGAAAACCGTGAAAGCCGGTCGCCATATAGAAGGTCGAACCATAAATATTGCCAGCAAAACTGAACGCAGCATGCTGATATTCATACGCCTGAACAGCCGAAAAACAGACGCCAAGCACAATTGTCAGCCACAGACCGTTTTTCAGGCCTTCGCGGTCGTCATGGATCAATGCATGGTGCGCCCAGGTGACCGTCGTGCCCGACAGCAGCAGGATCAGCGTGTTGAGCAGCGGGAAAACAAAAGGATCAAGAACCTCAATCCCCTTGGGCGGCCAGACACCGCCGACCGCTTCAGCCGGCGAAGGAAACAGCGATGCGTCGAAATAGGCCCAAAACCACGCCACGAAGAACATGACCTCGGACGCGATGAAAAGGATCATGCCATAGCGGTGGTGAAGCTGCACGACGGGGGTATGATCGCCGGTATTGGCTTCATGAATGACATCGGCCCACCAGCTGTACATGACGAACAACACACCGATAAGGCCGGCATAGAACACCCAACCGCCGCCTGCGATATCATGCATCCAGGCGACACCGCCGGCTGCCATAGCGAGCGCGGAAAACGCCCCGATCAGCGGCCACGGGCTTGGATTGACGATATGAAAGTCGTGATTTTTGGCACCGGCCATCGATTTACCCCTGTCGTCCTGTCGCGGGCGCCTCTGCGCGCGCGGCTGTGGTTTGCGTTGTTGTAACTGTGTCCGCCTCAGCTGGGAAGAATGTATAGCTGAGCGTGATTTCCTTGATCTTTCTTGCGTCGGCGTCGGTCAGCAATTCCGGATCAATATAATATGTAACCGGCATCTGCACCGTCTGATGCGGTTGCAGTGTTTGCTGCGTAAAGCAGAAACAGTCGATTTTTACAAAATAGGCGCCTGCCGTATCGGGCGACACGTTGAAGGTCGCCATGCCTGTAATGGGCGTGTCGGTCAGATTGGTCGCTTCGTAAAAGGCAAGCTTCCGCTCGCCAATGCGTACGGTCGCCCGGCTTTCAACCGGCTTGAAATTCCAGGCAAGGCCCGGCGAAATATTCGCATCGAAACGCACGCTGATGATCTTGTCGGTCGCGCCCGGCGCTTCAGCCCCTTCGGCACGCTGTGTCGTGCCGCCAAAGCCTGTGACCTGACAGAAAATACGATAAAGCGGCACGCTCGCAAATGCGAGACCGAGCATGGCAAGCGCAACGCCCGCTGCGCTCATGCCTGTGAATTTTTTGCCGCCTGCCATGTCCCTAGCCCATCCTCACGATGGTGATCGCAAAAAACAGGATCGCAAAGCCAAGCAACACACCGCCAAGCACATAGTTGCGGTTGCGGCGACGCGCATCGATTACATTTTTTTCGTCGCGATCGGTCATGCGAGCAGCATCCTGTCGGCAACAAGCGCACCGAACAGCACGAAAAGATAAAGGATGGAAAAGGCGAACAGACGCCGTTCGGCCCGCATCGCGTCCGGGTCCACGGCATCGTTCCGCCAGACCATTATGGCAAGCCCAAGGAACACAGCACCAAGCGCGCATGCCGCAAGGCCATAGATCGCACCTGTCAGCGAAAGCGCCCACGGCAGCACGCTCGCAAGAAGCAGCGGCAACGTGTAAAGCAGCACCTGATTGCGCGTCACGCGCGGCCCGTGCGTCACCGGCAACATCGGCACACCCGCCTTCGCATAATCGCCCTTCACAAACAGCGCCAGCGCCCAGAAATGCGGCGGTGTCCACAGGAAGATGATCGCGAACAGCAAAATCGGCAATGCCGTGACATCGCCGGTCACAGCCGCCCAGCCGATAACGGGCGGAAACGCCCCTGCTGCGCCGCCAATAACAATATTCTGTGGCGTGCGACGCTTCAGCCAGACGGTGTAGATTAAAACGTAAAACAGGATCGAGCCAAGCAGCAGCGCAGCGGCCACAAAATTGACCGCAAGCGCCATCACCGTCACTGCGCCCACGGCAAGACTGACCGCAAAACCAAATGCAGAGGCAGGTTCAATACGTCCGGCGGGGATCGGTCGGTCCGCCGTACGTGCCATACGCGCGTCAATATCCGCCTCGTACCACATGTTGAGCGCGCCTGCCGCTCCGGCGGCGACCGCGATGCAAAGCACCGCGGTAAAGCCGATCACCGGATGGATCGTACCGGGCGCGGCCAGCAACCCGCAAAGGCCGGTGAAAACAACAAGTGTTATCACCCGCGGCTTCAACAGCGCGAAATAATCACGCCAATCCGCGAACCCTGCGTCTGGCAGCACCGATACTGCAGGCGAACTTGCCACTATTTGATCTCGGGCAGAGTTTCAAACTGGTGGTACGGCGGCGGCGAGGACAGCGTCCATTCAAGCGTCGTTGCGCCTTCACCCCACGGGTTGTTCGGCGCTTTCTTGCCTGCAACCAGCGAAACGATGATGCTCAGGAAGAAGAACACCATGCCAAAGAGCATGATCAGATACCCATAGCTCGCGATCTCGTTATAATGCGCGAACTGTTCAGGGTAATCGGGGATACGCCGTGGCATACCGTCCTGCCCAAGGAAGTGCATCGGGAAGAACAGCACGTTGACGCCGATGAAAAAGATCCAGAAGTGCAATTTGCCGAGCAGTTCGGAATACATCTTGCCGGTAATTTTCGGCCACCAGTAATACCAGGCGGAAAACAGCGCGAAGACCGCGCCAAGCGACAGAACATAGTGGAAATGCGCGACGACATAATATGTGTCGTGCATGATCGTATCGACGCCTGCGTTCGAGAGCACAACACCCGTCACACCACCAAGCGTGAACATGATGATGAACCCGATTGCCCACAACATTGGCGTTTCAAAGGTCAACGAACCGCCCCACATCGTTGCGACCCACGAGAAGATCTTGATGCCGGTCGGCACCGCGATGATCATCGTTGCCGCCGTGAAATAGAGCTTCACATCGACATCCATGCCCACCGTATACATGTGGTGCGCCCAGACGATGAAACCGATGAAGCCGATCGCGACCATGGCATAGGCCATGCCGAGATAGCCAAAGGCCGGCTTGCGGCTGAACGTCGAAATCACCTGGCTGACAATGCCAAAGCCCGGCAAAATCATGATGTAGACTTCAGGATGCCCGAAGAACCAGAACAGATGCTGGTAGAGCACCGGATCGCCGCCACCTGCCGGATCGAAGAACGTCGTTCCGAAATTACGGTCGGTCAGAAGCATCGTGATCGCACCGGCAAGCACTGGCAGCGACAAAAGGAGCAGCCATGCCGTCACCAGGATCGACCAGACGAAGAGCGGCATCTTGTGCAGCGTCATGCCCGGCGCGCGCATGTTGAAAATCGTCGTGATGAAGTTGATCGCACCCAGAATCGACGATGCGCCGGCAATGTGCAGCGAGAAGATTGCAAGGTCGACCGAAGGCCCGGGATGCCCGGCCGTCGAAAGCGTCGGATAAACCGTCCAGCCCGTGCCTGCACCGTTAAAGCCGCTTGGGCCTTCGACAAATTGTGATGCCAGAAGCAAAAGGAAAGCAGGCACCAGCAGCCAGAACGAGATGTTGTTCATGCGCGGGAAGGCCATGTCGGGTGCGCCGATCATGATCGGCACGAACCAGTTGCCAAAGCCGCCGATCATCGCGGGCATGACCATGAAGAACACCATGATCAGGCCGTGCGCGGTGATAAAGACGTTCCACATATGATAGGCCGCATCAAGATTGCCGCCCACCCATTCAGGAATATACTGCATCCCCGGCTGCGCCAGTTCGAGCCGCATCAGACCCGAAATCGCGCCACCGATGATCCCCGCGACAATCGCGAAAATCAGGTACAGCGTCCCGATATCCTTGTGGTTCGTCGAAAAGAACCAGCGTGCAACAAAGCCCGGCTTGTGGTCGGCGTCGTGGCCATGCGCGTCCTGCGCATAGGCGTCAAAATTATCGGCGGTTGTCTCGGCCATGTATCGTTCCTACCCGGACTTGAATCTTAAAGCGTTGTGGTTTGAGCGGCGTCGACCGCAGGTTCGGCATCGACGTCGGCATCGGACGACGACACGTCGATCCCGGCATCGGCCTGACGTGCGGCGACCCATGCATCGAACTTGTCCTGACTGACGACTTCAACCGCAATCGGCATGAACCCGTGCTTTGTGCCGCAAAGTTCAGAGCACTGGCCGTAATACAGCCCGGCCTTTTCAGCTTTGAACCAAAGCTCGTTCACCTTGCCCGGCACCGCGTCCATCTTCACCCAGAACGCAGGCACCGCCCAGCTATGCAGAACGTCGGTGGATGTCACCAGCACCTTGACGACCGCGCCCACGGGCACAACGACACGATTATCGGTGGCAAGCAATTTCGGCTCGCCTGCGGCAACGGCTTCGTCATCGCTCAGCATGACAGCATCGAAGCCAAAGTCACCCTGATCGGGATATTCATAGCTCCAGTACCACTGATGCCCGACCGCCTTGATGGTGAGGTCAGCTTCGGGCGGATCATATTGCGCGGCGAGCAGCTTGAACGAAGGAATGGCGATCCCGACCAGCACCAGCACAGGCACGATGGTCCAGATCACTTCGATCAGCGTATTATGGGCATTTTTCGACGGAACCGGATTGGCTTTGCGCCGGAAGCGGACCATCGCCCACGCCATCAACGCGAACACGATGACCGTGATCACCGTCATGATGATAAGAAGCGCCGTGTTGAAATCCGAAGCGCGCTGACCAAGTTCGGTCACCTGCGGCTGGATTTCCCAACCACCGAGTGGCTGACCGAACGCAGCATCCGGCGCGGTTCCGGCATTGGCCAGCATCGCTGGCGCCGCAACCGCGGTCTCTACGGCAACATCACCGGTCGCAACGTCCTGCGCAGCCGCAGAACCGGCGCCAAACGCCAGCATTCCTGCAATTGCCAAAGTCCTCAAGCCTCGCATCAGTCCCCCATATCAACATGAGCTAGGGCCGGCACGGACTCGTGCCAGCGGGTTTCAATTCGCGCGCCTTATAGTCACGCCCCATAGCGCCCACAAGCGTTAGGTTGCCGCAGGCAAGCGCGTCTATAGCATGTTCAGTCCATATCCTTGAATATTGGTGCGCGTTTTTGCATCTGCGCGCCCAGCGCCTCGGCCATATCATCACCGGCAAGAAACGCGGCATTCCAGACGGCTACATAGTCAAGCCCCTCTTCGACCGACTGCCCCCGCCCCCTGTTGAGCACGGTTTTGATCCCCGATATCGCCACCGGAGACTTTGACACAATCTCTGTCGCCAGCGCTTCACCTGCGGCAAGCGCGGAGTCGTGATCGGCCTCCACCCGGTTCAGAAATCCGTAATGCGCCGCCTCTTCGGCCATGAAGCGGCGTCCGGTATAGGCAAGCTCTCGCACCACGCCTTGTGGCAATAAATGCGGAATGCGCTGCAGCGTGCCAACGTCGGCGACGATGCCGATATTGACCTCCTGAATCGTGAAAAAGCAGTCCTGCGTGCCAATACGCAGATCGCATGCGGTCACAAGATCGACGCCGCCGCCGATACAGCCGCCCTGAATGACCGCAATCACCGGTACCTTGCACTGGTCGATAACCGTAAAGCTTTGCTGCATGTTGCGGACCTTGCGGAGGAACCGCATGCGCGCGCGCGCCGGATCGCCACTGTCGCCAACGATACCGCCATCGCCTGCCACAAAACCAAGGTCAAGCCCGGCGGTAAAATGCTTGCCTGTCGACGTAAGGAGCACAGCGCGGACACGGCTGTCACTCTCGATAGCGGCAAAGACTTCAATCACTTCACGCCAGAATGCCGCGGTCATCGTGTTGAGCGCCTCGCCGCGCACCATTGTCACGCGCGCAATGCCGTCATTTACGTCAAGCGAGAGTGTTTCCAGTTCCATTCATCGCCCTTTCCGTCTATTTCTTTACCTGTCATGACCAAATTCACCATCAACGGCAATCCTGTCTCTTTTGACCTGCCGCCCGAAACGCCGCTTTTGTGGGCGCTGCGCGATGCGTCGAATTTGACAGGCACAAAATATGGCTGCGGCGCAGGCCTGTGCGGGGCGTGCACGGTCCATATCGACGGCGAGGCGCAACGTAGCTGTCAGGTCAATATCGGCGACATTGAAGGCACATTCGTCACCACGATCGAAGGCCTGTCGAAGGACCGCAGCCACCCCGTGCAAAAGGCGTGGATCGCCGAACAGGTGCCCCAGTGCGGCTATTGCCAGTCGGGCATGATCATGGCGGCGGCGGCCTTCCTGAAGGACACACCAAAACCGACCGAGGCCGACATCAAGGCCGGTATCACCAATTTATGCCGCTGCGGAACCTATCCCCGCATCAAGAAAGCCGTGCTGCGGGCCGCAGCAGAAGGTTAAGCACGCCCCCGCCGCTGGGATGATTCTGCCACAATTCGCGTTTATCTGGTGCGCAAGATCAATTCCTGGACATCGCAATGCGCGACCGTATCTCAGCCCGTTTCACACCCAAATTGATTACGGTGTTGCAAGAGGGCTATCGTTTTTCCGATCTGCGCGGCGATGCACTCGCTGGCCTTGCCGTTGCAATTGTGGCGCTGCCACTGGCGATGGCGCTTGGCGTCGCAAGCGGCGCATCGCCCGATAAAGCGCTTGTTACCGCGGTTGTCGCCGGGCTGTTGATATCACTGCTTGGCGGATCGCGGGTTCAGATCGGCGGACCGACGGGCGCATTTGTCGTCGTCGTCTTCAACATTATCGCGGGCCACGGTTATGACGGTCTGGTGCTCGCCACACTGATGGCAGGCCTCATCCTTGTCGTGGCGGGCTATGCCCGGCTCGGCAACCTGATCAAATTCGTACCCCATCCGGTCGTCACCGGCTTTACAGCCGGCATCGCGCTCATCATCGCCACAAGTCAGGTCAAGGATTTCCTTGGTCTCCAAATGGACAATGTACCTGCCGAATTTTTGCCCAAATGGCAGGCCTATTTCGAGGCGGCCACCACGCTTGACCCGGCAACTTTTGCCATTGGCGCAGGCGCACTCGCTTTGCTGGTCGGCCTGCGCAGATTTGCGCCCCGCCTGCCCGCATTCCTGATTGCAGTTCTGGCCGCAGCATCTGTCGTGGCGCTGGCAGGGCTGCCGGTCGACACGATCGGTTCGCGCTTTCCCGACATGCCATCGGGCCTGCCCATGCCGCATATGCCGCCGCTCAGCCTCGAAAAAACTGTCGAAGTTCTGCCCTCGGCTTTTACCATTGCGTTTCTCGCCGGGATCGAAGCCCTGCTTTCGGCGGTCGTCGCCGATGGCATGACCGGCTTTCGCCATCGTTCGAATCAGGAACTGGTCGGGCAAGGCGTCGCCAATCTTGCCGCCGCCATGTTCGGCGGCCTGCCTGCGACGGGCGCCATCGCGCGCACGGCAACCAATATCCGCGCCGGTGGCAGAACGCCGTTTTCCGGCATATTCCACGCGCTGTTCCTGCTCGTCTTCATACTGTTTGGATCGCGGCTGATGGCCTTTGTGCCAATGGCTGCACTCGCCGCTATATTGTTCGTGGTCGCCTGGGGGATGAGCGAATATGACCGCATCGCGCATATTGGCCGAATGCCTGTCGGCGATCGCACGGTGCTGCTTTTGACTTTCGCGCTCACCGTGCTCGTTGACCTGACAGTGGCAATCGGCGTCGGCGTTACCCTTGCCAGCCTGATGTTCATGGAGCGTATGAGCCGCACAGTCGCCATCAGCACGACGCCCGCAAACGGATCCGAGGACCCGCACCAGCGCGAGATGCTGCCACCGCATGTCGAGGTCTTTCGCATGAACGGCCCCTTGTTCTTTGGCGTCGCCAGCGAACTCGTCGAAACATTGCGGCGTATCGGCGACAGCCCGCGCGCCATTATCCTGCGCATGCGCGACGTCCCGTTTCTCGATTCAAGCGGTGCCGAAGCCATGCGCGAATTCGTCCGTATCGCACACATGAAGGACACGGCGATCATATTCGCCAATGTCCAGCCACAACCTGCCCAGGTGCTGCGTCGGGCCGGGCTTGGCCCCAAAAGCGGCGCGGTACGCTTTGCGTCCGACTATGACGCAGCCATAGACCTTGCTGCGAACCTGACAAAAACGGATTAGGGCAGCTTCAGCAACAACCGGACAAGACCACGCGTACGCGCCGAATACAGCCTGGGCGTATAGGTGCTGCCGACCGCACGTTTCGAAACTTCGCCAAGCGTCGGATAGGGCGCGATCATCGATGCGATGGCGCCCGGCTTTATCCCCGCCGAAAGCGCCAGCGCCCATATATGGATCAGCTCGCCTGCGCCCGGCCCGACAATGCCACAGCCGACCGGCATGCCGCCCGCCATGACCAGCTTCACAAGCCCCGCCGTGCGCCGCTCGGCCTGCGCGCGGTCATTATCGGCAAACGGCCAGCGGAAAATCTCGACCTTGTCGCCATAGGCTTCACGCGCGTTTTTCTCGGTCAGGCCAACCTGCGCAAGCTCGGGGTCGGTGAAGGTCGCCCACGGCATGGCGTCGTACTTTGCCTTCGACGGCAGGCGGAACAATATGTTGCGAATAACGATACCGGCATCATAACCCGCGGCGTGGGTGAATTGCGGCCCTTCCCGACAATCGCCAATGGCGAAGATCTTGCGATTGCTCGTGCGCAGGCGGGCATCGACTTTGATCCCACGCTTGCCGGTTTCAACCTTCGCGGTATCAAGCCCCAGATCATCGACATTGGGCGTGCGCCCCGTCGCGACCAGCAAATGCGAGCCTTCGACGCCGCCGTCTTTCAAGTCGATGCGTATGCCGGTTGCGGTCTGCACGATATGTTCGGCGGATTGGCCTTCGCGAACGTCGACGCCGTCTGCAACAAGGCGCTTGCGCACAACGTTGACGAGTTCGGGATCATCATTGCCCAGCAACGAAAACGCCTCGACGATCGTCACCTTCGCACCGAGGCGCACAAACGCCTGCGCCATTTCACAGCCGATCGCGCCGCCGCCCAGCACGATCAGGTGACCGGGCAGCACCTTTAAATCCCAGATCGTCTCATTGGTAAGGAAGGGTGCTTCCGACAGCCCGTCTATCGGCAAAATTGCGGGCCGCGAGCCTGTGGCGATGACAAAGCGCTTTGCCGTATAGCGTACGCCCGCCGCTTCAATCGTATCCGGTCCGACGAAACGCGCCCGTGCACGAGCGACGTGAACGCCAAGACTTTCAAACCGATCCTGCGAATCATTGGGTTCGATGGCGGCAATGACTTCGCGCACATGTGCCATGACACGTGGAAAGTCGATTTCGGGTTCGGTCGCTGCAATGCCAAAGCCCGCGCTCGACCGAAACACATGTGCGGCATGCGCGGCGGCGAGCAACGCCTTGGACGGCACGCAGCCAACATTCAGGCAATCGCCCCCCATTTCGCCCGCTTCGAACAGGGCGACGCGCGCGCCCATCTGGCTGGCGCCCGCAGCAACCGACAGCCCGCCCGAACCCGCGCCGATGACAATGATGTCGAATTTTCTGTCGCTCATAAGGCACCTTACGCACGAAGCCGCCCCAATGTTACGATTTTGGGGTAATTTATTCCTTCGGCGCGAACTTCAGCGCGGCCCCGTTCATGCAATAGCGCAGGCCCGTTGGCGCGGGACCGTCTTCAAAAACATGACCCAGATGCCCGCCGCAACGACCGCAATGCACTTCGGTGCGCGGCACAAGCAGCTTATGATCGGTCGTGGTGTCGACCGTTCCGTCAATCGGCGCGTAAAAGCTCGGCCAGCCCGACCCGCTTTCATATTTGGTGTCGGACAGGAACAGCGCCTGCTCGCAGCCCGCGCACAAAAATGCGCCTTCGCGCTTTTCGGCGTTAAGCGGACTCGATCCGGGGGGTTCGGTCGCTTCGTGACGCAACACGGCATATTGAACATCGGTCAGGCGCGCGCGCCATTCCGCGTCATCAAGTTCGACTTTGCCGCTTTCGTCTGGATTTTCCATCGTTCCAACAAGCCATATATTCCGGCCCTGTTCAAGCCCTGAGCGAATGTTGCTCAGCCTTTGCCGAACACCCGCGCAAACACCGTATCGACATGCTTGAAGTGGTAACCAAGGTCGAACAGGCTTTCGAGCTGCGCCTCGGACAGCTTCTCTGAAACCTGCGCATCGGCCTTCAACAGGTCAAGCAATTGCAGCGCGCCGTCCGATTCCCAGACCTTCATGGCGTTGCGCTGGACAAGGCGATAACTGTCCTCGCGGCTGATCCCCGCCTGTGTCAGCGCCAGCAGCACGCGCTGCGAATGGATAAGCCCGCCCATTTTGTTGAGGTTCTTTTCCATGCGCTCTGGATAGATCAGCAATTTGTCGATGACGCCGGTCAGCCGCACCAACGCAAAGTCGAGCGTAACGGTCGCATCCGGCCCGATCATGCGTTCAACCGACGAATGCGAAATATCGCGCTCATGCCAGAGCGCAACATTCTCCATCGCCGGCATCGCATAGCCGCGCACCAATCGCGCAAGGCCGGTCAGATTTTCGGTCAGCACCGGATTGCGCTTGTGCGGCATGGCCGACGAGCCTTTTTGCCCCGGCGAGAAATATTCCTCGGCCTCAAGCACTTCTGTGCGCTGCAAATGCCGGACTTCGGTTGCCAGGCGTTCGACCGACGACGCGACAACACCAAGCGTTGCAAAGAACATCGCGTGGCGGTCGCGCGGAATGACCTGCGTTGACACCGGCTCAATCGCAAGACCCATCGCCTTGGCGACATGTTCTTCGACGCGCGGGTCGATATTGGCGAAGGTGCCAACCGCGCCCGAAATCGCGCAGGTGGCGATTTCCTCACGCGCAGCGACCATGCGCGCGCGGCAGCGGTCGAATTCGGCGTAGGCTTGCGCCAGTTTCAGGCCAAAGGTCGTCGGCTCGGCATGGATACCGTGGCTGCGGCCCATTGTCGGCGTCATCTTGTGTTCAAGCGCCCGGCGCTTGATCGCGGCCAGCAGGCCATCAAGATCGGCGATCAGCAAGTCTGCCGCGCGCACAAGCTGAACGCTAAGACACGTGTCGAGTACGTCGGAACTGGTCATGCCCTGATGCACAAAGCGTGCTTCTTCCCCGACATGTTCGGCAAGGCTGGTCAGAAAGGCGATGACGTCGTGCTTTACCTCGCGTTCGATCTCGTCGATGCGTTCAACGTCAAATCCGCCGCGTTCCCAGACCGCCTTTGCCGCGTCGGCAGGGACGACGCCCAGTTCGACAAGCGCGTCCATCGCGTGCGCCTCGATCTCGAACCAGATCTGGAAACGCGTCTCGGGTTCCCAGATTTTGGTCATTTCGGGGCGACTGTAACGGGGAATCATGGGGCGGGCTCCTGTAATTGAGCCGCGCGGTTAGCAGACGAATCGCAAAACCGCTAGAGCAGGCCGAGCGCCTTGAAGCTGGAATGGCCATCGCGACCGATGATGACATGATCGTGAAGCGCTATGCCAAGCCCGCGCGCGACGTCGCGGACCTGACCTGTCAGCTGGATATCGTCGCGACTCGGCTTCGGGTTTCCCGATGGGTGATTGTGCACCAGGATGATCGCTGTCGCCCCGGAATCGAGCGCGCACTTCATGATTTCACGCACATGCACCGAGGTCTGGTTGACCGTGCCTTCGGACATGGCTTCATCGCGAATGAGCACGTTTTTGGAATCGAGAAACAGCACGCGAAACCGCTCGCGCCCGAGATGCGCCATATCGGCATGAAGATAATCCGTCAGCGCCTGCCAGCCCGCCAGCACCGGCCGCCCCTTGACCCCCGCCTGCAGCATACGCAGCGCCGAGGCCTGCACGAATTTAATCGCGGCGATGACCGTCTCGCCGACACCGTCTTCCTTGCGCAGGTCGTCGGGATCTGCGGTCAGCACCGCCGAATACGTCCCGAAGCGCGCGATCAGGCGCTTTGAAAGCCGCTTGGTGTCACGGCGCGGGATCGCAAAGCCAAGCATATATTCAAGCAATTCGTAATCGTGAAAGGCCTCCGCGCCGCCGGTCAGCATTCTGACCCGCATGCGTTCGCGATGACCTGCCTGATATCCGATTTTTTCCTGTTCTGCCATGCGCTTACTCATAAAGCGATTGTCCGGCAGTGTCAGCCCGTTTCGGTCCCTATTGCACCAGCGCCTCGGCAAGCCGCACCATGAATGCCGCGCCGCGTTCGATCTGGCTGATATCGACATATTCATCGGGCTGGTGCGCCTGTTCGATCGAGCCCGGACCGCAAATGACGGTCGAAAACCCCGCCTCCTGAAACTGCCCGGCTTCGGCAGCGTAGGACACAACGCGCGGCGGGCCGTTATCGCCGGCAAGGCGGCGCACGAAACGCTCTGCGACCCCGTCATGCTCGGGTCTGCACGGCGGCGACCCCGACCTTTTGACGATCGTTGCGCCAGCATCCTGATAGCGGGACTTGAGCGCCGCATCCATCGCCTGCACCTCGGCGTGAAAGGGTTCGAGCACCTCGACCGGGTCAACATCGGGCGGCACGCGCAAATCAAAGGCGAAAACGCATTCGCGCGCCAATATATTGACCGCCGTACCGCCGTTGATCTGACCGATGGTCAGCGTCGCGTGTTTGGGATCAAACGGCGATTCGGGATCGGCGTCCCGCTCAAGCTGTTCCGAAAGCTCGACAAGACTGTGCATCAACCGGATCGCCGCCATGTTCGCCGAGACGCCATGATGCGTCAGGCTCGAATGCGCCTCGTGGCCCTTGACGGTGACAAGATAGGTTGAAATCCCTTTATGGCCGCTGACCACGTTCATGCTGGTGGGTTCACCGACGATGACACAGGCGGATTTCGGCAGATTCGCCGCCATTTCACGGATCATCGAGGGCGCGCCGATGCAACCGACTTCCTCGTCATAGGAAAAGGCCAGATGAACGGGGCGTTTCAGGCCGACAAAATCCGGCGCAGCAGCAAGCGCCAGCGCCAGGAACCCCTTCATATCGGACGCGCCACGGCCAAACAGCCGCTCCCCGCGCCGTGTCAGGGTAAAGGGGTCGCTGGTCCAGTTCTGCCCGTCGACCGGAACCACGTCCGTGTGTCCCGACAGCACGACCCCGCCTTCAACGGGCGGGCCAAGCGTCGCATAGAGATTGGCCTTGCTGCCGTCGCTGTTTTCGACGCGCCACGACGGCGCGCCAAGTTTTGCAAGCTCCGCCTCGACACATTCAATCAGCGCCAGATTGGAAAGTCGTGACGTCGTGTCAAAAGCCACAAGCCGCGCGAGCATGTCGGTCGCCTTGACGCTCAGTTCCTCCGCAGTCGCCCCCATATGCAGATCAGGTGGCGTAAGGCGGGTGGTCGAAACCGCCGGGCGACTTCGTAAAGATTTCCGCGCCGTCCTCGGTAATGCCGATCGAATGTTCAAACTGCGCCGACAGCGACCGGTCGCGTGTCACCGCCGTCCAGCCATCATCAAGGATTTTGACATCAGGTCGTCCAAGGTTGATCATCGGCTCGATGGTGAAAAACATGCCGGACTTCAACTCGACACCACGGCCGGGCTTGCCGACATGGACGACGCTCGGTTCGTCATGGAATTGCTGGCCAAGACCATGCCCGCAAAAATCGCGGACAATCCCGCAGCGCTGGCTTTCGGCATAGGTCTGTATGGCGTGACCGATATCGCCCAGCCGCGCACCGGGTTTCGCCGCTTCAATGCCGCGCATCAGGCACTCATAGGTAATATCGACAAGCCGCCGCGCCTTGATCGGCACATCGCCGACCAGAAACATACGGCTGGTATCGCCGTGCCAGCCATCGACGATGACGGTGATATCGATATTGGCAATATCGCCCTTCGCCAGCCGCTTGGTCGACGGAATACCGTGGCAAACGACGTGATTGATGCTGATACAGCTTGAATGCGAATAGCCGCGATAGAAAACCGTCGCGGGAATCGCGCCGCGCGCCTTCACGAATTCATAAACCATATCGTCAAGATCGATGGTCCGCGCGCCCGGAACGACGTGCGGCACAAGCATATCCAGCGCTTCAGCGGCAAGCCGTCCGGCGCGGCGCATGCCTTCGAACGCCTCGGGTCCGTGCACTTTGATGCCCGAAGCATCGGTTGCGATATTCAAAGTCTCGATGTTCATAACACCTGTTTAGCGCGCATCGCGCATTTCACCAACCATGCGATTTTCGGCTGTCACCACGCACGCGCCATAAGGCGAGGATTCCGCCCAGTCGCTGCCCGGGTAAGAGGCATAAACGAAATTGCCACCCTTGATCGTATCGATCAGCCCGCGGGCAATCGCGCTGCGCACCGCCGGACAGCCCCAGCTGCGTCCCAACCGGCCCTGTCGCGCACCTGCCGCCGGATCGACATAGGGCGCGCCGTGCATGACGATGGCCCGCGCCCGCGCCGCATCATTGACCCCCGGCACCAACCCGTCGAGCCGCAGCGAATAGCCATTCTGCCCAACATATGTCTCTGCTGTCAGAAACAGGCCAAGGCTGGTTTGGCGGCTGTTCATGCGGTTCGAAAAGTCGCGCGCCATATTGCCGCCGCTGTTGCGGCCATGCGCGACATAATCCTCGATCAGCACCTCGCCCGTCGCAATATCGATCACCCAAAGCCGTTGCCGAAGCGACGCGCGGCCATAATCGATGATCGTCACCGTCCTTGCATCTTCGCCAACCCCTGACCGCTGCGCACACCGGACAACGGATATCGCCTTGGCAGCAAGCGCCGGATCAAGCGTGGCAGGCGCCGCCACGGCCGACACCGACCCCGCCAGCAATCCCATTACAGACAGGCCAACAGCAAAGATCCTCGTCACTTTCCTTCTCCAATCAAACGCACTTGCGGCGCTTCTGCCGTATCCATGGGCAAATCGCTGATCAGCATCGTCGTTCCCGGCTTCAAAATCGCCCGCAATCGGGCCGAAAAGCCGGGCGGCACTGCGATCCGGTCGATATCATGGCTGTGACGCGCCTCCTCGGGCAATGCCGCGTCACCCGGCAAATCGATCAGCATCCACGCGCCCGCACCGGACACATTTTTCACGCTGTCGATTTTGGCATCGCTTTTGGTCAACATCAAGGCATGGGTATGCAACGGCTCATCCCCTGATATCCAGATCCGCGTCCGGCCAATTTCGACGCCACCGCGCATGACCGACAATGTCTGGTCCGCGCCGCTGATGACAATCGCCACATGACCGGTCGGCGCAAGCTCCGGCGACCAATGATCGCCCTTGCTTTTCGTCGTGACGGTTTTGCCGCGCGCAAACATCGTCGGCGTTACGCGCAGGCCCGGGTCAATGGCGCGATCGGTCACGACGACCTGCGTTCCATGCGGCACAGCCTCGAACAGCGACTTTGCAAATGCCAGCGGCAGGCGGATGCAGCCATGCGATTGCGGATAGCCGGGATCGCGCCCGGCATGTATCGCAACCCCGCCCCAGGTCAAACGCAGCATGAAGGGCATCGGCGCATCGTCATACAGGTTGGAGCGGTGATCGGCGTCCTTTTCCAGCACCGTAAACAGCCCGGTTGGCGTCTCGTAACCCTTGCGGCCCGTCGATACGGTGGACACCCCGATCTGCACGCCGTTGCGATAGACGAAGGCGCGCTGCTGCGGCAGGCTGATGACGATGAACAACGGCCCCGTCGGCGCCACTTGCGGCGACCAGACGAATTCGCCCGGCGCCAACGACATCGGGTCGCGCGTCACAGCGCAGGATTCTTCCGCTCCCTGCGCATGCGCCGCAACCGGAAGCGCGCAACAGATCAACAGCGCAAGGCCGACCCTGCCGGAAAATTTCATCACGCTATCATGCTCCTTTACCCCCGCCGCGCGGCAGGCTACGAATTGCGCATGGTCGACACACCCCGCATCTGGACCGCCGCGCTGGTCATTATCGGCGACGAAATCCTCTCTGGACGCACACAGGATGCGAACCTCGCTTATCTTGGCAAATGGCTGAATATTCAGGGTATCCAGCTCAGCGAAGCGCGCATCGTCCCTGACGAGATGGGGGCGATTGTCGCCGCCGTCAATGCCTGCCGTGCCGCTTACGACTATGTCTTTACCACAGGCGGCATCGGACCAACACACGATGACATCAGCGTCGACGCGATCGCGCGTGCGCTTGGCCGACCGGTTGTCCAGCACCCGGATGCCGAAGCGATGCTGCACGACCATTATGGCGATCGCATCACCGAGGCTCGACTCCGCATGGCCCGTGTACCGCAAGGCGCGGACCTGATCGACAATCCGGTATCAGGCGCGCCGGGCATACGCGTCGAAAACATCCTGATGATGGCCGGTGTCCCGAAAATCACCCAGGGCATGCTTGCCGGCCTCGACGGCGCGCTTGAAGGCGGCCTGCCGGTACTCGACCGTACCGTCGGCGCATGGGTCGCCGAAAGTCAGGTCTCCGACATATTGATCGCCGTCGAACGCGAAAAGCCCGGCGTCCAGATCGGCAGTTACCCCTTTTGGCGCGAAGGCAAAGGCGGCGCGAATTTCGTCGTCCGCAGTCAGGACAAAGCCACACTCGACGACGCCGCCGCGCGCCTGACGGCCGCCCTGCGCGACGCAGGCTACGATCCATTCGACGGCGCGATTTAGCGCCAGCCGCGGATCACGATAAACAAAGTCTATCATCCCGAGCGCAGTCGAGGGACCGCAAGATCGCGGAAACGCCGGAATGCCTGCCTCCTCCAAGGAAATGGCGACCTTATCCAATTCACACGGGGGTTCAGCATGACGGCGTTTGATGTAATGAGGACGCGTGTCACGTAACCCGCACGGAGCCAGCCACCTTGACGACCCCGCCACGCACCGACCGCGCTACGCCCGACGCGCTTGAACGCACCTGGGTCCGTCTTCTGCCCGCCTTCGCACGGCCTTATGCTCGCCTTGCCCGCGCCGACCGACCGATTGGCGCATGGCTGCTTTTCTGGCCCTGTGCGTGGGGCGTTGCGCTTGCGGGCGGCTTGCCGCGCGAGATCTACCTGCTGCTGCTGTTTCTGATCGGCGCCTTCGCCATGCGCAGCGCAGGCTGCGTCTATAATGACATTGTCGACAAGGATCTCGACGCCAGTGTCGCACGCACCCGCGACCGCCCGCTCGCCAGTGGTCAAATCTCGACCCGCGCCGCCTGGGGCTTGCTGTTCGCGCTCGCGCTCGTCGGCCTTGGTGTGCTCCTGCAATTGCGGCCCTTCGCACAAGCCATCGCGCTGGCCTCGCTCATCCTTGTCGCGGCCTATCCATTTATGAAGCGTATCACCTGGTGGCCGCAGGCATGGCTTGGCCTCACGTTCAACTGGGGGGTGCTCGTCGGCTGGGCCGAAGTCACGGGCAGCCTGCCGCTTGCCGCGATCATACTCTATGGTGCGGGCCTGTTCTGGACGCTTGGCTATGACACGATCTACGCGCTTCAGGATATCGAGGATGACGCCCTTGCGGGCATTCGCTCCTCGGCACGGCGGCTCGGATCATCGCTCAGAATCGGCGTCACCGGCTTTTACATCGCGACCTTTGCGCTGCTGCTGCTTGCCGTCGCGCTTGCCAAACCTGACACAGGCGCACGCTATCTTGCCCTGCTCCCTGCGGCGGCGCATTTGCTCTGGCAATGCAAGCGCCTGAAGGCGGACGATGCCGCGCATGCGTTGCATCTTTTTCGTGCCAACACCACGACTGGCCTATTGATCTTTCTTGGTCTTGCTGTCGTTGGGCTTTGACGGCAGCGAAGCGAACGCTTAATCGGCGCAGCCATGCTTGAACAATCAGACGCGCTCGACCGACTCGCCCTTGCCCTTTCTCACGCCCGTACACTTGGCGCTGACGCTGCAGACGGCGTTTATTTTGGCGATCTCTCCTCAAGCGTCAACATACGCCTTGGCGAGATCGAGGATATTGACCGCTCCGAATCCGAAGAAATCGGCATTCGCGTCTTTTCCGGTACGCGCAGCGCCAGCGTATCGTCATCCGACCTTTCTGCCGCCGCGATCAGAAACGCCACCGAACGCGCGCTGGCCATGGCAAAGGAAGCGCCCGAAGACAAACATGCTGGCCTTGCAGACACAGCCTTGCTGGCCTCGGATAATCTCCCCGCGCTCGACCTTGACGATGGCGGCGAGATCGCGATGGAAACCTTGCGCGATCAGGCACTGGCCACGGAAAACGCCGCCCGCGCCGTAACCGGCATCACCAATTCGCAAGGCGCATCGGCAAGCGCGGGCCGGGCGGTCTATGCACTGGCCACATCGAACGGCTTTGCACGAAGCTATAGCGGCAGCTCTTATGGCGCCTCGGCAGCCGTCATCGCGGGCGAGGGCGCGGCGATGCAGCGCGACTATGCCTATCACAGCGCACGCCACCACGCCGATCTTGAAGACCCCGCATCCATTGGCACGCGCGCAGGCGATCGCGCCGTCGCACGCCTCGGCCCGCTCAAACTCAAGACCGGGGCCTATCCCGTGCTCTTTGATCCGCGTGTCGGCCCAACGCTGCTCGGACATTTGATCAGCGCCATCAACGGCGCGGCGATTGCACGCAAGACCAGCTTTCTGCTGGATGCGCTCGGCACACAAGTCTTCGCGCCGAACATCAATATTATTGACGAGCCACACCGCATACGCGGCCTGCGCTCGCGACCGTTTGACGGCGAGGGACTCGCGACAGCGCGTACTGAAATCATCGACAACGGCATATTGAACGGCTGGCTTATGGACAGTGCCGCGGCACGACAGCTCGGATCGCAGCCCACCGGCCATGCCGCACGCGGCGTATCGGGTCCGCCAAGCGTCGGTACGTCCAACCTCTATTTAGCCGCTGGCACACCAAGCCCCGGCGACCTCATGGCCGACATCGGCACCGGCATTCTGGTCACCGAACTGATCGGCCAGGGCGTCAATGGCTTGACCGGCGACTATAGTCGCGGCGCATCGGGCTTTTTGATCAAGGATGGCGAGATCGCAGGGCCAGTCGATGAAATCACCATCGCCGGCAATCTGAAAGACATGTTCGCGGCGCTGATACCGGCAAACGACCTCGTCTTTCGCTATGCCTCGAACACGCCGACCCTGCGCATCGACGGCATGACCGTCGCGGGCAGCTAAGAGACTTTCGGCACACCGAGGCGCGGGATTTCAATCTTCGGGCAATGGTCCATGACGACCAACAGGCCCGCCGCTTCTGCTGCCTTCGCGGCCACCTCGTCGATAACGCCAAGCTGCATCCAGACTGATTTTGCGCCAATCGCTATGGCATCATCGACAATCGGACCGACAGCGTCGGACTTGCGAAAAATGTCGACCATATCGACCGCGACATCGATGTCGAAAAGCGATCCTATGACCGTCTCTCCGTGCAATTGCTCACCCACATAGGCCGGATTGACCGGGATCACCCGATAGCCGCGTCCGATCAAATAGCGCATGACCCGATAGCTGGCGCGCTCGGGGTTTTGCGACGCGCCGACCATTGCAATCGTCCGCACCCTGCTCAGCAAATCGTGGATTTCCGCGTCAGATGACAGTGGCATATTATATCCCCTTCAACCGGTCCTTGAGCGCCCCGGCGATTGTAGCAAAAATCCCGCTTATTGCATCATCGCGCGCAGCGGAGGGCACGCCGGCATCGCCCGCCTCCCGCAGCGTCATGTCGAGCGGTATGCCGCCCAGATAGGCGATCTCAAGTTCGCGCGCCGTATCGGCCGCGCCGCCATGCCCGAAAATATGCGCTTCGTGACCACATTTCGGGCAAAGATAGAGGCTCATATTCTCGACCATGCCAAGCACGGGAACATTCACCTTCTCGAACATCGCAATGGCTTTTTTCGCATCGATCAGCGCCAGATCCTGCGGCGTCGATACGATGACCGCGCCCGACAGCGGCACCTTTTGCGCCAGTGTCAGCTGGATATCGCCGGTCCCCGGCGGCAGGTCGAGCACGAGCACGTCCAGTTCCCCCCAATCGGTCTGGCCAAGCATCTGCATCATGGCGCTCGACGCCATCGGGCCGCGCCAGATCACCGCGCGCCCCGGGTCCGCCATCGTTCCCATCGACACCGCCTTGATGCCGTGCGCCTCTGTTGGCTGGATTCGTCCACTGGCAAGTTTCGCCCGCTCGCTGTTGCCCAGCAGCATCGGCACGGATGGCCCGTAAATATCCGCGTCAAGCAGTCCGACGCGCAGTCCCTGTCGCGCCAGCGCCACGGCAAGATTCGCCGCGACCGTCGATTTCCCGACGCCGCCTTTGCCCGAAGCGACAGCAACAATATGCTTGATATTGGGCAGCGTAATGGCCTCTGTCGGGTGCGGGTCCGCGCGGGACGGCGCGGGTTTTTCGGACGGCGGGCCACGCTCGGCGGTCATGATGATCCGGACATCGGTGACACCCTCTGCGGCCTCCAATGCCCTGGTTACCTTGGCTTTCAGCGATTCGGCCACCGGCCCGGAAAGCCCATCGACCATCAGCACAAGCCCGGCCTTGCCATCGCGCAATGTCAATCCCGACACGCGCCCGCTTTGCATCAGCGGCTTGTCGGTCAACGGGTCGGGAACACCGCCCAATACGGCCTCCAATTTGTCGGTCTGTGTCATTTTCTTTGCCTATCGTTCGCGCTGGTCTCGCAAAATGTGTGAGGCGTCCGTATATAGGCATCGCGAAATGAAGCAATCGGGCGGGATATGCATGTCTTCTGAAAATATGAGTAGCGATAATAACGGCCCCTGGGGCAGCGGTGGATCAGGCGGTCCACGCAATCCGTGGGGAGGAAAACCCGGCGGCGGCAAATCGAGCGGTCCCGATTTTGACGACTTCATCCGCCGCAGTCAGGAGCGGCTGCGTTCCGGCATGCCCGGTGGCGGAGGCGGTATGAACCTGCCATGGACCTATATCGCGCTTGGCGTGCTGCTGGTCTGGCTTGCCTCGACCTCCATGTACCGCGTCGAACCACAGGAAGCAGGCGTCGTTCAACGCTTTGGTCGTTATATTTCCACAAGCGGCCCTGGCTTTCATTTCAAACTCCCCGCACCGATCGAAACCGTGGTGAAGCCCGAAGTCGAAGCCGTTCGCACCATCGAAATTGGCTCGCCCGATCAATCGAGCGAAAACCTCATGCTGACCGGCGACCAGAATATTATCGACATTGCCTATGCGATTCGCTGGAAAATCAAGGACCCCGAAGCCTATCTGTTCCAGCTTGCCGAACCCGACGAAACCATTCGCGAAGTCGGCGAATCGGCGATGCGTGCCGAAGTCGCACGCGTCAATCTTGATGCCGCCATCGGCCCACAGCGCGCACAGATCGCTGAACAGGTCCGTGTGCGGACGCAGGAAATTCTCGACAGCTATCGCGCCGGCATCGACGTTGTTGGCGTAGACATCAAACAGGCCGACCCGCCTGCTGCCGTCGATGCAGCGTTCAAGGACGTTTCGGCCGCGCAGCAGAATGCCGAACAATATATGAATCAGGCCCGCGCCTACGCGCAGCAGCTTGTGGCCCAGGCACAGGGACAGGCCGCGGCCTTCAACGCGGTCTATCAACAATACCGCCTCGCACCGCAGGTCACGCGCAAGCGCATGTATCTTGAAACGATGGAAGAGGTCCTGTCCAAGGTCGACAAGACGATCCTTGAGGCTGACGGCGTTGTCCCTTACCTCCCACTGCCTGAAATGAAAAAGCGATCCAACGCCGCCGGAGGTGCGAAATGACCGTATTGCGTAATCCGATCGCCATTGTCGGGCTGCTTTTTGTTGTACTTTTCCTCGCTTCGACATCGCTCTTTACGGTGAATGAAACACAGCAGGGAATCGTGCTGCGCCTTGGCAAGCCCAACCGCATCATCAATGCCTATGACACCAAGGAAGTGTTCGGGATGACCGGCGCCGGGCTGCATATGAAGCTGCCGTTCGTCGAAAATGTCGTCTACATCGACAAGCGCATCATGAACCTCGACATGGCGCAACAAACCGTGCTTTCGACCGATCAGCTGCGTCTGGTCGTCGATGCGTTCGCGCGCTTTCGCGTCACCGACCCGCTGAAGATGTTCACCTCGGTCCGCTCCGAAGCCCGCGTCGCTGACGAACTGTCACGCATCCTTGGCTCGCGGCTTCGCAACGAACTGGGTCGCCAGACCTTCGCCTCGTTGCTCAGCCCCGAACGTGGCCAGCTGATGGATACGATTCAGGACGCGGTGAACAAGGAAGCCACGCGCTATGGCGCAGAGGTCGTCGATGTGCGCATCAAACGCGCCGACCTGCCCGCCGGGGACCCCCTTGAATCGGCATATTCCCGCATGCGCGCCGCGCGTGAACAGGAAGCCCGGAATTTCCGCGCACAAGGTTCGAAACAGGCCCAGATCATTCGCGCCGAAGCTGATGCCGAGGCGGCCAAGACCTACGCGGAATCCTTTGGCCAGGATCAGGAATTTTATGCCTTTTATCGCGCCATGCAGGCCTATCGGGCGGCTTTCGACAATGGCAATGCCAACGTCGTGCTGTCGCCGGACAACGAGTTTCTGCAGGAGTTTCAGGGGAAGCGCGCCCGTTAAGGCGTAAATGACAAGCGTGACTTTGATTGAATTGACGTCAAGGCGTACATAGATGGCGCTGAACCTTAGGAGATGACGTACGTGCGTATCGCTATTGCAATGACCGGGGCTGCCGTTCTGTTCGCGAGTGCCGCGACACTGGCCCTGCAAGAACCCTCTCAAGCGCAACTGACCGAAGTTGCAGCGCAGAATCTAAGCGCCGAAGCCCCGCTTACCGCCGCCCCTGCGAGCGCACCTGCAAGTTTTGCAGACCTGACAGCCCGTCTGCAACCTGCCGTCGTCAACGTCTCGACCACGCAGGAGGTCGAGGTTGGCCGGTTCAGCGGCATGCCGCGCATGGCGCCCGGCACACCGCTCGATGAACTCTTCCGGCGTTTTCAGGAACAGCAGGAAGGTCAGGAGCCGGAAACGCGCGAAGCCGCCTCATTGGGCTCGGGCTTTATCATTTCGCCCGACGGCTATGTCGTCACCAACAATCATGTGGTGACCGGGCGCGGTGGCAACGAACCCGTCGACAAGATCACCGTCACGCTTTCGGACAGCCGCGAATATGAAGCCAAGATCATTGGCCGTGACCCGTTGACCGACCTTGCCTTGCTCAAGGTCAATGCCAAGGACTTGCCCTATGTACGCTTTGGCCAGTCGGACCGCGTTCGCGTCGGTGACTGGGTGATTGCCATTGGCAACCCCTTTGGCCTTGGCGGCACGGTAACCGCAGGCATCGTCTCGGCCCTGCATCGCAATCTTCAGG
>JBFKAE010000019.1:0-28630 GCA_041621755.1 Sphingomonadaceae bacterium | reverse complement strand
CTGATTAGGACCATTGAAATCATTGTTGAAAGGAAAGCCAAGACCTCCTGCAGCGGCTATGAAGGCATCGCAAAGTTCATGAGGCTCCGTCGCATCGGAGACCGGAAGCAAACCGTCGCCCCCGTGCAGCTCATCCGCCCCACGCGACTGTCGCTCACTCTTGCGAAAATAGGGTAGAACATCATCCCAACCCCAGCCTGGATTACCCATATTCCTCCACGAATCATAATCGTCGCGTTGCCCGCGTACATAGATAAGACCGTTGATTGAACTCGTCCCACCAAGCACTTTGCCTCGAGGCTGGGGGAGTCGACGCCCCCCCAGCGAGGATTGAGGTGCGGTTTGATAACGCCAGTTCAGCGTTGGGTGATCGAATAACTTGCCATAGCCGAGCGGAATACGAATCCAGGGCGACTTATCCTCTCCGCCCGCCTCCAGCAGCAAGACTGAATAACGACCCGATGCAGAAAGCCGATTGGCAAGCACACAACCTGCCGAGCCAGCACCAACGACAATGAAATCGAATTCCCCCGCCACTATACGCGCCGATTCGGCTAGCCTTTCGGTCATTCAAAAATCTCCATTTCGCGGCAGTTCCGATCAATTTCTGGCCACAGCATCTTTCTGACCGCACCAATCATGTGCTTCAATTTCTGTGAAGCGCTTCATTAATTAGCCGCAGATGCCTTTGCAACCGTTTTACGAACTAGGCCGACAACGCCCATTCTTTCTACAAGAGAAATCCTGACACGCGCCTCACATAGCCCATCCAAACACAACAACGGCTTTCCTTCTTCATGGAACAGCCAGCCGCAGAAAACGATTTGTCGCAGCTTGAATGATTCGCGGTTTAGTGCCGAACAAATCCATCGAGCCTGCGTCGAAATCCGACTATATCGCCACTTTTGAATCGATTCATAAATATAATTTCAGCCTGATGCAGAGCCAATATAGAGCCACAACACCCTGCAAACCGACTTCTATTGTGCCCCTTTATCCAGCCAAAAGAGACGCAAATGCCCTCAAAAAATCAGTAAATTTTACGATTATCCACATATTTCTGCCGCGCTTTAAAATTCTTCTATGCCTCGAGCCAAAATCCGTGTAGGTCAAATTTCAATATTTGAAGCGATACTAATTTTGCTCAAAGACAACCGCGTTGAAGACGGCGGCAAGTTGCCCCGCTTCATTCCAAACTGGGGGAGATATCCTATGCCACAACATAAACGCACAATTGCACACCGCATCATTATACTAACCGGTGCCAGCATTCTGAGCTCTGCGTCCTGGGCTCAACAGGCCCAAACTTCCAGCAACGAAACTACGGCAGAGACTGCAGGCCTCGGAGACATCATTGTCACCGCCCGTCGTAAATCAGAAACGCTTCAAAATGTGCCCGTCGCTGTAACCGCGCTTAACAATGAGACCTTGCGGGCACAGAGCGTTCAGCGCATCACCGACTTAACGACGACAACACCAAACCTGACCGTCAGCAATCCGAATGGCAGCGCCACTTCGACAATCATTGCGATCCGCGGACAGGTCCAGACCGACATCATTTCCACGATTGATCCGTCTGTAGGCACTTATGTGGACGGCGTGTATCTGGCACGGCCATATGGTGCCAACATAGACTTGGTCGATGTGGAGCGTGTCGAGGTGCTCAAGGGGCCCCAAGGCACTTTGTTCGGACGCAACACCACGGGCGGCGCACTCAACATTGTTACCACCGACCCGAAGATGGGTGAGCTTTCCGGTTTGGTACGTGGCGCTTATGGCAATTTCGAGCAGACCAACGGAGAGCTGGTCCTTAACATTCCGCTCGGTGAGAAGGTCTCGTTCCGCGGCGCGGCGCAATATGCCCACAACAAGGGCTTTGCCAAGAACTTGTTCAATAATGAGCGGCTGGGCTCGGATAACAGCTACAGCATGCGCGGCAAGCTGCGCTTTCAGCCGACTGACGACCTCGACATGGTCTTCTCAGTCAGCCACTTCCGTGTAAACCAGGCAACCAACCCGCAGCGCCTGATTGACGCCGATCCTGCGGGGCTTTCGGCGTTCTATGTCGATTTGATCAGCGGCGGCACGGACAACATACAAAATTATGTCAACCTGCCCTTCTACGAAACGAACCTGAATTACCCACAGCGGTCATATGCACGGGCCACCAACGCCCAGTTGACATCAACTCTCGAGACCGGCTTTGGCACTATCAAGAGTATCGTGGGTTATCGGGCGACCGATGCAAATTCAGATATCGATCTGGACGGCACGCCGTATGAGATTCTTGAAACAACAACGCGCATCAAGGGATTCGAGCAATATTCAGGCGAACTGAACCTGACGTCCACAGTGTTCGACGACAGGTTGGCATTTACTGCAGGCGTATTTGGGTTCTACGAAAGCGGCAATGATGGGTCATCCACCATCGCAGTACAAGCCTTCGTGCCTGGCACGAGCGACACCTATGTCGATGTAACGGCGACAGCCTATGCCGCCTATTTCCAAGGCACATACAGCTTTACCGAAAAATTCTCCTTTACCGGAGGCATTCGATATTCTTCAGATCGCAAAACAATGTCGCCGACGGTGAAAAATAATGTCGGCACGCCGATGGAAAGCTGCGCGCTTCCCGTCGGATATCAAGGCACGGATTGCCGGACAACCTTTAAGCGCACGGACGAAGGCATCTCCTATACCGCAGGATTCGAATACAAGCCGACCTCAAACATCCTGACATACATCAAGACCAGCCGGAGCTTCCGTTCAGGAGGCTTCAACCAGCGCGGCTCGTTCTACATCGAAACCTTCGCAGGCTTCGATCCCGAAGAGGTGACCGAATATGAGATTGGCTTCAAGTCGGATCTGTTCGACCGCCGCGTACGTTTCAATGCCGCTGCCTTTTACTCAGACTACAAGGACATCCAGCGTTCAACACCGGTCGCTACCGCTGGTGGGGGTATCGGCACGGTCATGGCTAATGCTGCAAGCGGTCATGTCAGTGGCGGCGAGGCCGAGTTGACCATTCTGGTAACCGACGAGCTGCGACTGTCGGGCAGGGCCGGTTACACCAACGCTAAATATGACGAATATCCTTACAACCAGATCGATATTACAACCGGCGCAATAACGGTTCTTGATCGCTCGGCCGAGCCGTTCCAGAACATCCCGAAATGGACCCTGGGCGCCAATATAAACTATAACCGCACAATCGGCGCGGGTACATTCAATGCGTTCGTCGATTATTCCTACACGAGCAAACGCTATGGCCTGTTCGGCGTTCGCGAAGGCGATCCAAATGTGACGGAAATTTCGGCGCGTTCGGTAGAGATGGCAAGTTATGGATTGATCTCGGCGCGTGTTTCCTATGCACTGGATAACGGACTCGAACTGGCCGTCTTCGGGCGCAATCTCGGAAACGAGAAATATGACGACTATAAGGAAGATCTCTATCCCTATGGTATGGGGATCGTAAACCAGCAGTCTGCGCCCCCGCGCCGTTATGGCGTTGAAGCAACCTATAGGTTTTGATCTGATAACGAGAAAAAGGAATGAGCGTGGCAATAGTCGATGAGACGAGTGCGGGGACGGGTATCGCGCGTCCCTCCGACGATATTTTGATCGACATATACAGGAAGGTAGCCCTGATCCGGTTGAATGATGACCGCTCGGTCGCCGTTCTCAAGTCGGGTCGGCTATCGATGCCCTATTATAGTCCCCGTGGACAGGAAGTCATTCCTTCGGCGGTGTCGGCTGCCCTGCGTGAAGATGATTACATCTGCACGATTTATCGCGGCATTCACGACATGCTGGCGAAGGGCATGCCGCTGCGCGATCTCTGGGCGGAAATCGCGGGACGCATCACCGGCATTTGCAAGGGCAAGGGCGGCCCCATGCACCTGACCTACCCCGACAAGGGTATCATGGTGACGACCGGCATCGTAGGAAGTTCGATGCCTATTGCCAACGGGCTGGCGTGGGCATCGCAAATGGACGGAAACGACAAGGTAACAGTGGCCTATTTCGGCGATGGTGCTTCGAATATCGGCGCGTTCCACGAAGCCATGAACCTTGCCGGACTATGGAAACTTCCCGTCGTTTTTGTATGCCAAAACAATCAATTTTCCGAACACACGACCTATGCCAAAAGTACAGCTGCAGAACGGATCGCAGATCGCGCTGCTGGCTATAACATGCCGGGAGAGCGGGTTGACGGCAACTCACCGATCGAAATGTATGATGCTGCCAGTCGAGCCGTCGAGAGGGCCAGATCAGGTCAGGGGCCGACCTTGATCGAGGCAATGACCTTTCGTTTTTCCGGGCATGTTTATGGTGATGACGACGCCTATATGGATCCAGCTGTAAAGGCCGAGGCCGTTGCAGCAGATCCAGTGCCACGGTTTCGGTCATGGCTATTGTCCGAAGGCATCGCCACTGAAACAGAACTCGCCGCGATCGAGGAGGCCATAAAGGTCGATCTCGATGAGGCTGTTCGTTTTGCCGAAACATCGGCTTTCCCCGAAATCGAAGAACTGCAGCGGGACGTCTTCGCTGATGAGGATGTAAAATGAGCGGTGAAAACGTGGTCAATATTCTGCAATCGGTGAATCAGGCGCTTGCGGACGCGATGGCGGACGACGCCAAGGTCGTCGTGCTTGGAGAAGATGTCGGCGACCCAGAAGGCGGCGGCGTGGTCGGTGCGACACAAGGTCTGTCGACCCGTTTTGGTGAGACACGCTGCCGGTCGACCCCGATTGCCGAACAGGCAATTGTAGGTGCCGCTATCGGTGCGTCTCTGGTCGGCTATCGTCCGGTCGCAGAGATTATGCTGATGAACTTCACAGCAGTCGCAATGGATATGATGGTCAATCATGCTGCTAAGCTTCGCTATATGTCGGGCGGACAGACTAGTGTTCCCATCGTTATCCGTACGATGACAGGCGCAGGCTTTTCCAATGGGGGACAACATAGTGACTATGTCGAAGGCTGGTTCGCACACACAGCAGGCATCAAGGTTGTCGCCCCCTCCACGGCAGCCGATGCCTACGGCCTGATGCGATCTTGCATCGACGATCCCGATCCTTGCCTGTTTATCGAAAATATTCCAACCTACTGGCTTCCCGATACAGCCGCCGTGCCAGGCAGCCGTGTACCGCTCGGCCAGGCAAAGGTCACCCGGGAAGGCACAGATCTGACAATCATTGCCTATTCACGCGTTGCGCGTGAAGCCCTCGCAGCAGCAGACGAGCTTGCCAAGGCGGGTATATCCGCAGAAGTCGTTGACTTGCGGACGATCTCGCCATGGGACAAAAAAACCGTTCTCGCTTCTGTCTCCAAGACCGGACGGGCTATCGTTGCACACGAAGCCCTGCGGCATTTCGGGCCGGGCGGTGAAATCGCGTCTACAATTAGCGAAGAGCTGTTTTCGAAGCTCAAGGCTCCCGTGACACGTCTTGGCGCACCCACAGCACCGGTTCCCTTCTCCAAGCCTCTGGAAGAGGCCTTCATGGTTGGGAGCAAAGATATCGTTCCGGCGGCCAAGGTGCTCGCGGCTTATAAGTAACACCCATGAAATGGGGCGAGGCCACAGGTCTGGTCTATAGTATGACCGAGAGGCAAGAGTAATGAACGCACCAGCCGACGTCGATCAGTGCCATGAGGTGATCGCTCCACGGGTCGTCGATAGTGCCAATGACGAGCGATGGGATGAAACCTGCGATATTCTTGTTGTTGGCATGGGTATCGCAGGCACATGTGCGGCACTCGCAGCCTCTGAATCCCGCGATCAATCGATTCTTGTTCTGGATCGGTTTGATGGCGGTGGATCGAGCAGCCTCAGCGGCGGCGTCATCTATGCCGGCGGCGGCACAAAAATACAGCGCGAAGCCGGCGTCGAGGACTCCCCTGAGGCGATGTTGGCCTATCTACTGGAAGAAACCAATGGCGCGGTCAGCGAGGGCACACTACGCCGCTTTTGTTCTGGCTCTGCAGAGATGATCGAGTGGATCGAACAGCATGGCGTATGCTTTTCGGCCAAGGTTGCGCCGCGCAAGGCATCCTATCCTACCCGCGATGGCTATCTCTATCTCTCGGGCAATGAAACTGTTCAGCAATATGCCGACCATATCCCACCCGCCGCGCGTGGCCATCGTGTCGTAGTCGAACCGCAACTGTCCGAACGTCTCCTCTATCAGGGCGGCAATAGCCTGATGACCACGCTGCGCCGTGCTCTCAAAACCGCACCCGGCGTACGTCAAATGCTACACTGCCGGGTCGATCGCCTGGTCGTGGACAAGACCGGCCGTGTCATCGGTGCCGATGTTTACCAGATACCGTCCGGATTCATCGCTTGGTGTCATGGCAAACTTCAGAGAATGAGTTCACACATCGCAGTGGGCGACACCCAGTTTGGTCGTTGGGCTTGGCGGATTGCCGCTGCGCTCGAGCGTCGCCACGCCCGTCGCCTGACGGTGCACGCCGACGATCGCACGATCCTCGCCACGGGTGGTTTCATGCGCAACCGGAACATGGTGACCCACCATGCAGCAACCTATCTCGACGCCACACCATTAGGTGCGCGCGGCGATGACGGGTCAGGTATAAGACTTGGGCAAGGAGTTGGCGGTACAACCGCCTTTATGGACTGCATATCAGCATGGCGGTTCATCAATCCACCCTATGACTGGATGCGTGGTGTCATGACGTCCGCCCATGGTAAACGGCTGACGAACGAAGAACAATATGGCGCCCGTCTTGGCGCGGCACTGTTTGAGAAAGCCGAAGGCCGAGGCTGGTTGATCCTCGACAGTAAAATCGTTGAGGACGGCGAACGCGAACTCAAATTGCCAGAGACCTGGATCTTTCAGCGAATGATACCGCGCGCCATGCTAAAAAAAGGCAAAAAGGCGGCCACGATCCCTGAGCTCGAGAAGCTGCTCGGCATATCGGACAACGCACTGCAAAAGACAGTGCAGCGGTATAATCAGGATATAGCCAACGCCGCGCCCGACGAATTCGGCAAGTCCAGAGATCTGTGCTCACCTATAATGACAGGTCCGTTTTATGCGGTCGATGTTTCATCGAATGTGCCTTCCTCACCGATTCTTGCGATCAGCCTGGGAGGACTCGTTGTCAATGAAGAGACAGGTGCTGTCCTGGATGCTGACAACAACCCGATACACGGATTGTTTGCCGCTGGGCGATCGGCAGTTGGCCTGTGCTCCAAGAGTTATATCAGTGGTCTATCGCTTGCAGATGGCATTTTTTCGGGCCGGCGCGCAGGCACTGTGGCGAACATAGAACCCAAAATGACTCACACTTCAAGTAACGCCAGTGGCCAGTCCCCGGGCAACATACTGTACTGATGGACAGGTCCTTTGCGATAATCCGACGATAGATGATATAGGATCAAGAAATGGCAACCCTCCTTAAACACGACACAACTTCACTGCCAAGCGAGTCCTTCATTCCCAAAGAGGCATATCTCAGCCGCGACTTTGCAACGCTGGAACGCACCAAAATATGGAGCAAGGTCTGGCAGGTTGTAGGCCGGGAGGAAGAACTCACCAAGGTTGGTGATTATATTACTTATAATGTCGGCGATGAATCCATTATCATTGTCCGCAGCGCCAAAGACAAGATCAAAGCCTATTATAATGTCTGCCTACATCGCGGGCGTCGATTGACCAATGGATGCGGCAACACGAAAAAATTTTTCTGCCGCTACCATGGATGGCAGTGGAACCTTGACGGCACCAATGACGAAGTCGTGGACCGCGAGGATTGGGGTAGCATACTCAATGACGGAAACCTGCGCCTTGGCGAAGTCAAAGTCGACAGTTGGGGCGGGTGGGTGTTCATAAATATGGACCCTAAATCCAAACCGCTGCTCGATTGGCTGGCGCCGCTTCCCGAGGTTTTCCGCAAGCATGACTTGGAGAATTTCCGCTATGCATGGTACCGGAGCGTCTCGCTTCCCTGTAATTGGAAGGTCGCGCTTGAGGCGTTTATCGAGGGCTATCACGCGACAACAACGCACCGCCAGACGTTGACTTATTCAGGCGACGATCGTTTTCTTTGCGAATCCTTCGGACCACATTCATTATTCCGCTTCCGTTCGCCCGATCGTTTGCCCGGGCACCCTTCCCCGCGGTTGAACATCGCCGCGCCGACTGACATGCGTGAAGCGCTTGTTGGGAATCTGGAGCAATTGAACACCGAACTCGATTCCCTTGTCACAAAACGCGCGGTCAAAGCTGCCCGCATGATGAAAGAGAAACTCCCTGAATCGGCGACGATCATGGAAGCCATGATGACATATATCGAAATTCATCGTGAACTGGCCATCGCCGATGACATCGCATGGCCCGATCTGGACTTTGACGATCTCAACATGATCGGCGCGGCTTGGCATATTTTCCCCAACCTATCAATGCTTGCTACACATGACGGCATTCTGATGTATCGAACCCGCCCCGAAGGCGATGACCCCGACAAGTGCATACTGGACATCTGGTCTGTCGAATCTTTCGCGCCCGGCACACACCCTGAGGTGAAGCCTGAATATTACGAGCGGTGGCAGGACGGTCCATGGCCACGCATCTTCACACAGGACTTCATCAATCTGCCTGACGTGCAGAAAGGCATGAAATCCGACTATTTCAAAGGTGGCCGCCCCAATCCAATAGCAGAAGCAACGCTAACGAATTTCCACAAGCATTTATATGAAATGCTGAAAGCATAAGCCATGATATTGGATAGTCCCACATCATTGTTTCAGCCCTTTCGGCTGGGCACTTGCGAACTGCAGAATCGTTTCGTCATGTCCGCCATGACACGGCTGTTCGCCAATGACGGCGTGCTCGAAGATCGTGCTGTCGATTATTATCGCAGACGCGTCGAGGGCGGCGTTGGGCTGATCATATCGGAAGGCGCGGCTATCAACGGCATTGGCGCATATAATGCTTTGGTGCCGCATTTCTATGGCGAAGCCGCGCTCGCCAAGTGGAAGAAAATCATAGACGCAGTGCATGTGGCGGGCGGACGAATGATGCCGCAACTCTGGCATGCTGGCCTTATAAGGATCCGCGACCAAAGTGTGGATCAGCATCTTCCATCTGTTGGTCCTTCTACAGTCCACCCCAGCGCCGGTGATGTAACCGACCAGACTTCTCCGCCGCTCCGTGCGCTGAGCGAAGTCGAAATCGAAGAAACCATCCAGCAATATGTCGCGGCCGCCGTGTCGGCCCAGCAACTGGGTTTCGACGGAGTCGAAATTCATGGCGGTCACGGCTATCTGGTCGATCAATTTCTTTGGGAGGAAACCAACAAGCGGACCGACCGGTTCGGCGGTCAAAGTCTTGCAGAGCGGACACGTTTCGGAGTTGATCTCATTACGGAGATGCGCGCTGCTGTTGGGTCGAACTTTCCTATCGGCTTGCGGTTTTCACAGTGGAAGTCGCCTGACTTTTATCAGGCGCGACTTGCACAGACACCGCAGGAGCTGGAGACATTGCTCACGCCATTGACGGATGCGGGTCTGAGTTTTTTCGATTGTTCGACCCGACGTTTCTGGGAAGCGGAATTCCCCGAGACCAGATCGGATATGAATCTGGCCGGATGGACAAAGAAAATCAGCGGGCTGACGACAATTACAGTCGGCTCAGTCGGCTTGAGCGATGCCTTGGATGTGACTTCGCACCATGCTTATGGGCAAGACGGTGAAGCGCGCACTGGATCAGCGGCATCGGGCGAACAGTTTGCAATGTTGACCCGCATGTTTGACCGCGGGGATTTTGACCTCGTCGCCGTCGGGCGTGCTCTAATTGCCAATCCAGACTTTGCAAACAAGGTGCGTAGCGGACGACTGGCAGAACTAAAACCTTATTGCATGGAAACACTGACCGAGCTTGTATAGGCGATCCTGTCCAGAGCGCAATTCGCCCGGATCGCTGTCAGAGCCTTGTTCACTTATACCGGGAATCACATTTTGTTTGCAGGAGCGCATCCTTGACAGGGGTCGATAAATTTACGCCCGCATCGCGTCATTTTTATTCCAAAGGACTGAAACTCCATTATGTAGATTGGGGCAATCCGGGTGCGCCAACCTTGCTACTCGTTCACGGCGCACGGGATCATTGTCGGAGTTGGGATGGTATCGCTGCTGCTTTGCGGCATGATTGGCACGTGATTGCACTCGATATGCGCGGTCATGGCGACAGCGAGCATGCACAGGATGGCTGGTATACTGTTGAGTCATTCATATATGATCTAGCCGAAGCTATCGACCAGTTAACACAAAAACCCGTCACAATTGTTGGACACTCAATGGGCGGCATCGTTTCGGTTCGCTATGCTGGTATATATCCCGAGAAGGTCAACCGTCTCGTGTGCATTGAGGGCATGGGCATTCCGCCAGACGTCGAAGAGGCCCGAGCCTTGGTACCCGCAACTGAAAAAATGGCACACTGGATTGATCATCAGCGATCGATCGCAGCTTCACAGCCGCGTCACTATGCTTCTTTCGACCAAGCGGCAAACAGAATGATGGAGGAAAACCCTCTCCTCACTATGGAGCGCGCCCGTCAGCTCACCGAATACGGGTCGGTTCGCAATGGCGATGGCACCTATAGCTGGAAATTCGACCGCCATATGCGGGTCATCGCCCCCACCGATCTGAGACGCGACGAAATACGCGCCCTCTGGGAAAACATCTCCTGCCCGGTGTTGTTCATATACAGTCAGGAAACCTGGGCATCCTACGCGGCCTTTGCCGAAGACCTACGCTATTTCGAACACCACGAATTGGTGCTTTTCGGCAATTCCGGTCACTGGGTCCACCACGACAACGAAGCCGCTGTCATCGACGCTATTCGCCGCTTTATGACATAATGCAGAGAAACGTCCCTGTCCTTTACGGGGCCGCACCGTTGGTTTGGGTGGTCGTCGATTGAGATCTTCGACCTTCAGTGCACGATAAATGCTATCGCGATTGAGATGTGGCAGAAAGTGTCGGAGTACGAAGGAGAGGTCGTCCAGCGGGAAGCCTGTGGCTTTGTGTACTGCGCAGATGATTGCGCACTCCTCCTCATTTATTGGACTTGTTGCTAGACGAGGCTGAATACACTGCAATAAAACCTATGCAGGCTCGTAAGGAGATAAAGGTCAGGACGTTAGAAAAACCACCAGAAATTTTGGATATGCTACAATGCGGCACTCATGCCGACAGCGAAATTGTCATTCTTCATAAATCCACTGTTTAAGTCCAACCTTCTATGAATAATTCTTGATTATTAGTGCATGGATATTGCTAATCTTTGCAATTACCCTAGGCAATCATGTGTTATGCGGCCCGTTCTGGCAGCTCGCGTAGGCAATGAAAGTGCTTCCAATTGGCTTTTCCTATTTGCAATGCCGCGATTCTTCAGTGCGTTCATGACGCGCATCCAGAGCTTCACGCCTTCGGTCTGTTGAATCCCTATTGGGTGCCCGGCCATCATTGGTGCATCACATCGGCGGCGTCCAGGAGTGACGCAATGGCGACGACAGCTTTCGCTAACAGCGTCCCGCCAGCGTCATCAAACGCGCTCTCGGGACCACCCAGATCCAATGCAATGATGCTCGCATCTTCCATGATTATCCCGATACGCGTGTAGATCAACCTGACCAATGTCGCTTCATTGTCATCCATGACGTCACGAAGACATTGACGGGGTCAGAAGTCCATAACCATCATTTTGAAACTGCATGATATTTCGACTGGGCTTGGGGCACGGATCGAGCGTTGGTGTCTGACGCCCGGCGAGCCGGGCTTGTGGCGGTAGCGGCGGCATTCTGGCGCCGCGCTATCGGAGATCAATAATGATCAAAACGAACAAGACCACTGCAAAGAAAATTGCCCGGATCAATTCCGCTGGTGTCCTCAAGATGAAAATGGAAACGCAAAAGCCAACCCGGCTCGATCAGCTCGAAGCGCTGCTGATGCGGCCCGATGGTGCGACTATTGCCAAGATGAGCGAGGCAACCGGATGGCAGGCGCATTCCATACGCGGTGCTATGGCCGGCGCGCTCGGGCAATGACCATCCATCAAAACCAAACCCGAGCTTGATCGTGGCGCTGCGCAAAGCGCATAAAATGCTTCGCTGGTCCAGGGGCAGGCCGTCGCTCAACATGTCGCCGGCCTCGCCCTATGATCGCAGGATCCTTCGGCTAGCGCTGCTCGCGCCTGCGCTTCAGCGCGATATACTGACCGGCCGCCAGCCGCCATCGCTCACGCTCGAAGCGCTCAAGCGGATCGCGATTCCGATCGGGTGGCAAGAGCAGCGCGAAGTGCTCGGCTGGAACGCAGTCCGATGATGACGGGACGTCGCGATGTCATTGCCTGCGCGGCATCAGGATTCCCTGCAACGCGGAATAAATTCGCTGCTCCGGCGCGCAGGGAATTTGCAACTATCGACACGTAAAAATCCCAGCATTTCTGCAGGGTTGCAAGCTGTCCGGAAAGCCGAAACGCGCCCAAAACCGGGCCAGATCTGAAATATACCCTGTAGAGTCCCTGATAAACAGGGAAACCGGACCGATTTTGAACGGCGCAGAGACTCCCCGCCCCAAAACGGCCCAAAAGAGCGCAGAGACGATGCTGTTTTTCCCCACCAGTTATGGTTTGCCGCGAACTACATGCGAGTAATCACCGACTTGCAGGGAATCCATAAAAACAGAGAAATATCAATAAGATATGTGGCGGAGAGACAGGGATTCGAACCCTGGGTACGCTTGCGCGCACAACGGTTTTCGAGACCGCCCCATTCAACCGCTCTGGCACCTCTCCGCACCGAGTCACGCACCTGCGGACATTACGCAGGCCGGGTTGACGAGGCGCGCATATAGGGCAGAGCAACCCGCCTTGCCAAGAGCGCGTGGAAAGATTGATATACAGTCATTCGTCGCATCCCCTTTGCAGCGCGCGCCACGTCACCTATATTAGTGACATGGAAAAGCTCGATACCAGCAAGATGCCAAAATCCCTGCCAAACGGGAGGCTGCCTGCCGTAAAGGCGGAACAGGAGACCGTGGCGGAGTATAAAATAGCGAGTTTCGGTATTGGCGAGGTCGTCCGTCACCGCTTGTTTCCGTTTCGCGGCATCATTTTCGATGTCGACCCCGAATTCGCCAATACCGAGGAATGGTGGGAAGCCATTCCCGAGGAGATTCGGCCCGACAAGAATCAGCCTTTCTATCATCTGTTCGCAGAAAATGACGATCAGGCCTATGTCGCCTATGTCAGCCAGCAGAACCTGTTGCATGACGACAGCGACGCGCCGGTGCTGCATCCCGCCGTCCCGGAACTCTTTGATCAACTGGAAGATGGCAGCTACCGGCTTCGCCCCGTCCACCGGAATTAATCGCGACGAACTTGTAAAAACCGCTCTCAAACGGTTGACAAGTCGGCTCGTCGTCAGTAGCTAGCCACGCTTTCCGCATGGGATCGGCGTACCTTTCGCGCGCCTTACTCATGCCGTTCAAATTCTAGGCCTAAGGTAGCCATAGCCATGTTCGCAGTCGTGCGCACAGGCGGTAAGCAGTATCGCATTGCCGCCGAAGACAAAATCACGGTCGATCGCCTGTCGGGCGAAGTCGGCGATACTATCCTTCTGGATGACGTTCTCGCTTTGGGCGATAGCGGCAGCCTGCAGGACGTCAAGGATCAGGTCGTCACGGCCGAAATCCTCGCCCAGCCCAAGGGTGACAAGGTCATCATCTTCAAGAAAAAGCGCCGCCAAGGCTATCGCCGCCGCAACGGCCATCGCCAGCTTTTGACGATCCTGAAGATCACGGCGATCGGCAAGGGTGCAAAGCCCGCGGCCAAGAAAGCCGCGCCTGCACAGACGGAAGCGGCGCCAGCTGCTGACGCTGCGCCCAAGGCCGAAGTGAAGGCGGAGACAAAGGCACCGGCCAAGAAAGCGCCTGCGAAGGCCGCCGCCAAGCCAAAGGCAGAAACCAAAGCCGAAACCAAGGCTCCGGCCAAGGCCGCGCCCGCAAAAAAAGCCCCGGCAAAGGCCGCAGCCAAAGCGGCAGCGCCGAAAAAGCCGGCGAAGTAAAAGGAGCCTGACGAGATGGCACATAAAAAAGCTGGCGGTTCATCCCGCAACGGTCGCGACTCAGCCGGTCAACGCCTTGGCGTGAAGCGCTTTGGCGGTCAGTCGGTTCTTGCTGGCAATATCCTCGTGCGCCAGCGCGGGACCAAGTTCTATCCAGGCCGTAATGTCGGTATTGGAAAAGATCATACCTTGTTTGCTCTTATTCATGGCCGCGTTGAATTTCACGACGGTAAGCTCGGCCGCAAATATATCAGCGTTGACCCGATGCCGATGGCAGCGGAATAGCGAGGCGGTCCGCTTGACATATGGCCGCTGGAATGGCGGCCTGACCTAAAGTGTCACAAACACATAGGAAAGGGAGATGGGTCGCCATCTCCCTTTTTTATTTTGTCTCCCTTTCCTGCAGTTGCTTGACGGAGCGAGACATGTTTGCGCGGACAAAAAGATTATTGTTACGGCCACCGTGGCCCGAGGACGCGGCCGAGTTGGTAGCGGCGATTGCTGGTGGCGATATTGTCAGCAATGTTCGCACCTTGCCAAAGCCCTATATGCGCGCGGATGCGGCGCGGCACATCGCCCGTCAGATGGACATGCCAACGCATGAAGCAGCGTGTCACATATATCTGCGCACCAACGGCCGACCAACGCTTGTCGGCGGTATCGGCTTTGGTCTCCCGAGCGAAGGATCACGCGTGCCTCAACTTAACTATTGGGTCACCAGGGACTGTTGGGGCGCGGGCATCGCGACTGAAGCGGGCGAAGCGGTTCTTGAAACCGCGTTCGGCGCGCTGCGCTATCCCATGCTCTGCGCCCATCACACAGCGGACAACATGGTGGCTGGTCAGACGTTTGCCGCACTCGACTTTCATGCCAATGAGGACGTTGACGAAACGATGACGTACCTGTTGACACGCGAACGCTGGCTTCATCGTCGCCAAGCCTTTAGGGAAGCGGCATGAAGTTCCTTGATCAAGCCAAGATCTACTTACGCTCCGGTGCGGGCGGCCCTGGGGCCGTCTCGTTCCGGCGCGAAAAATTTATCCAGTATGGCGGCCCTGACGGCGGCAATGGTGGCCGTGGCGGCGACATTGTGTTCGAGGCTGTCGATGGCCTCAACACGCTGATTGATTTCCGCTATCGCCAGCATTTCAAGGCCAAGCGCGGCATTGGAGGGCGCGGACGCAACCAGACCGGCGCATCGGCGGAGCCGCTTGTCATCCCCGTTCCCCTTGGCACGCAGATTTTTGCTGATGATCAGGAAACACTACTGGCCGACCTTACTGAAGTCGGCGAACGGGTGACGCTGTTAACCGGCGGCGATGGGGGGCGTGGCAATGCGTCCTACAAGACCTCTACCAACCGCGCGCCGCGTCAGTCGCAACCCGGCTGGCCCGCGCAGGAAATGTGGGTCTGGCTGCGACTCAAGCTGTTGGCCGATGCGGGTTTGGTTGGTTTGCCGAACGCAGGCAAATCGACCTTCATCAACGCCGTCACCAATGCGCACGCCAAGGTCGGCGCTTACCCCTTCACAACGATCAAGCCGCAGCTCGGCGTCGTCATGCACAAGAACCATGAATTCGTCATGGCGGATATCCCCGGCCTGATCGCAGGTGCAGCCGATGGCGTTGGCATTGGCGATCGCTTCCTTGGCCATATTGAGCGCTGTCGCGTGCTTCTTCATCTCGTCGATGCCAGCGAGGCGAGTCCGAGCAAAGCCTATCGGACGGTTGCTGACGAGCTTGACGCCTATGGCGCAGGTCTTGCCGACAAGCTGCAGATCGTTGCGCTCAGCAAGATTGATCTTGTCGACAAGCGCACACTGGCGAGTCGCAAACGCGCACTTGAAAAAGCCTGTGACCAAGAGGTTATGCTCGTTTCGGCGGCTAGCGGAGAAGGCCTTGAAGCGCTACTCGACGCGCTGCTGCAAAATGTCGGTACGGCGGCAAAACGTGCAGCGGAGAATGTTGACGTGGAAGAAGGCGCAGAATGGTCGCCGCTCTGAATCCCTTTTGCCCCACGCGCTGCCCGATATTGATCGTCAAGGTCGGGTCGGCGCTGCTCGTCGATGAAGACGGCTCACTACGGCGAAACTGGCTCGAAGGACTTGTTACCGACATAGCCGAGCGCGCGACGGCGGGTCAGCGCGTCGTCATCGTATCGTCGGGCGCAGTTGCGCTCGGCGCGCGACGACTCGGCCTGCCAAAAGGCGCGCGTGGCAGTCTTGAAGATGCGCAAGCTGCGGCTGCGGCCGGGCAGATCGTGCTGAGTGGAGCGTGGTCTGACACGCTGGCCACACGGGACATTACCGCCGCGCAGATTCTGGTGACGCTAGGCGATCTTGAGGACCGGCGGCGGTTCCTCAACGTCGCGGCAACGCTTGACCGGCTCCTGAAACTTGGCGTCGTGCCGGTGATCAACGAAAATGACAGTGTTGCCACTGAAGAAATCCGCTTTGGCGATAATGACCGGCTGGCCGCGCGCATCGGTCAGGCCGCTGGCGCGGATGGCGTCTTGCTTTTATCAAATATTGACGGCCTCTACACCGCAGACCCGTCCAAAAATGCAGACGTCGAGCTGATTGAGACCGTCGATAATATCGATGCAGTGCTCGAGGGTGTCAAAATCGGCGCCAGCGCCGCAATGGGATCGGGCGGCATGGGATCAAAGATCGCGGCGGCGCGAATCGCCCGCGCCAGCGGAATTCCGCTTGGCATTGCACAGGGCGCCATCGACCGGCCGCTTCACGCGCTCGACACGGGCAGGCGCTTCACGGTTTTTATCGCTGGCGAAGGTGCAGGGGGACGCAAAAACTGGCTCGCAGGACGATTGACGAGCGCTGGGCAGCTCGTTGTTGATGGCGGTGCACTCAAGGCGCTCCACAAGGGCGGCAGCCTGCTCGCAGCAGGCGTTCTTCGCGTGACCGGTGACTTTGCGCGCGGCGATGTCGTCGATATAATCGGTGAAGATGGACAGGTGTTCGCGCGTGGTCTTTCATCCTATGATGCCCCCGACGCGCGGGCGATTGCCCGAACCCGAACCGAGGCGCAGGCCGATATTCTTGGCTATGTGCCCCGCTCTGCAATGATTCACCGCAATTATCTGGTGCTGTTATGACCAAAACAAACTCGACGATCAAAGAAATGGCGCTGGCAGCCAAGGCTGCCGCTGTTACGCTTGCGGCAACACCGACGGCAAAAAAGGCTGCCGCGCTGAAAGCTGCAGCACGCGCTATACGCGAGGCGGAAGCCGACATCCTCGCCGCCAATCAAAAGGACATGGCTGCGGGCGAGAAAAAAGGCCTGTCGACCGCCATGCTCGACCGGCTAATGCTCAACAGCGCGCGCGTTGAGGGTATTGCAGCGGGCGTCGAGGCGGTCGCAGGGCTTCCCGACCCGGTTGGCGACACGATCAAAAGCTGGCAGCAGCCAAATGGCCTAAAATTCGAGCAAGTCCGCGTGCCGCTTGGCATTGTCGGCATTATCTATGAAAGCCGCCCGAACGTTACGGCGGACGCCGGGGCTCTGTGCCTGATGTCGGGTAATGCCTGCATCCTGCGCGGCGGTTCCGAAGCGCTCGCCACGTCAAAGGCTCTGCACGCGGCCTTTATCAAAGGCATTGTCAGTGAAGGCCTGCCCGCAGAGGCTGTGCAGCTCGTACCGTCGGCTGATCGCGCGCTCGTCGGCGACATGCTGACTGCAGCCGGTCTGATCGACATCATCATCCCACGCGGCGGCAAGGGCCTTGTCGCGCGCGTACAGGCCGAAGCGCGCGTGCCTGTGCTCGCGCATCTCGACGGCATTTGCCACGTCTATATCGACAAGGATGCCGATATAGAAAAGGCCAAAGCGATCACCGTCAACGCCAAGATGCGCCGGACCGGCATTTGCGGCGCGGCTGAAACGCTGCTCATCGACCGCGCGGCCATCAATATCGCACCCAGTGTGCTTGGCGCATTGATCGACGCGGGATGTGAGATTCGCGGCGACAGCGACGTACAGAGCCTTGATCCGCGCGTCGTCCCGGCAAGCGAAGAGGATTGGGGTACGGAATATCTCGAGGCCATTATTTCCGCGCGCATGGTCGATGGCGCAGACGGCGCTGCGCAGCATATTGCAACCTATGGCAGCGCCCACACGGAAAGCATCGTCACCGAAAATTCGCAAACTGCCGCGCGTTTCCTTAGCTCCGTCGACAGCGCCATCGTCATGCACAACGCCTCGACCCAATATGCCGATGGCGGCGAATTCGGATTTGGCGCGGAAATTGGCATTGCAACAGGCCGCCTGCATGCACGCGGTCCCGTCGCGCTTGAAGGGCTGACAACGTACAAGACGCTCGTTCACGGCAATGGTCAGGTGCGGCCCTGATTCCGTTTTCCATCCTCGACCTTGCGCCCATCGTTGAAGGTGGCACATTATCGCAGAGTTTCGCGAATAGCGTGGCGCTGGCGCAGGCGGCGGAGCGGCTTGGCTACCAACGCTTCTGGCTTGCCGAACATCACGGCATGCCCGGCATTGCAAGCGCGGCAACATCCGTCCTGATCGGCCATGTCGCGGGCAAGACGCAAACCATCCGCGTCGGTTCGGGCGGGATCATGCTGCCCAATCATTCACCGCTGGTCATAGCCGAACAATTCGGCACGCTTGATGCGCTTTATCCGGGGCGAATCGACCTTGGCCTTGGCCGCGCACCAGGCTCCGACCTTGCAACCGCACGCGCGATGCGTCGCGATCCGCACGAAGCTGGCGCACGCTTTCCAGCCGACGTGCAGGAACTGCAATCCTATTTTCTTGGGGACGGCCCGGTCCGCGCGGTGCCGGGAAACGGCGCCAATGTGCCGATATGGATTTTAGGCTCAAGCCTGTTTGGCGCACAGCTTGCCGCGCAGCTTGGGCTACCCTTTGCCTTTGCATCGCATTTCGCACCCGAAGCCCTGATGCAGGCGATCGAGATTTACCGCACACGATTCCAGCCGTCCGCACAGCTTGACAAACCCTATGTCATGCTTGGTTTTGCGGCAATTGCCGCTGACAGCAATGATGAAGCGCAGCTCATCGCCAGCTCGCTCTATCAGACATTTATCAACCTTAGCATGGGTCGGCCGGCGCGCCTACAATCACCGGTTGCAGACTATCTCGATCAGTTGTCGCCCATTGCCCGCGCGCAGTTGCAACAGCGCCTCGCCTGCTCGGCCATCGGTTCGCGCGATACGGTGATGAAGGCGACACGCGCCTTTCTCGACAAGACGGGCGCTGACGAATTGATGCTGACCGGGCATATTTTCAATATTACCGCAAGGCTGCGATCGATTGAAATCATGGCCGAAGTCCACGCTGCGCTTTTTGCGGACAAGGCGGCCTGAAGTTTGGCCCACATCGGTCTTCTTGGCGGATCATTCAATCCAGCGCACGCCGGTCACCGCCATATCAGCCTGGAAGTGATGCGACGCATGGGCCTCGATGCGGTCTGGTGGCTGGTCAGCCCGCAAAATCCGCTCAAAGACAAAAGTGAAATGGCGCCGCTCGAAGCCCGGCTGAAATCGGCGCATATCGTCGCGCGCCATCCGCGCATTCGCCCGATGGCTATCGAGACCAAACTCGGCACCCGTTTTGCGGTCGATAGCATTGCCGCACTCATCAAACGCTTCCCGCAGCACCGATTCGTCTGGATCATGGGTGCAGACAATCTGTTGCAATTTAACCGCTGGAAACGTTGGCGTGATATTGCACGACAAGTGCCGATTGCCGTAGCGGCCCGTCCGAAGTACACTAGGGACGCGCATATGGCCCCGGCCATGGCGTGGCTTCGGCGGTTTACCCGTCGGCAAGCGAACGTGAAACACTGGAGCGAATGGGAGTTGCCAGCGATTGTGATCTTGAAGATCCCGCTTGACCCAACGTCCGCAACAGCGATTCGCGTGCGCGACCCCGACTGGGCCGACCGGATTATGGCAACAGACACAAAGGCGTAGATATTGTCCTCCAGTACCGCGGCGGCGAAAGCCCCCGACAAATTGCAAAAGGCCGAAAGTGATCGGCTACATGCGCTGATTCTAAAATCGCTCGACGATGACAAGGCTGAGGATATCATCGACATCCCGCTTGCAGGAAAAACCGAAATTGCCGACCACATGGTGATCGCAAGTGGACGATCGACACGGCAGGTCGCGTCAATGGCGCAAAAGCTTGCCGAAACAATCAAAGCCAGCTTTGGAACGCCGGTGCGTATCGAGGGGCTGCAGAGCGCAGACTGGGTGTTGATCGACGCCAATGACGTGATTGTGCACCTGTTCCGACCAGAGGTCCGCAGCTTTTATAATCTTGAAAAAATGTGGGCCTTCGACGATGCAGCGGGCGATCGTCCTGCCGCAAAAGACAGCGCCTGAACCCGCAGAAGCAACGCTGTGCAGCTTCATATCATTGCACGCGGCAAGATTGGGCGCAGCCCCGAAGCCGAACTCGTCGAGCGGTATATGGAACGCATTTTCTGGCCGACGAAATTGACCGAACTGCCAGAGTCAGGCGGGCGACTGCCACCTGAGGCAGGTCACGTAAAGACCGTATTGCTCGACGAACGCGGCAAAGCGATGGGATCAAGCGCATTTGCAGACCTTTTGGGCCGCTGGCGTGACGAGGGCGTACGCGAAGCCCGATTCATGATTGGCGCCGCCGATGGACATGACGATGCGGCGCGCGCCGGCGCTGACCTGCTGCTTGGATTTGGCAAGGCGACATGGCCACATTTGCTGGCACGCGCGATGCTCGCCGAACAGCTTTACCGCGCGACGACGATTCTTTCCGGCCATCCCTATCATCGGGAGGGCTAGCGGTGCGGGTGCATTATCTGCTGCTTGGGCTTGCAGCGATCCCTATGGCCACTTTCGCGCAGGATGATACGCGCACAATCCGGCAAGCCGAGAAACAGGCGCTCGAAGCCGACGCAAATGCAAGAGCGCTGAGTCGAAAAGCCAATGCGGTTGATGAGCGTGTACAGCAGGCCCGACAGGCGCAGATCGATACTGCAAAACGCATTCAGGCCAATGAACGCCGCGCCACAAAAATAGAGCAACGCATCGAGACACTCAAAACGATGCAGAAACAGCAACGGTCAAAGCTGGCAGAACGCCAGGGTGAAATCGCACGCCTGCTCGCGGCACTGCAAACGCTCAGTCGTAGGCCGACCGGGCTGGTGCTGCTGCAACCGGAAAATGCTGTGACAACAGCCCGGGTGAGCGCGCTGTTAAATGCCGTCCAGCCTATACTTGCCGCCCGCACAGCCGGGCTCAAAACCGAGCTTGACCACATCCGCGCCCTGCATGCGCAACTTGACGATGCGAGGGCAAAGCTGGCGCAAGCCGAGGCCGCATTATCACGCGATGTTGCGCGCCTCGAAACCATGCAGGCCACATCGCGTAAGGAGCGCGACAGGCTTGATGCCGCCGCGGACAAGGAATTGGCGCGCGCTCAGCAACTTGCCAGCCGCGCGCTCGATCTTCGCGGATTGGCAAGCGCAATCGAAAACGTGCCCAGCACGGCCAATCGTAAACCTGCCATTCGTCGCGGCAAACAGCCGGACCCGGAAACCATCGTACGTCTTGATTATCATCTGCCGGCAACCGGCGTGACTGTCTTGGGATTTGGACAACAGAACAGAGCCGGAGTCCGCGCGCGTGGTATGACATTATCAACGCCAGACAACGCCCAGATCATTGCCCCCGCCGCAGGACGAGTTGCATATGCAGGCACGTTCCGTACATATGGCGAAATCGTCATTATCGAACATGATGACCGATTGTTGAGCATGATCGCTGGCCTGAAACGCGTCGATGTGGGGGTTGGTGAGACGGTCTCTGCAGGAACTCCGATCGGCAAAATGGGTGCGGCGAAGCCTCGACTTTACCTTGAGCTTCGAGCAGACGGACGACCGGTCAACCCTGAATTTTATATCAATGCGCCGGGATAGCGCCGTAATATGAAGGCGTTGAAGTTGTACGAACACAAGGCCATGTTGATGATCGCGTAGGATAAGCAAAGGCTCGAATATTAAGTTGCACATGATATCATGTGCAGCAGAGACTCCCCGTGCGTATATAGGCACCAGGAGATGTTGTAAGGACCCCATCATGCCGCGTAAATATCTGCTTAGCTTCGTTCCGGCCGCGATAATCGCGATGATTCCATCGACAACCGCCGTACAAGCCGCAAACCCGAGCAACACGTACCGACAGCTTGATCAATTGATGGACGTGTTTGAACGTGTTCGCGCCGAATATGTCGATGATGTTGACGATGAAAAGCTGATCGAGGGCGCCATCGATGGCATGCTGGCGAGCCTCGACCCGCACAGCTCCTATCTCAACATGCGCGACTTTGACCGCATGCGGACGCAGACCGACGGCGAATATGGCGGACTTGGCCTGACCGTGTCGATGGAAGACGGCGTCGTCAAAGTCATCGCGCCGACCGACGACACCCCGGCCGCCCGTGCTGGAATCAAAGCTGGCGACTATATCACCCATCTTGACGACGAACTCATCTATGGCCTGTCGCTCGACGAAGCCGTTGACAGGATGCGCGGCCTGCCCGGGACACCGATCAAGATCAAGATTGTCCGCTCAGGCGAACAAAAGCCGATTGAGGTGACGCTGAAACGCGAAACAATCGAGTTGAAGCCCGTCAAGTATGAAGTGAAGAACAATATTGGCGTGGTCCGCATTTCAACGTTCAACAAACAAACCGGTGAGGCGACCCGCGCCGCCATCAACGCCATTGAGAAACAGGCTGGCAACACGCTGCTTGGTTTTGTTGTCGACCTCCGTTCCAACCCCGGTGGCTTGCTCGATCAGGCAATCGAGGTTTCCGATGCGTTCCTCGGTCAGGGCGAGATCGTATCGCAACGCGGTCGCCGCAAGGGCGACGTGCAGCGCTATTATGCACGAACGGGCGATGAAACCGATGGCAAGCCGATTGTCGTTATCGTCGATGAAGGATCGGCATCAGCAGCCGAGATCGTCGCGGGCGCGGTACAGGACCACCGCCGCGGCCTCGTGATTGGCCAACGCAGTTTTGGCAAGGGGTCAGTGCAGACGCTGATCCCGATGTCGCAGGACACCGCGCTGCGGCTGACGACGGCGCGCTATTATACGCCATCGGGCCGGTCGGTGCAGGAGGCTGGCATCGAACCCGATATCACCGTACCGCAGCTCTCTGACCCGAACTACAAGGAGCAGCGTTTCGTCCGCGAAGCCGACCTGCGTCAGCACTTGCGCAATGCCGCCGTGAAGGATGACAAGATCATCGAGGATGATGACAAGGACAATCCGCGCTTTGCAAAAACCGCTACCGACCTGGAAAAGGCAGGCATCAAGGATTATCAGCTCGATTACGCGCTCAAGATTATCGGGCGGCTCGATCCCAAGTTCAAAGTTCAGACAGCGGAGAACAAGCGCTGAGTACCGAATCTGAAGGCAGCAATGGCGGTCGTGGCCGGGTCGTCCTGCTCGCGATAGGGGGCGCAGTGCTGTTTTTTGCACTGGCGACCGCATTTGCGCAAATATTGCGTCCGCTTGCGCCGAGTCAGGCCGCAACGACAATGCCGGTTCCGTCAGCCCCCGTGGCGCAACAGGCCGACATTGTCGAAGTGCCTTCACCGGTCGAGACTGTTGCTTCAGACGCGCCGGAGCAGCAACACGACACCACGTTATCGCCCATCCCTGATGGCCCCCTCGTCGCGATCATATTGACCGAGCTTGGCCCGAATGCGCCCGCCGCGACACAGGCGATCGAACGTCTGCCCTCCGAGATCAGCTTCGCTTTTTCGCCCTATCCCGAGGCCTCGCGTGCGCTTGCGCAAAAAGCGAAAGCCGAGGGTCATGAAGTCTGGCTATCGGTTCCGATGCAACCCAAAAGCTATCCGCGCGTCAATCCGGGTGCAAATGTCCTGTTGACCGGGCAGACCAGCACAGAAAATATCCTCCGTCTTGAATGGGCGCTGGGCCGGATCGACAAACCGATCGGCATCACCAATATGATGGGTAGCGCCTTTACGGAAAATCGCGATGCCATGCGCCCCATCCTTGGCGCACTTGACGCAAAAAAGCTGCTCTACGTCGACGCGCGATCATCTGGCAGATCGATTGGCGAGCAGGAAGCCAGGGCGATCGGCATCGCATCGGTGACGAACGATCGCTTTATCGACGAGCCTGAAACGCCGGAGAATATTCGCAAGAACCTCGCCGCGCTGCTGCAAATCGCGCGGCGTAGTGGGCAGGCGATCGGTTATGCGCGGGCGGTGCCCCAAACCATCGCCGAGCTTGAACGCTGGTCCGCTGAACTAAAGACCCAAGGTGTTACCCTCGTCAGCGCCAGCACGGTTGCAAGAAAAAACAGCGATGGCTGACTTGTCGGCACTCCTCCGCGCGCATTTGCTGTTATTGCTCGGTTCGGCATCGCTATTGGGTGGAGCATTCGCATTCCAGCATTTCGGTGGGTTGCACCCTTGCGAGCTTTGCATCTGGCAGCGCTGGGCGCACGCGGTGACGCTTGTCGTCGCCAGCCTTGCCGTGTTCGCCCCAACGGGACCAAGGCGTGGCCTGCTTGGCCTTGGCGCGCTCAGCATTCTGGCGGGTGCTGGCATTGCCATGTTCCATGTCGGCGTTGAACAGAAATGGTGGAAAGGCCTTGAAACCTGTAGTGTCGACGACCTTGGTTCAGGCGATTTCCTGACTGGCATTCTTGCCGCGCCTGTCGTGCAATGCGATCAGGTGGCATGGTCACTGGCCGGCATTTCGATGGCCGGTTACAATGCGATATTGTCGGCAGTGATCGGAGGCGTAGCATTATGGCTCATCCTGAAACGAAGCTAGAGCAGAGACTGCCGGGGGACCGCGGCGTCGACACGGCATCCATGCTGCGCGTTGACCACGCCGGTGAATATGGAGCGGCGCGGATTTACGCAGGCCAGCTTGCCGTCATGGGCGGACGCCACGCCAGCGCAACCGAAATTGCGCAAATGAAGGCGCAGGAACAGCGGCATCTCGACACGTTTGATCGCATGATGGCCGAGCGGCGTGTGCGCCCGACCCTGCTCCAGCCCGTATGGCATGTTGCAGGCTATGCGCTTGGTGCAGCAACCGCGTTGATGGGTCCACGGACCGCAATGGCCTGCACGGCAGTGGTCGAGACAGAGATCGACAAACATTATGCCGAACAGACAGACGCGCTTGGCGACACCGATCCCGAACTCAAGGCCTGTATCGAAGACTTCGCCGAAGAGGAGCGCGAGCACAAGGCCACCGCAATCGCAAACGGCGCGGAACAAACGCCGTTTTACCCGCTACTGTCTGCCGCGATCCGGACCGGCTGCCGGATCGCAATCGGCTTGTCGAAGCGCATTTAAGGCAGGAGTCAGTCTTCTGAACGGGCGGCAGCTTGCAGGCGATCGTTCACCAGTCGACCGTTCTTTGTCAATCGGGCAATCACAACCATTGGTTTCGACTGCAATGATTTTTCAAGTTCGGCCGCGCGGGACTCCGCCACAAAGATACGGCTTGAAAACGCAAAGCCGCCTGTCGTCCCCCTTGGCCGTGGTGACACATGGATATCGCTTGCCGCCGTATCGATTCTGTTCGGGCAGTTCGTCGCCACATCAGCAACCTGCACAGTCACCCGGCCCAGATCACCCTCGAGGCAAAGCGTACAGCCTTTGTCCATGCAAGGCCGTGCATCGCCCACAACGGCCCAGTCATATTGAAACCGTATATAGCGCCCGCGCAATGGATCACGTGGATCATAACCAGTAACCGGAATGCGCCACTGCGATGCCGTGGACAATTGCGCGGTGTTCGACCAGATGCTGGCCATCAACCCGACCAGCGGAAACAACAACGCCGCGAGAAGAAGCTTACGCCTCACGCTGTTTCCTCCAGACGCAATATCCGCCGCCAGAGTGCAGCTAGGCCAATGAGCAGCAAACCGGCCACGATCAATCCCGCGCCTGTCGTGGCAAGCGTCCCGAACAATTCAAAATAGACGATGAAAATGCGGATCGCGATCGCGGCGATGGCAATGCCAAATAATGTACGCCAGCCACACAGGCTGGCCGCACGCGCGACCAGTCCCCACATCGTCGCAAAGATCAGCGCGCCGACAAAGCGTGACATCCAGCTGTCCGGATGTGGCAAAGCAAGCGCCAACGCACCTGCCACCGTTGGAATCATTGTCAGCGGCAGCAACATCGCGCGTGGCGTCTCTCCACTCCGCACACCCAACTGCCATGCAACAAGCGCCGCCACAGCGGGCAGGATCAGTCGCAAGAGCATGTCATGTGCAGTGCTGGCATCAACCGAGTCCGCCCACCCGAAGTGGGCAATGCTCGCCCCGCCCAAAAGACCGATGAAACCGATTTCACGCATGCCGACACGAAACTCTACACCGCGCCCGACGGCACGCAGGAACGACATAGCGATGAGCATCGCCGGACCGGCCATAGCGAACCCCTGCACGACAAGGCCATATTGATCATCGCGCATATCCGTCGCGACCGCAGCAAGGCTTGTCATCGCCATCAGCGACCAGCCATAAGCCGACAGTCGAGTTGAACCGGCAAGCAACGCCACAGGCGTCATCAGCACCAGCCACATAAGCAGCGCCTGCCATAATGGCCCAGTCAATTGATAAATCTGCGACTGCAGCGCAATACCGGCAAGCACGACCGCGCCCAGAACAAAGATGGCACCATCGGCAAGCCAGCGATTCCCGCGACCGCAGCCCAGCCAGACGGCAGCAGTAGCAGCGCCAGTCAGCAACAAATGTACGCCGAGCTTAAGCCCGTCAGCAATCTCATCCCAATGCGCTGCAACCAGCGACATGATACCGAGTGCCAGCGCCAATAGTCCAAGGCCGGCAATGGCCCACAGCACGAACGGTTTTTCGTCTTGCACCTCATGCGCGCGAATACGCTCGGCTGTCGCGGCGTCAATCAGTCCAGCAGCAATCCATGCATTGAGTTTCTTGTCGAGCGCCATAGGCCGCGCACTCTGCCCCTCGTCTTGCCTCTTGTCGAGAGTCAGGCTGCGAGGAATGCTTTTTCAGCGGCAATAACCGGCGCAAAGCTCGGTCGTGACAGGATATTATTGCGAAAGGTGACAAGTCTCGGATAGATGCCCGTGTCGATGTCTATATCGCAGTGCATCAGGTTGACGAGCGGGCTGACAACGGCAAGATCAGCAAGGCTCAATCCGTCGCCGACAAGATATCCTCCATCATCAGGGGCGATACTTTCAAGACAACCGAACAGGCGCGGTAATTCCGCTTCCCCCTCTTTGGCTAGCATTTCATCGCCAGGCATATTCAAAAAGCGCGGTCCGGCGATGCGGTTGAAGAATATCTTGGCGACCGAAGGCGCAAGCACCGTATCGCCAAATTCATCATACCAGACCACCTTGCCGCGCGCCTCGGCACTTACGGGAATGAGCCGGGGTTCCGGATATTTCGTGTCGAGATAATGAATGATCGCCGAACTGTCGCAGAGCCTGAAATCCCCATCGCTGAAACCGGGGATCTTGCCCATAGGGGAGCACGCGCGAAATTCAGGGTCCTCGCTGCGCGGTGGCACCGGCATCAGATCGAAATCCAGACCTTTTTCCTTCGCGACCGCAACGGTCTTGCGTACAAATGGAGAAAGCGTGGCACCGAATATCTTCATCGTCTTTCTCCCATTGTCGTGCGCGCTGATCAGTCAGTCAGCTCGTCCCATTTCGCCCGCAGCTTGGTAAAGAAACTTTGGCTTGCAGGGCAACTTCCCGCCTCACCTTCGAGCGACTGGAATTCCTCGAGCAATTCGCGCTGGCGCTTGCTGAGCTTGCTGGGCGTTTCGACATCAACCTGTATGACAAGATCGCCGCGCCCACCATTATTGAGCGCAGGCATGCCACGTCCGCGGCGCAAGAACTGCTTGCCGCTTTGCGTGCCGGGCGGGATTTTAAGATCGGCACGTTCGAGATCAATCGACGGCACGTCTATGCTGCCGCCAAGCGCTGCTGTGGTCAACGAAATGGGCACACTCACATAGAGGTTCGTACCCTCACGAGAAAAAAGCTCATGTTCAGCCAGATGGATGAAAATATAAAGATCGCCCGGCGGTCCGCCGCGCGCACCGGCTTCACCTTCGTTTGAAAGGCGGATACGCGTGCCGGTATCGACACCTGCAGGTATCTTGACGTCAAGCGATTTACGCTGATCAACGCGGCCTGCGCCACGACATTCGGTGCATGGGTTGGCAATGACATGACCAGCACCATGACATTGCGGGCATGGCCGCTCCATCAGGAACATGCCCTGCTGGATACGCACCTTGCCGTGCCCGGCGCAGGTCTCGCAGGTCTCGACGCCCGAGCCTGCTTCCGCACCAGATCCGCCGCATGGCCTGCACTGGGTCGCGACATTGATTTCGATTGTCTTCGTGGTGCCGGTAAACGCTTCTTCAAGCGTCATTTCGAGGTCGTAGCGCAAATCGGCGCCACGTTCGGCGGCGG
>JBFKAE010000018.1:0-29514 GCA_041621755.1 Sphingomonadaceae bacterium | reverse complement strand
CGGCCTGACCGATCCGCGCGTCACCTATTGGGAACCGGCAAAATGGGCCGCGAAGCTGCGCGCCCAAAAGACCGACGAGAATATCCTGCTGCTAAAGACCAATATGGGCGCAGGACACGGCGGCAAATCCGGCCGTTACACGTCACTTTATGAAAAAGCGGAAGAAATCGTGTTTTTCTTGACCGAGATCGAAGGCGCCCGTCATGATTGAAGATCGCCATATATTCGCGCTCGAGCGCGCGCCCGAAGCATCTGATATTGACGAGCTCGGCCACGTCAATAACGCGGTTTACGTGCGCTGGATTCAGGATATCGCGGTTGCGCACTGGCGTGCCGTCGCACCGAAACCCTTTGTCGACGCCGTCGTCTGGGTCGTAACCCGGCACGAAATCGACTATCGCAGACCAAGCTTGCTGGGCGAAACGCTACGACTGCGAACATGGGTCGGTACGCCAAAAGGCGCGCGTTTCGATCGCTTTGTGGAAATATCCGGCGACGATCAGAAAGTCCGTGTCGCGGCCACGACGACATGGGCACTGGTCGATCCCGCAAGTCGCCGCCCATTGCGCATTACCGATGCGATGGTCGCACCCTTCATGCAGGCAGCTTCGGCATAGACTTTTCATACCCGGTTAGGGTTTTGGCAATTTTGCTCGTGTAACGTCAGATCATCTGGTCGAATTTGCGGCCAAGGGGATCAAGATGAGTGCATTCGGGCGGAACGCGAGCGTAGGTGCGGGCCTTACATCACAGAGAAAAGGGTTTGGTAGCGCCCAGCCTATGCAGGGCGGGGCAGCGGCACGTGCTATGCCGCAAGAACCAGCGCTTCAGCCCAAGGTTGAAGAGCCGAGCGCCGAACCCGGCACCGAAATTCCTGGCGGGCAAATCAGCGATGCCATGCGGCGGCTTTCGGATCGTCAGGCCGCATCTTCCGAATCGGGTCGATCACAGCAAGACGGCTTCGAAGCCTCAATCCATAAAATCAAGGAACAGGTGCTGCCGCGCCTCCTTGAACGCGTCGATCCCGAAGCCGCGGCAACGCTGACCAAGGAAGAGCTGTCGGAAGAGTTTCGTCCGATCATTGGTGAAGTGCTCGCCGAACTGAAGCTGACGCTCAACCGCCGTGAGCAGATCGCGCTTGAAAAAGTTCTGGTTGACGAGCTTCTCGGTCTCGGACCGCTCGAAGAACTGCTCTCCGACCCGGAAGTCTCCGATATCATGGTCAATGGGCCAACGCAGACCTTCATCGAGAAAAAGGGCAAGCTGCAGCTCGCCAACATCGTATTTCGCGATGAAGAGCATCTGTTCCAGATCGCGCAGCGCATCGTGAACAGCGTTGGCCGTCGCGTCGACCAGACGACACCGCTTGCCGACGCCCGCCTTGCCGACGGCAGCCGCGTCAACGTCATCGTTCCGCCGCTCAGCCTCAAGGGCACGGCAATCTCGATTCGTAAGTTTTCCGCCAAGCCGATCACGCTCGACATGATGGCAAAAGGCGGGTCGATGTCCGAAAAAATGTCGACGATGCTGAAGATTGCAGGGGCCTGCCGTTTCAACGTCGTGATCTCGGGCGGTACCGGCTCGGGTAAGACGACGATGCTGAACGCCATGTCGAAAATGATCGACCCGGGCGAACGCGTCATCACCATTGAGGACGCCGCCGAGCTTCAACTGCAACAGCCGCATGTGCTGACGCTCGAAACCCGTCCTGCAAACCTTGAAGGCAAAGGCGCGATCACCATTCGCGATCTTGTCATCAACGCCCTGCGTATGCGTCCTGACCGTATCATCCTTGGCGAAATTCGTGGGCAGGAGTGTTTCGACCTGCTTGCCGCGATGAACACCGGCCATGACGGCTCGATGGCGACGCTGCACTCGAACAGTCCGCGTGAGTGTCTGGCGCGTATGGAAAACATGGTCATGATGGGCGACATCAAAATTCCCAAAGAGGCCATATCGCGCCAGATCGCCGATTCGGTCGATCTGGTCGTTCAGGTGAAGCGTCTGCGCGATGGTTCGCGCCGCGTCACCAGCATCACTGAAGTCTGCGGCATGGAAGGCCCCGTCATCGTCACGCAAGAGCTGTTCAAGTTCGAATATCTCGACGAGACTGACGACGGCAAGATCATCGGCGAATATCGCTCGCTCGGCCTGCGTCCGCAGACTGTCGACAAGGCAAAGCAGTTCGGCTTCGACACCGCGATGCTTGAAGCCTGCCTGTGATGTTCACGCACGAAAGCTGCAATTCATGACCAAAGAAGCCCTGATCGCGATCCAGCCCAAATCCCGTGTCCGCACCAAGGCCAAGGCGCCTGTCGAAATCGTTCTGGAAGACGGCACCAATCTTGCCGGTCATGTCTTTGTCGGACTGGGCGAACGCGTACTCGATTGCCTGAACGACGCCCGGCCCTTCCTTCCGTTCCTGCAAGATGACAGCACGATGCTGATCATCGCCAAATCCAAAATCGCCGTCTGCCGTCCGCTCGACAATTAAGGCCAGACAGCGGGCAAATGCGCCGCGCCCAGCACAAACATCAATAATGATACGAACATTATGCCGTGCCACGGCACCAATGGCGGCGGCCCCGGCTTGCGCTTGCGACGCACCGCCCACAGGCTGAGCAGGACGCCAAATGCGGCGATACCGATCATGCTGAGCGTCATTTCCAAATTCATATGTGGGCAAATAGCGAGAGGCCGACTAGAAGAAAAGGCAAGCATTACCACCGGAGGGCATTATGTTTCGACACAGCAGCCTGATCGCAGTTGCAAGCCTTTGCCTTGTCGCAGGTTCAGCCTGTGCCGAAGGTCCGAAACTCCCGGCAACGGCAACAACCGTGCCCGACTATGCCTCTGCCCTTGCAGGCCCGTATCGCAGCGCCGAAAACCGCGCGCGCGACACATATCGGCACCCCGCCGAAACGCTTGGATTTTTTGGCCTTATGCCCGACATGACCGTTGTCGAGGTCAGCCCGGGCGGCGGCTGGTACACTGAATTACTCGCACCTATTCTTGCCAAAAACGGCACGCTTTATGCGGCGCACGCCAATCCCGAAAGCAGCCCGCGCGCTGCCGACTATGTCGAACGCTACAAGGCATTGCTTGCATCCGATCCCGTTTACAAGGACGTCAAACTCACCGTGTTTGCCAAAGGCAATGTCGACACGCTTGCGCCTCAGGGCAGCGCTGACATGGTGCTGACCTTCCGCAACATCCACAACTGGTACATGAGCGATTATGCCGAGGCCGGATTCAAGGCATTTTTTACCGCGCTCAAGCCCGGTGGAATCCTTGGCATCGTCGAACATCGCCTGCCCGAGGATCGCTCCGACGCAGCACAAAAAACCTCGGGCTATATGAAAGTCTCAACGGTAAAGGCGCTCGCCAAAGCCGCCGGATTTGAACTGGTCGAGTCTTCCGAAATCAACGCCAACCCGAAAGACACGGCCGATTATAAAGACGGCGTCTGGACACTGCCGCCGGTGCTCCGGCTTGGCGACACGGACAGGGACAAATATCTCTCCATCGGCGAATCCGACCGGATGACGCTGAAATTCAGAAAGCCTTTAAGCTAGGCTTTTCGACGCCATTTCGAGCGTATCCTTGGACACATCGGGACTATCGACGATGCGCTCAAGCTCTGCGCGCATTTTCGACGCCCGTCGCTCTTCCATGCGCCGCCAGCGGCCGAACGGTGCAATAAAGCGCGCCGCTGTCTGCGGATTGATCGCATCGACTTCAAGCAATTTATCCGCAACGAACGTATAGCCTGCACCATCGGCACGGTGAAAGCTTGCCTGATTGGATGTGAACGCCCCGATCAGCGAGCGGAAGCGATTGGGATTGCGGATCGAAAAGTCGGCATGGCTGGCAAGCGCCATCACCTTTTCGACCATATCTTCACCCGATCCGAGCGCCTGCGCCGTGAACCACTTGTCGATGACGAGCGCATCGTCTTTGAAACGCCGGTAGAAATCCTCAAGGACGCGCTCACGGTCCGGCGCGCTGCTATCGACAAGCAGGCTGAGCGCCGTCAGCCGGTCGGTCATATTATCCGCCTCGTCATACTGCCGTGCCGCAAGCTCCGCGGCGGCCATGTCATCACCTGCCAGCAAATAGCCAAGCGCGACACCGCGCAGACGACGACGCCCCTTGGCATCGGGGTCGAGTGCAAACGCACCGCCCGACATGCGCGCGTGCTGGGCCTGCCACGCATCAAAGCCGACGCCATCAAGAAGCACGCGGCGAAGATGCTGTCGCGCGGCATGTACGGCGTCGGGATCGACGTTTCTGGCGAGCCGTTCGGCAATCATGGTTTCACTCGGCAAGACTAGCGCTTCGGCAATAAAGGCATGATCAAGCGACTGATCGACGAGTGTCCGCTCTGCTGCGGTGACCAGCGGCGCGGGATCGATGACCTTGCCGCGCGCCTTGTCGATGAGCAGTCCCATCATCAACTGCTGCATCGCCTCGTAACGCGCAAAGGGATCATCGTCATGCGCCGAAAGAAACGCAAAGTCCTGCGGCGAGCGCGCGGTCTCGACATTGACCGGCGCCGAAAAACCGCGGTTGATGGACAATATTGGCGCTTGCGCCACATCGTTAAAAACATAGGACGCAGCGGCGGATTTTAGTTCCAGAAGCTGTTCCGCGCCGATCTGCGTACCGCTTTCCTTGCCAAACAGCGCCACGCGCAAAGGGATATGCATTGGTGCCTTGTCCGCCTGTCCGGGCGTTTCGGGGATCGCCTGTTCCAATGTCAGCGTCGCGCGCGCAGCTTTTGCATCATGATCGAGCCGGGCAATCACACTTGGCGTTCCGGCCTGACAGTACCAGAGACGAAATTGCGTCAGGTCGACCCCGCTCGCATCCTCAAGCGCCGTGACCCAGTCCTCGACCGTTGCGGCCTCGCCGTCATGGCGCTCGAAATAAAGGTCAGTGCCTTTGCGATAGGCTTCCGGGCCGAGCAGCGTTGCGGCCATGCGAATAACCTCGGCGCCCTTATTATAGACAGTCGCGGTATAGAAATTCGAGATTTCCATGTAGGATTCCGGGCGTACCGGATGCGCGAGCGGACCTGCGTCCTCGGGGAACTGCGCGGCACGCAACGTCCGCACATCGCCGATACGCTGGACGGCGGCGCTACCCTGATCGGCGCTGAATGACTGGTCGCGATATACGGTCAGCCCTTCCTTCAGACTGAGCTGGAACCAGTCGCGGCAGGTGACACGATTGCCGGTCCAATTGTGGAAATATTCGTGCGCAACGACGCCCGCGACACCGTCAAAATCCATGTCGGTTGCGGTTTCCTGATCGGCGAGAATATATCTGGAATTGAATATGTTGAGACCTTTATTCTCCATCGCGCCAAAATTGAAATCGCTAACCGCGACGATGTTGAACACGTCGAGATCATATTCGCGACCGTAATTTTTCTCGTCCCAGCGCATCGATTGCTTGAGCGCCCACATCGCGTGGTGGCATTTGTCGAGATCGCCTTCCCGTACCCAGATGCCAAGATCGACGACCCGGCCCGACATGGTCGTAAACCTGTCTTGGAGCGCAACCAGATCGCCAGCTACAAGCGCGAACAGGTAACAGGGCTTGGGGTGCGGGTCGGTCCAGCGGGCAAAGTGCCGCCCGCCGTCAAGATCACCGGCCTCACCCGGGTTGCCATTTGCAAGCAGCACCGGAAAACGCTCCTTGTCTGCGCGCAGTTCAACGGTGTAGCGCGACAGCACATCGGGCCGATCGGGGAAAAACGTGATACGGCGAAAGCCTTCAGCCTCGCACTGCGTGCACAGATTGCCGCCCGAACTGTAAAGGCCCATCAGCTTGGTGTTGCTGGCAGGCGATATTTCGACAACGGTTTCAATCGTCGCATTGTCAGTCGCAAGTGGGATGGTCAGCGTCTCCGCGCCAAGCACATAGTCGCCCTCGCCAAGTTGCTTTCCATCAACCGATATTGATTTCAGGCGAAGGTCTTCACCGTTGAGAACCAACGGACCGTCCCCACTGCGCTGGACACGCAGCCGCGCGTGGACAGTGGTGCACGCATTATCAAGATCGAAGCGAAGCGCCACATCGGGCACTTGCCACGTCGGCGGGCGATAATCCTCGCGCCTGATGATCGCGGATGTCGTCTGGCGCGCTTCCATTTGGAATATGTCCTTTTACCGGGCGAGTGATCGAGACTTGATATTTTGACATAATCGCCGACGTCGCCAAGTTCCAGCGTTCGCATTGCCACACATTAAATTTTCCAAGGTCAGAATGGATCGAATCCGCACCGACTATGCAGAGCTGGCACGCCGCGCTAGGGTATTCTGAAAATACAGGAGCGCACGATGCGCCGATTACTGATCTTCGGCGAAGGCTATTGCGCAAGCCGATTGCGCGCTGCGCTTGAAGTCAAAGACTGGCACGTCACCGGCATCGCCCGGACACCGCGCGCCGGCGTTCTGGCGTTCGACGATGACAGCATCCACTCCGAAATCACCGCAGCAACACACATATTATCGTCCGTACCGCCCGGCGATCGTGGTGATCCTGTTCTTCAGACCTATGGCGCGGCACTGGCCGCGCACGGCGGCTGGCTTGGCTATTTGTCATCAACGGGGGTTTACGGCGATTGCAAAGGTGCCTGGGTCGATGAAAGTGCGCCGCTTGGCGGTGGACGGCGAACGGCGCGTGTCGATGCCGATCTTGAATGGCAAACGTTGCAGCGCACCCATGTTTTTCGTTTGCCCGGCATCTATGGCCCGGGACGATCGCCGCTCGACCGCGTACGCGCCGGAACAGCACAGCGCATCGACGCGCCCGGGCAGGTGTTCAGCCGCATTTACGTCGACGACATCTGCGCCGCGATTATCGCCGCCATGACACGACCTGCGCCCGGCATCTATAATATCGCCGACGATATGCCTGCGCCCGCGCACGAAGTAACAGCTTTTGCCTGTGCATTGCTCGGCATCGCACCGCCGCCGCTCACCCCGCTCGACGCTGCGGCACTGTCGTCAGAGGCACGCGGTTTCTATACGGAAAGCCGCCGTGTCGCGAACAGTAAAATGAAGCGCGACCTTGGCGTCGACTTGCGCTACCCTGATTATAAATCCGGCCTGTTGGCCTGCCTGCAAGAGGATTTGGTTACATGAAATTTGGTGTCGGCCAGTCGCCAAAACGGCTTGAAGACGAACGCCTGCTGACGGGCAAGGGACGCTATACGGACGATCTGCAGTTCGATGGCGAAGTGTACGGCGTCACCGTCCGCTCCCCCTATGGCCACGCCCTTATCAGGCAGATCGACACCAGTGCAGCGAAGGACATGCCGGGCGTACTCGCAGTGTATACCTATGCCGACATCAAGGATTACGGACCGATTCCGTGCCTTGTGCCACTGTCGGGTCCGGTACAAACACCGCGCTATCTGCTTGCCAGCGACCGTGTACGTTTTGTTGGCGATGGCGTTGCCTTTGTGGTGGCGCAATCGCGCGCCGAGGCAAAAGCCGCCGCAGAAGCCGTCGAGGTTGATTATGACGACCTGCCAGTGGTTGCCGATATTGACGCCGCAATCACACCGGATGCACCGAGAATCTGGCCTGATGCGCCTTCAAACGATCTGTTCCTGTGGCAAGCTGGCAATAACGCAGCTGCGGACAGCGCAATCGCCGCAGCAGCACATGTCACGACGTTACGGGTTGTCCAGAACCGGGTCTCGCCCGTGTCGATGGAAGTCCGCGCCGCCATTGGTCTCTGGTCGGATAATCAAGGCTACACGCTGCACACCGGGAGCCAGGGCGTCACCGGAATGCACCGCAACATCGCGAACGACATATTGAAATGCCCCGAAGAGCAGCTGCGCGTCGTGACCTATGACGTCGGTGGTGGCTTTGGCATGAAATCCTTCATCTATCCCGAATACGGCCTCGTCCTCCACGCTGCAAAGGACCTAGCTCGTCCGGTGAAATGGACGGGTGAGCGGTCAGACGCATTCCAGAGCGACACACATGGTCGCGCGATGGTCTCGGACGCATCGCTGGCTTTTGACGCAAACGGCAATATCACAGCGCTGAAAGTCGAATCCTGGTCGGATCTTGGCGCCTATCAGGCACAATTTGGCCCCGCCATACAGACGATGGCTGGCGGACGCATCATGGGCGGCGTCTATCGCATCCCGGCGATCCACAACGCAGTCCACGGCATCGTTACAAATACCGCACCGGTCGACGCCTATCGCGGCGCAGGTCGACCGGAAGCCGCCTATCTCGTCGAACGCCTGATCGACAAGGCCGCGCGCGAACTCGACATCGATCCGGCAGCACTCCGCATCAACAATTTGCTACGTCCCGACGAGCTGCCGCACGAAAACGGCCTCGGCCTCACTTTTGATATTGGCGATTACCCGGCAATCGTCGAAGCCGCGACCAGCCGCGCGGACTGGAGCGGCTTTGACGCCCGCCGCGCCGCGGCAACCGCAAATGGCAAGCTCTATGGTCGTGGCATCGGCTTTTACGTCGAAATCGCGGGCGGCGGGGGCGCAGAGGAATTTGCCGATGTCCGCTTTCTTGATAACGGCACGATCGAGGCTGCCGTCGGCACGCAGTCGAACGGACAGGGCCACGAAACCGCCTATGCGCAGGTGCTCGCAGAACGGCTTGGCGTCGAAATCGAACGCATCAAAATCGTTCAGGGCGATACTGAGCGCCTCGAGGTCGGCTTTGGCACGGGCGGATCACGATCAATGGTCGCAGGTGGCGGCGCGATGATAACCGCCGCCGCGCAGATCATCGAAACCGGCAAGACTCTCGCCGCGCAGGATCTTGGCGACGACGTCGATTTTGACGCAGGCCTGTTCCGTGCGCGCGGGTCGAACGAAACCATGACGCTTGACGACCTTGCAACCCGACATCCCGGCGCGCTTGATTGCCGCGCCCACTACAAGCAGGAGAAACCCGCCCCGACGTTCCCGAACGGCTGCCATGTCGCCGAGGTCGAGGTCGATCCCGATACCGGTCTGTTCAAGGTCGTAAAATATACAGTCGTTGACGATTTTGGCACGCTCGTGAACCCGATGCTGGTCGAAGGTCAGGTTGTTGGCGGGATTGTGCAGGGCTTTGGGCAGGTCGCGCTGGAAAATATGGTCTATGACGAAAATGCCCAGCTTCTGACCGGCAGCTTCATGGATTACGGCATCCCGCGCGCCGACGATATGCCGTCCAGCATCGACTTTTCAACACGTCCAGTGCCCAATCCCAACAATCCGCTTGGCGCAAAAGGCTGCGGAGAGGCGGGCACGATTGGTGCCATGCCGTCAATCATGAACGCACTCATCGATGCGCTTGGCGGTACGCAGATCGAAATGCCCGCAACCCCTGAAAAAATCTGGCGCGCGGTGCGCGAAATGGCGGCTTAAAGTCCTGCCATTTTCGCAATAATCGTCCAGGCCTTGTCCTCAATCGGCATCACCGACAGTCGTGACTGACGGATAAGGGCAATATCATCCAGCCGTCCGTCAGCCTTCAACTGTGCAAGGCTGACAGGCTGTGGCAGCGGCTTTGACGCTTCAAGATCGACGAGGCCGGATTTGGCATCATCGGGGTCAGGATAAAATTCGCGTACGACCTTGACGATGCCGACAATCTCCTTGCCAGTGACCGAGTGATAGAACAGCACCTCGTCACCCTTTTTCATCGCGCGCATATTGTTCAGCGCCTGCGCATTGCGCACACCGTCCCAGTGCGTGCGCTTCGCCTTCACCTGATCGTCCCAGCTCCATTTCGCCGGTTCGGTTTTTACGAGCCATCTGGCCATATCTATACCTTTGCGTCTTTTTGCGCCTCGGGGCGCGCGTTTAAAAAGGCCGGAAGCTGCATCAACGCCTTGTCGATCTCGACAAGCGCGGGAAACGGCGTCAATTCGGTCCGAAACCGGCGCGCATTATACATTTGCGGCACCAGACAGATATCGGCAAGGCTTGGCGCCGCTCCGAACAAATATGGCCCGGGCGAAGCTTCGGCGATCTCTTCAAGCGGTTTGAAGCCTTCGCCGATCCAGTGTCGGATCCAGTCGTCAATGGCATCCTGTTCCTGATCCATTTCACGCTTCAGATATCTCAGTACGCGCAAATTGTTGACCGGGTGAATGTCACAGGCAACGATCTGCGCTGCGGCGCGGACCCGCGCACGTTGCACCGGATCATCGCCAAGCAAAGGCGGCTCCCGATGCACTTCGTCCAGATATTCGATAATCGCGAGACTTTGATTGAGGCCGGTTTGCCCGTCGATCAAATAGGGCACAAGACCCTGCGGGTTGAGCATCTTGTAACCGACACCCGACTGTGCGCCTGCGACAAGGTCGATCGACGTCTGTTCGTAATCGAGGCCTTTGAGGTTAAGCGCGATCCTGACCCGGTACGCCGCCGATGACCGCCAATAATCGTAAAGCGTCCTGCTCATGCTGTCGCGATACCTCATATCAAGTGTCGAACGGATTCTTGTTCCCGCGCATGGTAAGCCGAATTGGCACGCCAGCGAAACCCACATCGCTGCACAGGCTGTTGACAAGATAGCGCCGATAGCTTTCCGGCAAAGCGTCAAGCCGGTTGCCAAACACAACAAAGCTCGGCGGGCGTGTCTTGACCTGCGTGACATAGCGCAACTTGATGCGCTTGCCGCCCGGTGCAGGCGGCGGGTTGCGCGTCAACGCGCCTTCGAACCAGCGATTAAGCAACCCGGTCGAAACCCGCCTGCTCCACGCGTCACGCTGTTCAAACGCCGCCTTGATGAGCGTACCAAGCCCCTTGCCCGTCTTGCCAGAGACGGTCAGCAGCGGCACACCCTTGATCTGCGCCAATCCTTCGTCGAGCGCCTTCTTGACGCCCTGAAACAATTGCGACTGGTCAGCTGCGACGTCCCATTTGTTGAGCGCAATGATGAGTGCGCGCCCCTCCTGCAGCACCATGTCGGCAATCCTGAGGTCCTGCGCTTCAAGCCCAAGCGTCGCATCGAGCAAGAGCACAACAACTTCGGCAAAATCAACCGCATGTCGCGTATCGGCGACGGACAGTTTTTCCAGCTTGTCCTGAACCTTCGCGCGCTTGCGGACGCCCGCCGTATCGATGAGGCGAACCGGCCGCCCTTCCCATTCCCAATCAATCGATATGCTGTCGCGGGTGATCCCGGCCTCTGGCCCCGTCACCAGCCGCTCATCGTCAAGCAGCGTGTTGATGAGCGTCGATTTGCCTGCATTCGGCCTGCCGACAATAGCAAGTTTCAAAGGGCCATCTTCGGACTCCTCCTCCACCTCGTCGCTGACAAACGCATCGACATACGGAGACAGGGCTTCAAAAAGATCGGCAAGACCTTCGCCATGCTCCGCGGAAATAGCGACGGGTTCGCCAAGGCCGAGTTCGAAGCTTTCCATGATCCCGGCATCGCCCGAGCGGCCCTCGGCCTTGTTGGCAACAAGGATGAGCGGCACGTTCGCCGTCCGCAACCAGGTCGCGAAATGTCGGTCGAGCGGTGTCAGACCGGCGCGCGAATCGATAACAAGCAGTGCAGCGGCAGCACCATCAAGCGCAGCTTCGGTCTGCGCCCGCATCCGGCCGGGCAGTGTGTCGGGCGCGGCATCTTCAAGTCCGGCCGTGTCGACGGCGATAAATTCAAGGTCGAACAGACGCGCATCGCCTTCACGACGGTCGCGCGTGACGCCCGGCGTGTCATCGACAAGCGCCAGCCGCTTGCCGACGAGTCGGTTGAACAACGTCGACTTGCCGACATTCGGTCGCCCGATGATAACGACCTTGGGCTTTAAAACTGCCATAAATTAACGGTACGCGCTGAGCCGTCCGTTTTCGGACAAGACGAGGACGGTACGATCGGCGATCACCGGCGGCAGGAAGACCTTGTCGCCGACATTGATTGTCTGCTGCACGCTGCCGTCAAAGGGAGATGCGACCACAAGCTTCCCCTGACTGTTGGTCAGGAACAGCCGGTCGGAGGCCAGCACTGGCCCGCGCCAGATGATCGGATCCTTTTTCTTCTTCGCCTTGCGATAACGATCAAGCTGCGACACCCATTTGACACGCCCTTCGCTTCGCGTCAGCGCGACAAGTTCGGCATCGAGCGTCACAACGAAAATAAACTCGCCCGCAACCCACGGCATTGCGACGCCGCCCAGATTGCGTTCCCAAACGCGCTGACCCGTGGCGAGGTCAAGCCCGACCATGCGCCCGCCGTGGCCAATGGCGTAAACGCGGTCTTTGTCGATAATCGCCGGCGCATCAATATCGCTGAGCGATGCAAGTGCGGTCGTGCTGCCCGTCCGCGACAACATATCCTGCCAGACCACGCGACCATTTTCGATGCGCAGCGCAATCAGCTCGCCGCTAGAAAAACCGACGACAGCCGTATCGCGCGAAATCGCCGGGGCCGCAGCGCCAAGCAAGCCCGCCGGTTCGACCGTACCGATCGATTCCCAGACAGTCTCGCCGGTTTCGACCGACAGCACCAACAGTTGATTATCCTGCGTCGTGACAAAAACACGGCTGCCGTCAAAGCCAGGCGCACCGCGCAGTGGAACGCCAAGATCAACCCGCCAGAGTTCGGCGCCGCTTGCCGCATCAAAGGCGGCAGCAAGACCGTAACCCGAGGTCGCGAACACGCGCCCCGCACCTGCGCTGACACCACCGCCAAAGGCGATCGCGCTTTTCTCGCCGCTTTTTTTCAGACCTGCAGACCAGATCGATGCGCCCGATGACAGTCTGAACGCCCGCACGACAGCATCCGTATCCATCGTATAGACCCGACCATCAGCAACGACTGGCGCGGATGTCAGGCGCTTGGTGCGCGCACTGCCATCGCCGATCGACACCGACCATGCGCGCGACAGGTTTTCCCCGACCGCAAGATGACCAAGCGCCTTTTCCGCGCTACCGCCAGCTTGCGTCCATTCGGCATTTGCGACCGGCGCCGGAAGCACCACGGTCAGGTTTTCAAGCTCGGGGTCTGCCTCGGTCCTCGCCTCATAGGCAAGAACGGCAAGGCGGTCGCCGGCAAGTTCGGTTTTGTTCTTGTTATCGCCACCGCGAAAAATGCCGCAGGCCGCAAGGCCGAGCAGAACGGGCAGAAGTATTAGCGACTTACGCATCAATTGGCCTCGGCATCAGATGGGGAAGGAGAAGCCGCCTCGGTCGGGGCGGCAGGTTCATCAAATTCAGGAAATTCCACCGCGCCAAGCGAGGCTGCGAGTTGCTGTGCGCGCTGACGAAGTCCCGGCGCGACACCTTCGCTTTTCGCGATTTCGGAAAATATCGGACCGGCAAGTTCAGGCTTTCCATCCCGAATATACGCAACGCCGAGCATTTCTCCCGCAACACCGAACCACGGACTGCCTGGCGTTGCGATCGGCCGAAGCTTTGCAATCAGCGCGTCGGGCTCCGCATCGTCATATTCAAGCCGCACTGATTTCAGCGTGGCAAGTTGCTGCAGTGCTTTTGGCACACTCTCATCGGCGGCAAGCGCGCGATAGAGGCCAAGCGCCGCCGGATTGTCACCGTTCTCGATCGCAATGTCAGCCTGTTTGAACCGCGCAAGCGTAGCATAGCCGCCAAATTCTCCTGCTGCGATACGGTCGATTTCCGCCTTGGCTTCGGGTTTGCCAAGTTCCAGACCCTGAAGCGCTTCGGTATATTGCTCGCTCACTTCACCAAGTTCGCGCGTCTTTTCCTCGCGCCACCATAAAAATGCGGCAAGCGCAATCAGGCCAAGGCCGACAATGATCAGCAGCCAGCGGCCATAGCGCGTCCAGAAACTCGCCATCTGGTCGCGGCGATACTCCTCGTCGACCTCGCGGATAAATGCATCTTCGGGCGATGGGGCCTCAGGTTGCTTTGCCAAAGCTTTGGTCTCTCCAACAAATGTAATGACCGCGGACCATAACGATCCTGCGACGTATCGCGAAGGCTTCTATTTGGCTTTTGCTGTGCCGTACAGGTTGTTCTTGTCGGGGAAGCTGCGGTCGCGCACCGCACGGGCGTATTTTTGTGCCGTATCGTCGATCCGTTCGGCAAGATTGTCGAACTTCCTGACAAAGCGCGGCACACGTTCGAACATGCCAAGCATGTCTTCAGCGACCAGCACCTGACCATCACAGTCCGCCGACGCGCCAATGCCGATGGTCGGGCACGACACGGCTTTTGTGATCGCTTTTGCCAAGGGTTCGACAACGCCTTCGACGACAATTGCAAACGCGCCAGCTTCGTCAATCGCCTTGGCATCATTCAAAATTTTTGCATATTCCGCGTCGCTTTTCCCGCGCGCGCCATAGCCGCCAAGCGTATTGACGGCCTGCGGTGTCAGGCCAACATGACCGACAACCGGAATCCCGCGCTCGTTCAAAAAGCGCACCGTCGGCGCCATCGCCGCGCCGCCCTCGAGCTTCACCGCCGCGCAGCCGGTTCTTTTCATGATTTTTGCTGCCGAACGAAACGCAGCTTCCGGACTCGCTTCATACGACCCAAAGGGCATATCGACCGCTACGACCGCATGGAACGATCCACGCACCACCGCCGCGCCGTGATTGCACATCATGTCAAGGCTGACCGGCACCGTCGATGACAGGCCATAAATCACCTGCCCCAGCGAATCACCGACAAGCAGCATGTCGCAATGCGGATCGAATATCTGCGCCATACGCGCAGTATACGCGGTCAGCATGACGACGGGGTCCTTGGCGGGCTTGCGGTCCGGACCTTTGCGGGCACGAATGGCAGGGACGGTCAGGCGCCGCATCGGTTCTGGAACCGGGTGCGCGCGGCTGGTCGATGTGTCGAGTGTAAAGGTCGTGGACATAGCCAAGCCTTAGCCTGAAAACGCCGCCGCGTAAATTTCCGGTTTGAAACCGACGATGCGTTCACGCCCAAGGTCAAGCACCGGCCGTTTGATCATCGACGGGTTCGCCGCCATCAGGGCAATGGCCTTTGCCTGATCGATATCGGCCTTGTCCGCGTCCGATAGCTTGCGAAACGTTGTCCCGCGCCGGTTAAGCAGCACCTCCCAGCCCTGTTCCTCGCACCATTGCCGCAGCGTCGCCGTATCGATGCCCTGTTTCTTGTAATCGTGAAAATCATAATCAAAGCCCGCCGCCTCAAGCCAGACGCGCGCCTTCTTGATCGTATCGCAATTGGGAATACCGTACATGGTGATGGTCATGTCGCGCACGCCCCTTCAATCCGCCTCAACCAATCGCTGAGCCTTGTCATGGCCAGCGCGCAGACCATAGTCATTTACCGTCAGACGTGAAGCCTTGTTTCAAAACCGCGCAGAATGCGCAGACTCTGCACGCCTGACAGCACGGGGTAGCTATTGACTCACGCCACGCTTGGCCGCGCGTGGACGAGTTGTTCGACCACGGATGGATCGGCAAGGGTCGATATATCGCCAAGATTCGACACGTCATTCTCCGCAATCTTGCGCAGGATACGACGCATGATCTTGCCCGAACGGGTCTTGGGCAGGCCGGGCGAAAAATGGATGACGTCGAGCGTCGCGATGGGGCCGATTTCCTGCCGCACCCATTTGACGAGCGCGGCTCGCACCTCCGGACTTTCCGCTTCATTGGCGTTCAGCGTCACATAGGCATAAATGCCCTGCCCCTTGAGGTCGTGCGGATAACCGACGACCGCCGCTTCGGCGACACGAGCATGGGCGACGAGCGCACTTTCGATCTCCGCCGTACCCATGCGGTGCCCGGACACATTGATGACATCGTCGACCCGACCGGTGATCCAGTAATAGCCGTCCTCATCGCGCCTGCAGCCATCACCGGTGAAATACATGCCGGGATAGGCGCTGAAATAGGTCTGGAAAAAACGCTCATGATCGCCCCAGACGGTGCGCATCTGCCCCGGCCAGCTATCGGTAATGCACAGATTGCCGTCCGTCGCACCTTCAAGCAGCTTGCCTTCGGCATCGACCAGAACGGGGTTGACGCCGAACATCGGCATGGAGGCCGCGCCGGGTTTCAGCGCATGCGCGCCGGGCAGCGGTGTAATCATGTGGCCGCCGGTTTCCGTCTGCCACCAGGTATCGACAATCGGGCAGCGGCCTTCGCCAACCACATTGTAATACCATTCCCAGGCTTCCGGATTGATCGGCTCACCGACGCTGCCAAGCAGACGCAGCGATTTGCGGCTGGTGCTTTTGACCCACGAATCGCCTTCGCGCATCAGCGCGCGAATGGCCGTCGGCGCGCCATAGAAAATGTTCACCTGATATTTGTCGACAATCTGCCAGAAGCGGCTGAAATCGGGGTAATTGGGAACGCCTTCATACATCAGCGTCGTCGCGCCGTTCGCCAGCGCGCCATAAACCACATAGCTGTGGCCCGTCACCCAGCCCACATCCGCCGCGCACCAGAATATGTCGCCGGGGCGATAGTCGAACGTATAGTCATGCGTCATCGACACCCAGACCAGATAGCCGCCGCTCGTATGCAGCACGCCCTTCGGCTTGCCGGTCGAACCTGACGTGTAAAGGATGAACAACGGATCTTCCGCGCCCATCACTTCGGGCGGGCAATCAGCAGAAGCGCCCGCGACCGCCTCGTGATACCAGACATCGCGCCCGTCCTGCATCGTGATGTCTCCGCCTGTGCGGCGCACCACGAGAACACGCCTGACGCTGGTGCAATGCTTCAGCGCCTCGTCAACATTGGCTTTAAGCGGCACTTTTTTTCCACCACGCAGACCTTCATCGGCGGTGATGACAAGCGAAGAGTCGCAATCCTCGATACGCCCGGCAAGACTGTCGGGTGAGAAACCGCCGAACACGACCGAATGGATCGCACCGATGCGCGCACAGGCGAGCATGGAAAACGCCGCCTCGGGGATCATCGGCAGATAAATTGTAACGCGGTCGCCCTTGCGCACGCCGTTTGCCTTCAGCGCATTGGCGAGGCGGCAGACCTCCGCATGCAGCTCGCGATAGGTGATGCGGCGCTCTTCGCCCGGCGCGTCGCCTTCCCACAGGATTGCCACCGTATCGCCGCGTTCGGCAAGGTGACGGTCGATACAATTGGCCGCGACATTGAGCGCACCATCCTCGAACCATTTGATGCCAAAATCCGCTTCGTCAAAGGACGTGTTCTTCACCTTGGTAAAGGGCGTTATCCAGTCGATGCGCCGGGCCTCGCGCTGCCAGAAACCTTCAGGGTCGCTCGCGGCCTGCGCCGACATCACGTCATAGCGTTCGTCATTGATCTTTGCATTCTCTGCCCAAGCGGCGGGAACGGGATAGGTTGTGCTCATAAATCCTCACAAATGTCGTAATTATGAAACTGAAAAGACCCCGACCTCCAAATGAATATTGGGATCCTCAGGCCTATGATGAAACCGCCATCTCCAGCCTGAATGGAAGATTCGGTCCATTGCGTGAACAGGTCAAAGACGATGCGAAAACCGAAAAGCTTCCCATGTCGTGAATATTGTCTTCTGTCATGGTTGCTATGGCATCGGGCGACAGAAACCCTCGCTCGTCGAGCCAGCACAGCAATGCCGCCTGAAAACTGTCGCCAGCTCCGACCGTATCGGCGACCTTGACCGGCACGGCAGAAACATTGATTCGCCCGTGCCGGGAAAACAGGCTGGCGCCACCTTCACCCCGCGTAACGACGACCAATTGCGTATTCCCGTCCAGCCAGCCCTCCGCGATCGACAACGGATCGACCGCAGCGCCATAGATCGTGTGCAAGTCCTCTTCGCTCACCTTGACGAGATGCGCATGCGCACGAAACTGTTCGATATAGTGACACCATCTGCCGACATCGGGGTTGGCCTTCAGGCGGATATTCGGATCAAGGCTGATAAAGGCCCGGGGGGCATAGTCTTTTACGATCTCCAGCAATGCATCTGCAGACGTTGACGATACAATCGCCAGAGACCCGACGTGAATTGCATCAACAGGCGCATCGGGCAGGAGCGCAGGTTCAGGATGATAAATGGCCTGATCGATCCCCGCAAAGCTGTAGCTTGGCACACCATCGGGACCGACATCGACGAATGCCAGTGGCGTTGCGCCCGACCGACGCACAAAGCTGGTATCAATGTCTTCCGCCGCCAGAATCGACATCGCCCGGTGGCCAAGACTATCCCGGCCAATCGTCGTCGACAGCGCAACGGCGCGATGCAGGCGAGCCAGGCCGACCGCGACGTTAAAGGGAGACCCCCCGGCGACGGCTTTCAACAGAACCTCGTCATCATCAGGCCGATGGCCTTTGTAGGATGTTTCGAAGAGATCAAACAGCGTCTCGCCGCAAACCAGTATCATTGCATTGTCTCAATATTGGAAACAGAATCAGACGCGTTCATAAAAGGCTTCGCTTTTTTGCCTGGGCGAGCGTGGCCGCGATGCCGTCATCGGCGATGCATTTCAGCCAATATCCGACTTTGCTCACCAGCCGCGCATCGCGCCCTATGGCCCCGAACAATGGTTCAACAGACAACATGGCAACAGGGTCATCCCCCAACGCCCTGAGCGCGCTATAGGCGATATTGGCGGTCGGCAGCCGCTGATCGGTTGCCGCCAGCGCTTCCGCCTCGTTTCGAACCCGACGGCACCATGCCGCAAGTCCAAGCGACAGCAATTCTATGCTCGCATCCTCCGCCAGACGATCGCGCCAAGGATCGAGCAGCAGGTTCAGCGGTGCATCGGTATTGACGCGCTTCACCGTGTCGCGAATGGCCGGATTGGCGAAGCGATCCAGCAAGGTGGATTTATATTGCGCAAGATCAATGCCCGGAACCGGCGGTAAGGTCGGACCGGTTTCAGCGTCCATCAAACGGATCATATAACGACGAATCAGGGGATCGCCGATCGTTTCGCGGATCGTTTCATATCCGCACAGCGCACCCAGGCTTGCGATCGCCAGATGACTTGCATTGAGCAATCGCAGCTTCATGGCTTCATAGGGCGCGACATCGGACACAAATTGCGCGCCAACGCGTTCCCACGCGGGGCGACCGGCTGCAAAGCGATCTTCAATAACCCACTGACGGAAGGATTCCGCGAACACCGGGACCCGGTCTGCCAGCCCTGTTCTGGCGGCAAACGCTGCGATCTCGTCGGCTGTGGCAACCGGCGTTATGCGATCGACCATCGAATTGGGAAAGCACACATTGTCATCAATCCACGCTACCAGCGTCGGATCGGTGAGCTCCGCCAGATCAAGCACGCTCGCGCGCAATATATTGCCATTATGTTGGATATTGTCGCACGACAGGGCTGTGATTCCACCCAGACCGTCTGCCCGCCGCTGCCGCAAGGCCTCGACAAGAACGCCCGGCATCGTCCGCGGTGTTCCGGGATGCGCCAGATCATGTTGGACAGCCGGACTGTCGCGCCAGAATGATTTTGTGGCGCTGTCGAGATTATAACCATGCTCTGAAACGGTGATGCTGACGATCCGCGTTTCCGGCCTGACAATCGCCGCAACGAGATCGGCACTTTCGGCAAAGGCGTCGATCGCGTCCGTAATCGACCCGATCAGGGCGCAGGTCTCCCCGGCAGTATCGCGTTCGACCAGTGTGTAAAGACCATCTTGCGCCCTCATGGCCGCAAGCAACGCGGCATCGCTCTCCCTCAACCCCGAACCAACAATACCCCATATAAGCGCCGATGGGTCGATCTCCATCAGGTCATGCGTGTATCGGGCGAAATGCGCGCGATGAAAACCGCCAAGGCCAATATGAACAATGCCCGGGGTTACGCTTCTGACATCATAGCCGGGTGCGATAATAGCTTCTGGCAAAGCAAGCCGGGCGCGACTGAGCGACGTCATCGCAACGCCTCTTCCAGCATCGCATATGCCTGCGTGCGCAGCGTTCCTCTCGCGGCGACCTGCGCCAACGCGACATTCAGGGCTGACATTGACAAAACGCCGCAACGGGTCATCCCTCAAGCCTTGCTCCCGCAAAGATGTGACCGCCGGGTTGCCCCCGCCCCAGATCAATAGCGGCTTGCCGCTTCATTCTCCTCTCCTCTTTTGGGATACTGATATTCATCCTGGTCTCCGGGTTCACGCGATCGTTCCACACACAGCCACAGACAGGACTTTATCTTTCAACAAATTGCCCTGACATTAAATATCGAAACGTTTCGATTTCGCAAGCAGATAATGCGCTGGGGCATATGCCATTATTCCCACTCGATGGTACCGGGTGGCTTGCTCGTATAATCATAGACGACACGGTTGATGCCGTTCACCTCGTTGACGATTCGCGTTGCCACATGGCTGAGGAAAGCCGCGTCAAACGGATAGATGTCGGCGGTCATGCCATCAACGCTGGTCACCGCGCGCAAACCGCACACCTTGTCATAGGTGCGGCTGTCACCCATGACGCCGACCGTACGGACTGGCAGCAGCACGGCAAACGCCTGCCAGATCGCATCGTAAAGCCCCGCCTTGCGGATTTCTTCAAGATAGATGCGATCGGCCATGCGCAGCGTATCGCAGGCGTCTTTGGTGACTTCACCTGGAATGCGGATGGCAAGGCCTGGACCAGGGAACGGGTGGCGACCGACAAAAGCTTCGGGCAGGCCCAGTTCGCGACCAAGTACGCGCACCTCGTCCTTGAACAATTCGCGCAACGGTTCGACAAGCTGCATATTCATGCGCTCGGGCAGGCCGCCGACATTGTGATGGCTTTTGATCGTGACACTCGGCCCGCCAGTGAACGAAACGCTTTCGATGACATCGGGATAGAGCGTGCCCTGAGCAAGGAAATCCGCGCCGCCGATCTTCTTGGCCTCGGCATCGAAGACGTCGATGAATGTCTTGCCGATGAATTTGCGCTTGGCCTCGGGGTCGGACACACCGGCAAGCCCTGAAAGAAACAGGTCTTCTGCGTCGACATGGACCAGAGGGATATTATAGGAACCACGGAACAACGACACGACTTCATCGGCCTCGCCATGCCGCATCAGGCCATGATCAACAAAGACGCAGGTCAACTGATCGCCGATCGCCTCGTGGATCAAAACAGCGGCCACCGCGGAATCGACGCCACCCGACAGGCCGCAAATCACCTTTTTGTCACCGACCTGCGCGCGAATATCGGCAATCTTCGCGTCGCGATATCCAGCCATTGACCAGTCACCACCCGCACCGACAACGTGGCGCACAAAGTTTGACAACAGTTTCGCGCCATCGGGTGTGTGCACGACCTCGGGATGAAACTGCACGCCATAAAAGCGCCGGGCCTCGTCGGCGATCGCGGCAAAAGGCGCGCCGTCCGACTTTGCGACAATCTCGAAACCGTCGGGCAGGCTGTCGACGCGGTCGCCGTGGCTCATCCAGACCTGATGCCGCTCGCCTTGCCGCCACAGGCCATCGAACAAATGACAGTCTTTTTCGATACCGATAAAGGCCCGGCCAAATTCGCGATGCGCCGACGGCGTCACCTTGCCGCCAAGCTGCGCACACATCGCCTGCTGTCCATAACAAATGCCAAGCACAGGAACGCCAGCCGTAAAGACTGCGTCAGGAACGCGCGGCGATTCGTTGGTGGTCACCGATGCTGGACCACCCGACAATATGATGCCCTGCGGTGCCAGGCGCTCCAGCGCCTCTTCCCCCGCATTAAACGGCGCAATTTCGCAATAGACGCCCGCCTCGCGCACCCGGCGCGCAATCAGCTGCGTCACCTGGCTGCCAAAATCGAGAATAAGGATGGATTCGGAAATCGGAACCGTCACGCGCATGCCTCGCTGAAACTGGGCTGGAACTGGAATGCGTCGAGGGTCTATTCACCCCGCGCGCATGAGTCCAGCGCAAGTCGTCTCAGCGCGCTGCGTAACCCGTTTCAAATTGAAAATCAGTGATCCGATCATCGCGGACATAGCAGTAGAATTCGCGCGATCCGCGCTCGTCATCATCGCGCGTATCGACGACACCTTTGACGCGATATTCGCTGCCGTCGCGGTCGACATCGCGGATCGTGCGTACACGCGCTTCCTCGCGGTAACGGCTGCCAAGATCTTCGGCTTCACGCGCGCAGGTCTCGATCGCACGGCGCTCGGACGATGTCCGGCGTTCCCAGTCCCGATCGGCCCAGCTCCAGTCGCCGTCGCGCCCCCGGTCCCAATCGCCCCGCGGCTCCCAGCGCGGATCGCGCGGGTAATCGTCATCGCCTCTGCGGTCCTTGTCCTTCTTCGATGCCGAGCTCAAGATCGCGATCAGGCCGCCAACGACGAGACCACCGACAATCGCATCGCCAACATCGAAATTGTCGCGATGGCGGTGCCCGCGATAATAGCGACCGGCTTCGGCTTGCGACGCACCAAGCAATGGCACGCCCTCAAATCCCGGCAGGCCCACCGCGCTCGTTGCCAGAACGGCGGCGCTGACGCCAATTTTCAAAAGCGAAGACATAGGCCCGTTCCCGTCCGACTCGTTATTCCAGCCTGTCAGACTAAGCAGCGCGGGCTTTACCCGCGATGAACCGCCTCGCTAAATTGGTCGCTTGGCGAGAAGCACGCCGACGGTCATCAACACAATGCCCAGAACCCGCGCGGATGATATCGAAATTCTGGGTGCGCCAAACAGGCCGAAATGGTCGATGACAACCGACGAAATAATCTGGCCGAGCAGGACAAAGAAAACCGCATTGCCCACGCCAAAGCGCGGCACCAGCCAAGTGATGCTGAGCACATAAAACGCCACGAACAGCCCGCCGGTCAGCAGGCCCGGATGAAAATTCTGACGCGCCCCCGGCGCGGGAAACCCGACGATGAAAAGGGCAATCATCGCAATGCCAAGCCCGCCAAGGAAAAGAATGAATGTGGCCAGCACGGGGGAGCCGAGCCGTGCGCCCAAAGTGCCATTGATCGCAGCCATGACCGGAATGCCAAGCCCTGCGACAAGTGCCAGCCCGGAATAGGACACTATGGGAGAGACCGGCAGAGCCATTTGATCAGCCCTTGCCTTGCCTGCGCATGGTTACGCTTTCACCACCGACCCCCCAATTGTCGGTTTCGACCTCATCGATGAGAACGAAGGTGGTTTCAGGATTTTTCCCAAGTTCATCGCGCAGAAGCTCGGTCACCGCGCGGATGATCACACGCTTCTTTTCCGCCGTCAGGCCATCGGGTGTGAGCTTGAAATTAACATAAGGCATAAGGCAAACTGACCTCCTGATTGGACGTCAGGACACGTAGCGCGAATTATAGGCGTTGCCAATTCAAACACTTGCGTTGGAAAAACAAAAAGGGCCGCCCTCGACCAGAGGGCAGCCCTTTTATAAGGCAAGGCGATCGCGCGCTTATGCGGCGGCGGCTTCCATTTCCTCTTCAAACTGTTCGACCGGGCCAGAATCCTTGCCCTTGGCATCGACATCGCGATCGACGAATTCGATAATCGCCATCGGCGCGGCGTCGGACGCGCGGATGCTGGCTTTCAGCACGCGGGTATAACCGCCATTGCGGTCGGCATATCGCGTCGCAAGAATGTCAAACAGCTTCTTCAGCTGCGTTTCGTCCATCAGACGCGACATGGCGAGGCGACGATTGGCAAGACCGCCTTTTTTCGCCAGCGTGATCAGCTTTTCAACATAGGGGCGTAGCTCTTTTGCCTTTGGCAACGTCGTCTTGATCTGCTCGTGCTTGATCAGTGCCGCGGCCATGTTGCGAAACAAAGCCTGACGATGGCTCGACGTGCGACCGAGTTTTCTATGTCCATAACGATGACGCATAATCTTTTCCTTGTTTGTTCAGGGGCCGTATCAGGTACCCCGGACCAGGCGGCAATAACCGGCGCCGCCCAAAAACCGGTTTAGCCCATGATATCCTGTTCGAGCTTCTTGGCCATTTCCTCGATATTTTCAGGCGGCCAGCCCGGGATGTCCATGCCAAGGCGTAGCCCCATTTGTTGCAGGACTTCCTTGATCTCGTTCAGGCTCTTGCGTCCGAAATTCGGCGTACGCAGCATTTCAGCTTCGGTCTTCTGCACGAGGTCGCCAATATAAATGATATTGTCGTTCTTCAGGCAGTTTGCACTGCGCACCGACAGCTCCAGCTCGTCGACCTTCTTCAGGAGATAACGGTTGATCGCGCCATCTTCCTCGTCGTCCTGGCCCGATGTCGATGGCGCGGCAGCGATTGCTGTCGGTTCGTCGAAATTAATGAACAGCGCCAACTGATCCTGCAGAATGCGCGCGGAATAGGCCAGCGCGTCTTCGGGGCTGATCGTGCCGTCGGTTTCAACGTTCAGTGTCAGCTTGTCATAGTCAAGCTCCTGCCCGACGCGGGTGTTTTCCACCTTGTAGGCAACCTGGCGCACCGGCGAATAAAGCGCATCGACGGGAACAAGACCGATCGGCGCATCCGCCGGACGGTTCTGCGCGGCAGGAACATAGCCCTTGCCGGTGTCGACCGTCAGTTCCATGTTGAGCGTCGCACCCTCGTCAAGCGTGCAAAGGACGAGATCGGGGTTCATGATTTCAATGTCGCCCGATACCGAGATCTGACCTGCCGTTACCTGACCAGGACCGCTAGCGGTCAAATGCAGGCGCTTTGCAGTTTCGTCCTGCATGCGCACGGCGATCTGCTTTACGTTCAGGACGATGTCGGTCACGTCTTCACGCACACCGGCGAGCGACGAGAATTCGTGGAGCACGCCATCGATCTTGATCGACGTAACGGCGGCACCCTGCAGCGACGACAAAAGCACGCGGCGCAGCGCGTTGCCAAGCGTCAGACCAAAGCCGCGCTCAAGCGGCTCCGCAACAAAGCTCGCCTTGCGGGCCTTGTCAGTGCCTGTCTTGACCTCAAGGCTGTTTGGTTTTTTCAGTTCCTGCCAGTTTTTCGCAATGACTGTCACGGTCTTCCCCTTGTCGGGCTGACGGAGCGCTATTCGTTCCGTCGCGGATGAAATTTGAACTGTACTTAAACTGGTATGATCCAGCCTCAGACGCGGCGACGTTTCGGCGGACGCACACCATTGTGCGGGATCGGTGTCACATCGCGGATGGCCGTGATGGTGAAACCAACCGCTTGCAACGCGCGCAGTGCCGATTCACGTCCCGAACCCGGGCCACGAACCTCGACCTCAAGCGTGCGGACGCCGTGATCGGCAGCCTTCTTGCCAGCGTCCTCGGCAGCGACCTGCGCTGCATAAGGCGTCGACTTGCGAGACCCCTTGAAGCCCATTGTTCCCGCCGACGACCAGGCAATCGCATTGCCCTGTGCATCGGTGATGGTGATCATCGTGTTGTTGAAAGAGGCGTTCACATGCGCGACGCCCGACGTGATGTTTTTACGCTCGCGACGTTTAATGCGAGCCGGTTCCCGTGCCATTGTCGTGTTTTCCTTGTCGCTCGCTTATTTCTTCTTACCGGCGATCGGTTTCGCCTTGCCCTTGCGGGTGCGCGCATTGGTATGCGTGCGCTGTCCGCGAACCGGCAGCCCGCGACGATGGCGCAGCCCCCGATAGGACGCCAGATCCATCAGGCGTTTGATGTTCATCGAAACTTCGCGACGAAGGTCGCCCTCGACGACATGATCCTTGTCGATCATCTCGCGAATCTGGATGACTTCCTGATCGGTCAGATCCTGTACGCGGCGATCACGCGGAAAGCCGAGAGTCTCTACAATCTGAAGCGCTTTGGTACGGCCAATGCCGTGAATATATGTAAGGGCAATCTCGACGCGCTTGTTGGTCGGGATATTAACGCCCGCTATTCGTGCCACAATCTTTTCTCCTAGCTCCACAGGCCGCGTGGGCGCGCGGTCCTATCTCAAAGCGGTTAGTCCTGAAACAAAACGAATCAGACAGGCGCACGAAATAGCGCCGCCGGGATCGATTCCGTTCGGGATCAGTGGCAGATAGGCGGTGAGTCGCAGAGTGTCAAGCGGACAAGCCATCAAGTCAATCCGCGATGAACGCAGCCTCGCCGCCCAGCACCCGATCAGGTGTCAAGAACTGCCAATATACTTGCCGCCACAATATCCATATCCGCCATGCCATCAACGCGCGAAACCAGCCCTTGCGGCTCGTAATGCGGTATGATCGGCGCGGTCTTGGCGCGATATTCGGCCATGCGTGTGCGGACAGTCTCTTCATTGTCATCCGCACGGCGCTTGAATTCGGTTCCGCCACACACGTCGCACTTGCCGGTAATTTTCGGCTTCTTGTAGCGATCGTGATAGCCCTCGCCACACGACCCACATGTAAAGCGACCGGTGATGCGCTCAACGAGCGCGTCTTCATCGACGACAAGCTCGATAACGTGATTGAGCTTCATGCCCTTTTCGGCAAGCAGTCGATCAAGCGTTTCGGCCTGAGCAGGCGTCCGTGGATAACCGTCAAGGATAAAGCCGGTGCTAACGTCCGGCTGGTCGAGACGTTCCGACAAGATGCCGTTGACGATTTCATCGGACACCAGTTCGCCAGCTTCCATCACGGCCTTGGCCTTGAGTCCAACAGGTGTCTCGGCCTTGACCGCAGCGCGCAGCATGTCACCTGTCGAAAGTTGGATCATAGAGCGTGCGCGTTCAAGACGACTTGCCTGCGTGCCCTTACCTGCCCCCGGTGGGCCAAGCAGTATTATATTCAACGTCGATTCCCCCGCAGCTTCGACTTTTTGATCAGTCCTTCATATTGGTGCGCCAGCAAATGCGACTGAATTTGCGCGACCGTGTCCATTGTTACGTTGACAACAATCAGAAGGGAAGTGCCTCCGAAGTAAAATGGTAGTGCGAAAGAAGATATCAGGAATTCGGGAATCAGACAGATCAGAACCAGATAGGCGGCGCCGACGGTTGTGATGCGAGTCAACACATAGTCAAGATACTGCGCCGTGCGCTCGCCAGGACGAATACCCGGAATGAAGCCGCCATAGCGCTTCAGATTGTCCGCCGTCTCTTCAGGGTTGAAGACGACAGCCGTGTAGAAAAAGCAGAAAAATGCAATGCCCAGACCATAAAGCCCCATATAGAGCGGCGATCCGTGCTGAAGCGCATTGGTCACCGTAAGGACCATGTCGTTCTGGCTACCCTGCCCGGCAAACTGCGCCACAGTCAGCGGCATCAGCAGCAAGGACGAGGCGAAAATCGGCGGGATGACGCCCGCCGTGTTCAGCTTCAGCGGCAAATGCGAACGCTCGCCTTGCTGCATGGCGTTACCGGTCTGGCGCTTTGGATATTGCACCATGATGCGACGCTGTGCGCGCTCCATGAAGCAGATGAAGGCGATGACCGCGATCGCGATCACAACGATGCCGATAATGGCAAGACCTGACAATGCACCCGTGCGGCCCTGTTCGAACAGACCTGCAAAGGCACCGGGCAGCGTCGCCACAATTCCGGCCATGATGATCAGCGAAATGCCGTTCCCGATACCGCGCGCGGTGATCTGTTCGCCAAGCCACATCAGGAACATGGTGCCGCCAAGCAGCGTAATCATCGTCGTGATGCGGAAGAACCAGCCCGGATCCATAACGGCCGAACCACCTTGCCCCGCACCCCAGCTCTCAAGACCAACGGCAATCATATAGCCCTGCACAAGAGTCAGTCCGACTGTGCCCATGCGCGTATACTGGTTGATTTTCTTGCGACCGCTTTCGCCCTCTTTTTTAAGCGCAGCGAGCGATGGCGACAGCGACGTCATCAACTGCACGATGATCGACGCGGTAATATAGGGCATGATGTTGAGCGCGACGATCGACATGCGTTCGAGCGCACCGCCCGAGAACATGTTGACGAAGTCGAGCACCCCGCCCTTCGTCTGGTCGAACAGCAGCTCAAGCTGAATGGGGTCGATACCCGGTAGCGGTACAAACGAACAGAGACGGAAAATGACCAGCGCGCCGAGCGTGAACCACAGCCGCTTTTTCAGATCATCCGCCTTGGCGAATGATCCCCAGTTCATGTTGGCTGCGAGTTGCTCGGCTGCTGAAGCCATAATCTATTCCACCTAAGGATGTCTGCTGTCTGCCCCGGCGGTCTAAATAGGGACAGTCATGGCAAAGTACCATGCCTTATCCCGATTTAGGCGTCAGGCCTCTGCTTCACTCTTTGCCGCGACGGTCACTTCAAGCTTGCCACCGGCCTTTTCAACCGCGGCAACCGCGCCCGCGCTCGCGCGTGCCACTTTCAGGCTAACCTTGGTTTTAAGCTCGCCCTTGGCCAGCAGGCTGACGCCATGCTTTGACTTGCGCACAAGATTTACGGCAAGCAATTCAGCCTCGGTGATGACGCCCTTCACATCGATTTTCTTTTCATCGATAAAGCGCTGCAACTTGCCAAGATTGAGGATCGCATAATCCTTGCCGCGCGAATTGTTGAAGACGCGCTTTGGCAGACGCATGTGAAGCGGCATCTGGCCACCCTCAAAGCCTTTGATGGCGACGCCTGAACGGCTCTTCTGGCCCTTCATGCCGCGGCCTGCGGTCTTGCCCTTGCCCGAACCAATGCCGCGTCCGACGCGGGTACGGGATTTGCGGGCGCCCGGATTGTCCCTGAGATCGTTAAGTTTCATGTTATGCACTCGCTTTCGCTGGTTTCGCGCTTGATTGACCCGCCTCTGCCACATCCTACTGGATGTCGTCAGGGGCAGTGTGTCGGCCTATTCGGCCACTGACACCATATGACTGACCTTGCGGATCATGCCGCGCACCGAAGGCGTGTCCTCAAGTTCCACCGTGCGGTGCATCTTGTTAAGGCCAAGCCCGACGAGCGTTGCCCGCTGGTCTTTTTTGCGGCGGATCGGTGATCCGGTCTGCGTGATCTTGATTTTTGCCATTTCGGATTTCCTACTCGGTGATCGCTTCGGCCTCGGCCTCGACCGCCGCGCCCGATACGTCGCCACGGCGACCGACAAGGTCGGCGATTTTCTTGCCACGGCGCTGTGCAACCGACTTCGGCGAAGCCTGCTCGCCAAGTGCCTCGAACGTTGCGCGGATCATGTTGTACGGGTTGTTGGTGCCGACCGATTTGGTCACAACGTCAGCAACGCCCAGACTTTCAAACACGGCGCGCATCGGACCACCGGCGATGATGCCAGTTCCCTGCGGCGCGCTACGAACATAGACCTTGCCAGCGCCGAAATTGCCAAAACCGTCATGGTGCAACGTACGGCCATCGCGCAGGGGTACGCGGACCATTGCCTTCTTGGCCGCCGCAGTCCCTTTCGAAATCGCCTCTGGCACTTCGCGGGCTTTGCCCTTGCCAAAACCTACCCTACCCTTGCCGTCACCAACGACGACGAGCGCGGCAAAGCCAAAGCGCTTACCGCCCTTGACCGTTTTTGACACGCGGTTGATGTGAACGAGCTTTTCGATCAGCTCTTCGCCCTGCTCTTCGCGCGGCCCACGACCACGTCCACCGCGGTCATCACGTCGGCCACGATTACCACCGCGTCCGCCACCGGGTCCACCGCGACCACGGCCACCGCGACCTTCGGGCTGCGCGTCTGCTGCGCCTTCGGTCGGTGCTGCTTGCTGTTCGTCAGCCATCGATTAAAACT
>JBFKAE010000017.1:0-30198 GCA_041621755.1 Sphingomonadaceae bacterium | reverse complement strand
CTGCCCTTCGCACCGATCGTTTACGCGGCAGACAATGCCGGATTTCCCTATGGCAGCAAAAGCGAAGCGGAAATTGCCGCGCGTGTGCCAGCTTTGCTTGGTCGCTTGAGCGAGCGTTACCGGCCACAGCTTGTCGTCATTGCCTGCAACACCGCGTCGACGATAGCGCTCTCGCACGTCCGCGGCGCACTCGACCTGCCGGTTGTTGGGACGGTGCCTGCGATCAAGCCCGCTGCCGAACGGACAAAAACTAAGGTCATCGGTGTGCTCGGGACACCGGCGACGGTGCGACAAGCCTATGTCGATCAACTGGCCGCGGATTATGCTGGCGATTGCACGGTCTTGCGCCACGGAACTGCTGAACTTGCCGGAATGGCCGAGGCAAAATTGCGCGGGGAGATTGTACCGGCCGCAGATTATAGCGCGGTTATGGCTGGTCTGCTTGGGCAGGATCGCGGCGCGGAGATGGATGTTGTCGTACTTGCCTGTACGCATTTTCCGCTGGTCAAAGCCGAGCTGGCGCGTGCAGCGGAACGTGAAATTGCATTTGTAGACGGCGGCAAGGGCATTGCGCGGCGGACCGCGCATTTGTTGAAGGATGTTGACTGGCCGGGTAAAAAAATATCAGGAATTTCGGTGTTTACCCGAAATGACGCCAATGTGGAGGCCTTGCGACCTGCGCTTGCGGGGCATGGATTGCACATGATAGAATATCTGTGAGGCCGCTACCTGCGACTTTAAAGACTTGGCCAAAGCGCCCGTCAGGCGTTAAAGCAGGCAAAATGGACGAATAAAGCGAGCATTACGCGTGGACTATAACCGCATTTTTCAAGATGCGATCGACCGACTGCACGAAGAGGGTCGATACAGGGTGTTCATCGATATCCTGCGCAATCGCGGGTCATACCCCAATGCGCGCTGTTTTGCCGGACATAATGGCGAGCGGCCGATCACCGTATGGTGCTCGAACGACTATCTGGCGATGGGCCAGCATCCCAAAGTGACCGAGGCGATGGAAGCAGCGCTGCATGACGTTGGTGCAGGTTCGGGCGGGACGCGCAATATCGGCGGCAACACGCATTACCATATCGAACTCGAAGCAGAACTTGCCGACCTGCACGCCAAGCAGGCCGCCTTGCTCTTCACATCGGGCTATATTTCGAACGAAGCAACGCTGTCGACAATCGGCAAGCTACTGCCCGGCTGTATCGTGTTTTCAGACGAGCTGAACCATGCTTCAATGATTGCCGGGATCAAGGGTGCTGGCTGCGAAAAGCAGATTTTCCGTCACAATGATCTTGCGCATCTTGAAGAGTTGCTGGCCGCAGCGCCTGAAGACAGCGCCAAGCTGATCGCATTTGAAAGCGTCTATTCGATGGATGGCGACGTGGCGCCGATTGCGGAAATCTGCGACCTTGCCGACAAATATAATGCGCTCACCTATCTCGACGAGGTTCACGCGGTCGGCATGTATGGCGCGCGTGGCGGCGGCATATCGGAACGCGATGGCGTTGCCGAACGGCTGACGATTATCGAAGGCACACTTGGCAAGGCGTTTGGCGTCATGGGCGGCTATGTTGCGGCGTCCAAAACACTTGTGGATGTCATCCGCAGCTATGCGCCGGGGTTCATTTTTACGACCAGCCTGTCGCCGGTGCTGGTTGCAGGCGCGCTCGCAAGCGTCAAGCATCTCAAGAACTCAAGCGTCGAACGCGAAGCCCAGCAGGCGCAGGCGGCAAAACTGAAAGCGCTGATGCGCGAGGCCAGATTGCCGGTCATGGACTCAACGACGCACATTGTGCCGTTGCACATAGGCGATCCCGTCAAGGCGAAGAAGATCAGCGATATATTGCTGATCGAATATGGCATCTACGTTCAGCCAATCAATTATCCGACTGTGCCGCGCGGTACCGAACGCCTTCGCTTCACACCGGGGCCGAACCATGATGAAGCGATGATGATGGCGCTCGTCAAAGCGCTCTCCGAAATCTGGGACCGCATGGAAATGAAGCTCGCCGCCTGATATTCGGCGACAGGCCAAAGCGCAATTGATGGTGGCGTCGACTGCGCAGCTCTACTAGATACAGTGCATTCGCGAATCACGCATTCACAACTGCATGAGGTCAGCTCATCATGTCCGTAATCGCCATTGGCAGCGACCACGCTGGCTATGCCCTGAAATCCAAGGTTTCGACGTGGCTGAAGGATGCCGGATATGAGGTGCTCGACTGCGGGACCAATGGCACGGACTCGGTCGATTACCCCGATTTCGGCGCGGCTGTTGCCGATGCCGTCGCAGAAGGGCGCGCCGAAAAAGGCGTTATTGTCTGCGGGTCGGGTATAGGCATATCGATTGCCGCCAATCGCAACCCCGGTGCCCGCGCGGCAAATTGTACAAGCGGCTTGATGGCGCGGCTGGCACGGCAGCATAATGACGCGAACATATTGGCGCTTGGTGAGCGGCTGATCGGCGAGGAAGTCGCGCGTGACTGCCTGAATGAATTTTTGAACACGCCCTTTGAAGGCGGTCGACATCAGCGGCGCATCGACAAGATGTCATCGCCCGTAGTTTGAGGAGATTGGGATGAGCACAGCCGAAACAGCGCCACTTGCGCAGGACGGTTTTTTTTCGGAAGGACTGGAAAAGGCCGATGACGCCGTTGCGAAGGCCGTGACGAGCGAACTTGACCGCCAGCGCAACCAGATCGAACTGATCGCGTCGGAAAATATCGTCAGCCGCGCGGTGCTCGAAGCCCAGGGCAGCGTCTTTACCAACAAATATGCCGAAGGCTATCCGGGCAAGCGCTATTATCAGGGCTGCGCGCCGTCCGATACCGTTGAACAGCTTGCCATTGACCGCGCGAAAAAGCTCTTCGACTGTGCCTATGCCAACGTGCAGCCGCATTCGGGTGCGCAGGCCAATGGTGCCGTGATGATGGCGCTCTTGAAGCCGGGCGAGACGATCCTTGGCATGAGCCTTGATGCCGGTGGCCACCTGACACACGGCGCGCCGCCTGCGCAGTCAGGCAAATGGTTCAACGCCATTCAATATGGCGTGCACCCCGAAACGCATCTTGTGGATTTTGACGAGGTTGAGCGCCTTGCCGACGAACATCAGCCAAAGATGATCATCGCGGGCGGGTCCGCCTATCCGCGCACGCTCGATTTCGTGCGGTTCCGGCAGATCGCCGACAAGGTTGGCGCGTATCTTTTCGTCGACATGGCGCATTTTGCCGGGCTTGTTGCTGCTGGCCTGCACCCAAGCCCGCTGCCGCACGCTCATGTTGTGACCACGACGACGCACAAGACCTTGCGCGGCCCACGTGGCGGCATGATCCTTTCGAACGATGAGGCGCTTGGCAAAAAAATCAACTCGGCGGTGTTCCCCGGTCTTCAGGGCGGGCCGCTTATGCACGTTATCGCGGCAAAGGCCGTGGCGTTCGGCGAAGCGCTTGAGCCGGGGTTCAAGACCTATGCACAGGCTGTTATCGCCAATGCCAAGACACTTGCCGCGCGTTTGAAGGAGCGCGGATGTGACATTGTTGCAGGCGGCACCGACACGCATCTCGCGCTGATCGATCTTCGGCCCAAAGGGCTGACCGGGAAGGATGTCGACGAGGCGCTCGAACGCAGCCACATTACCTGCAACAAGAACGGCGTGCCGTTCGACCCGCTGCCGCCGACAAAGACCAGCGGCATTCGCGTCGGGTCACCCGCAGGGACGACACGCGGTTTCGGGCAGGCGGAATTTACTGCAATTGGCGACATGATCGCAGACGTGCTCGACGGGCTGGCTGCAAATGGGGCTGACGGTAATGGTGCGGTCGAAGCGGATGTGCGGGCACGCGTTAAAGTGCTTTGCGACCGTTTTCCGATCTATCCTGGGCTATAAAACGCCATGCGTTGCCCTTTTTGTGCCGGTGATGACAGTCAGGTCAAAGACTCACGCCCAACCGAAGACGGCGGCGCAATAAGGCGGCGACGGCTGTGTCCGGCATGCGGCGCACGTTTCACCACCTTTGAACGCGTGCAATTGCGCGAGCTCGTCATCGTCAAGAAGTCGGGCGAAAAAGAAGTTTTCGACCGCGACAAGCTGGAGCGATCGATCGAAATCGCCTGCCGCAAACGCCCGATCGCGCCCGAGAAGATCGACCGCCTGGTTTCAGGCATCGTTCGCCAGCTTGAATCGATGGGCGAAGCTGAAATCGCCGCCGAGCGCGTTGGTCAGGCGGTGATGGAAGGCCTGCAGAACCTCGACGCCGTCGCCTATGTGCGATTTGCCAGCGTCTATCGCGACTTCCGCGAAGCAAGGGACTTCGAGGATTTCGTCGGCGCGATTGAAGAAACCGTGAAGAAGTCCAGCAAGGTTTGAACGTAGCACCCGCAATCATATTGGTACGTCCTCAGCTTGGCGAAAATATCGGCAAGGCGGCGCGCGCCATGCTCAATTTCGGCCTTGATGAAATGCGTCTGGTCAGCCCGCGCGACGGCTGGCCGAACCCTGATGCTGGCCCTGCGGCGAGCGGCGCGGATAGCGTGCTTGCGAACGCCAAAGTGTTCAGTAGCGTTCCCGAGGCCATTGCCGACTGCACCCACGTCTATGCAACCACGGTCAGAAAACGCGGTCTCACCAAAGAGGTGGTCGGCCCCGAAAAGGCTGCGCAGGATACGCGTGTGCGTACCGGCAAGACCGCGATCCTGTTCGGACCTGAACGCTCTGGTCTGGAGACGGACGACGTCGCCTGTGCGCAGACCATATTGACCGTGCCGGTGAACCCGGAATTTGGTTCGCTCAACCTTGCGCAGGCGGTGATCCTCTTTGCGTATGAATGGTCGAAGGCTGCCGTCGGTGAAGTCGCGACATTCGACAATTATGATCAACCTGCACCGCAAGAGGAGCTTGAAGGTCTGATCGGTCATCTCGATGACGCGCTTGAGGCTGCAGGCTATTATCGTATCGCAAGCCGCGCACCGGCGTTTCGCCGCACGCTTCGCAACATGCTGACGCGTCCTGGCTATAGCGCACAGGAAGTGCGGACCTTTCGCGGGGTGGTGTCAGCGTTGACCAAAAGGCGCGATCCGGCTTGACCCTGTGGCGCTTCACCCCTATACGCGCGCCTTCGCAATTGGCTCCGCACGTCCGGTGAAGCGGTGGCCGCGTTCAGTATATGGCTGAACGGTGCGGTTCCGGGCATTTTGATAAAGCAAATTGAAAGGTACGCGCCATGTCGAAGCGCCAAACGTCCAAATATAAACTCGATCGCCGTATGGGCGAGAACATCTGGGGTCGCCCGAAGAGCCCGGTCAACAAGCGCGAATATGGTCCCGGTCAGCACGGCCAGCGCCGCAAGAGCAAGGTCAGCGACTTTGGCATCCAGCTGCGCGCCAAGCAGAAGCTCAAGGGCTATTACGGCGACGTTACCGAAAAACAGTTCCGCAAGCTTTATAAAGAAGCCGTCAGCATGAAGGGCGACACATCGCAGAACCTCATCGGTCTGCTTGAGCAGCGCATGGACATGGTCGTCTATCGCGCCAAGTGGGCGCCGACGATCTTTGCTGCACGTCAGCTCGTTAATCATGGCCACATCCGCGTCAACGGCGGCAAGTGCAACATTGCGTCGCGCCGCATCAAGCCGGGCGACACGCTGGAGCTTCGCAAGAAAGCTCAGGAAATGGCGCTGGTGCTTGAAGCGCAAGGGCTTAGCGAGCGTGAAGTTCCCGAATATGTGGCAATCGATGGCGATGGCAAGGCAAACTATGTTCGCATTCCAACGCTCGACGAGGTGCCATATCCGGTGCGTATGGAACCCAATCTGGTCGTCGAGTTCTACTCGCGCTAATTGCAGATCATATTCCGACTACAAAAAGGGCGTTGCAGTTGCAGCGCCCTTTTTATGTCTGTCTGGGTGCCGTTAATACCAGATAAAGCGCGACCGGAATTGTCGAGAATACCCCCATGATCAAAAGGTTGGTCAATTGACCGATCCACAGCCCCGGCGACGCAAGCGTCATTGAATTCAGTATGTCGGCAATCTCGAGCGGGGTTGTCGCGCCACCGAACACGACGCTGCGAATCAGCAGCAGCGCAGGCAGCGTTGCAAGGATGACGCTGATGAACAGCCCCGAAAGCTTCAATCGGTTACCTGCTGTCAGCGTTGCCGACTGACGCAGTGCTCCAAGGGGCGGCAGTCTCTGGTCAAGCGCTGCGGGGATAGCTGCCGCCCATACAGAAAACAGACCAATACAGCCAATGACAAACAGCCACGAGCTAAGGCCGGGCGGCACGATGACACCGCCGATCAGCATGAAGACAATCCGCAGCACCATAATCGCAACGCCAATGGAAAGTGCGGTGACGAGGCCTGGTTGCATGACGGCCAGGCCAATTTTGACGAAGTCGGACGCTGATAAAACCTGTCCGCTACGCTGAGCGAGGATTCCACCCGAAACTGCGCAGATAAAGATCATGATCAAGAGACCGCGAACCGTCGACACGACAGTGCCCAGTGCGTGTGTCGTCTCACCGGGACCGGCAATATAGAGTTTCGATGCAACGGCCGGCAATGTCAGGAATATCATCCCAAGGATGATGATCGGTGCAAAATCCCGCCAGAACAGCCTGAGTGCGAGCCGCAACGCGGAAATAATATCAAATGATTGTGGCGTCTGGAACGCATTCTCATTCATGGCTCGATTTGCCGCGCACGTCCGCGTCCGACGATGAAATAATTGTCCTCACCGCCGGTCGTGCGGCGGATAAGCGCAACGTCTGCAAGATTACTTGCTGTGATCAAGGTCATCATACCACTCCCCGGAAGGTTTATATCCTGAACTGGCCAATCGGGGGCACCTTTTCTGATCGATACCAGCCGATCGCCCGCCGCGCCGCGAAGCGCAATATAAAGCCGGTCGCGTCCGGATTTTGCATTGATAATCCCGAACCCGGCAGGGGGCACATAAGCTTGTTCGACAATTGTGATGCTGGCAGGGCCGAGCAGCGGCGCCATCGGATAGGAGACAAGGCTCCCTGCCGGGTAGCGTTTGCCGTTGAAACTCCAGCTTTCGCGCAACAATACAATCGCCTGACCCTGAAAAAAATCAAGCAACACGGCCTTTGGCGGAACTCTCGATTGCTTGAAATTCTGTTCCCAGCCGAAATGATAAAGTTCGCGCCGATCACCGGGATAGGTGATCTCTACGGCCTGAAACAAGCCACCGCCCGACAGCGAAAAGATTGGATGTACGGCCTCGACATCGGGTGTTGCGGCAAAGATGGTCCTGGCTGCATATAAAGGCTCGCCACGCTTCCACAGTTTTAAAAGCCGGGGCACGCCATTTGCCGTGATGGTGCCGGGACCGCTGTTCCCGGCAACCATGATATTGTCGCCATCGTACCAGACGGCCTGCGTGGGTCCCGGGGGCAAGGAAAAGCCACCTTCAACAAGCGCACTGACGGTGACATCATATTCACGCAGGGCCAGTCCCGTGACACCATTTTCGGCCAGTAAGAGCAGGCAGCGGTCATAGTCGGGCGGCAGGCACGTTACATTCGACAACGTCCATTTTTTTCCTGCGCGTTTCCCAATCGCTTCGACGTCGATCATTGGCGTCCAATCGGGGCGTCCGCGCAAAAGCGGTGTTAATCCCGACTTTCGCAAGGTGTTTTTGCGCGCGCCTGTGCCATAAAAAATGACGCTATCGGACTGAAAACTCGCGACGATATTTGCGGCCGCAGGCGCCGCCGCAAAGCATAGCAAAGCCGCGGCGACTATGGCGAAAGGGATACGATACGGGTTCACAAGTACAACGTGCCAACAGACCGCCACACTGGCAACAGCATCCGGTGCTCGTGGTGCAAAAAACCGACGAAATGTTGCTATTCGACGATCACATTTGCAGCACTGAGAACCGCGCGCACTGACGCTGTTGCGACGTCCTCGTCAATGCCAACGCCAAAGACCGTTCTGTCGTCACCGGTTTTGCATTCGACATAGGCTGCCGCTTGGGCGTTGCTGCCATGACCGATTGCGTGTTCGTTGTAATTAACGATTTCAAGGTCAATGCCGCAATCCCCCGACAGCGCGGAAAGAACACCCGATATCAGGCCATTGCCGCGACCGCTGAGCGAACGTTCCTTGCCATCGAACAGGATTTTCCCCGTAAAGACCCGGTCGCCATTGCTGGCGCGTGTTTCTTCATAGTCGACAAGCGATATGCGCTGGGGTCCGGACAGGCGATAGGTTTTCTGAAAGGCGGTCCAGATGTCTTCGGCGACGAGTTCGCGGCTGGTCTCGTCGGCGAGCGCCTGAACCGTCCGGCTGAAATCGGCCTGCAGCCGTTTGGGCAGTTTCAGGCCCTTGTCCTGCTGCAAAACCCAGGCAATGCCGCCTTTTCCCGATTGCGAATTGACGCGAATGACCGCCTCGTACGAACAGCCAATGTCCTGTGGGTCGATCGGCAGATAGGGCACGTCCCAATGTTCGTCGTTGCGGGTTTCCTGCGCTGCGAAACCCTTTTTGATGGCGTCCTGATGTGATCCGGAAAACGCGGTAAAAACTAGGTCTCCGGCATAAGGGTGGCGCGGATGAACGGGGATGGCGTTGCAATATTCGACGGTCTTGACGACCTCTTCAATGTTCGAGAAATCGAGACCGGGATTGACGCCCTGCGTGTACATGTTGAGCGCCAGCGTCACCAGATCGACATTGCCGGTGCGCTCGCCATTGCCGAACAGGCAGCCTTCGACGCGATCGGCGCCCGCCATCATGCCAAGTTCTGCGGCCGCAACGCCCGTGCCACGATCATTATGGGGATGCAGGCTGATGACGACGGAATCGCGGTTGCGGATATGCCGTCCGAACCATTCGATCTGGTCGGCATAGATGTTGGGCGAGGCCGCCTCAACGGTCGCGGGCAGGTTGAGGATAATCGGCTTGTCAGGTGTCGGCTGCAATATGTCCATGACCGCCTCGCAGACTTCCAGACTGAAATCGAGTTCGGCTGTCGAGAATGTCTCGGGCGAATATTCGAAATGCCAGTCCGTGTTGGGCTGCTTTGCAGCCTCGTCACGCATGATTTTTGCGCCAGTTACTGCGATCTCGCGCACGTCTGCCCGGTCCATCTGGAAAACGATGCGCCGCCATGCGGGGGAGACGGCATTATAAAGGTGAACGATCGCTTGTTTCGCGCCGGTCAGACTTTCAAAGCTGCGCTCGATCAGGTCACGTCGCGACTGCGTCAAAACCTGAACGGTGACGTCGTCGGGGATCTTGCCACTTTTCACAAGCCCGCTGATATAATCGAATTCGGTCGCGCCCGCCGAAGGGAAACCGACCTCGATTTCCTTGACGCCGATTTTGACGAGCAGGTCGAAAAACCGCTGCTTTTTTTCGGTGTCCATAGGATCGATCAGCGCCTGATTGCCGTCGCGCATGTCGGTCGACAGCCAGCGTGGCGGCTGCGTTATGGTTTTTGAAGGCCATTGCCGATCAGGCAGGTCGATCTGCGGGAAGGGCCGGTATTTAACGGATGGATCACGTAACATGTCGATTGCTCTTTGACTTATGCGCAGCGTGTCGCGCATCGTTGACTTTATGGTCGGAAGATTTCGCCTCTAGGCGGCCTGTCCGAAAAGCGGACAGCACAAAACGCGCCTAGAGGCGCGTAAGTCGTAGGAGGGCGAGCAATGCGCCCGCGCGGGTCAAAATGATCTGCCGTGACATGGCGGTACTATATGTTGGAAAGCGTTAAATTTGTCCAGCCTTCAATTCAGGCCGTCGCACCAGCGTTCAGATATAGTCTTTCGCAACTGCCTGTTTTGGCGCGGCCTTGAGCTCGCTGATCACGCATTCAAGCTCGATATCGATGGGCCCGTTTATTTCGGAGAGTGCGGCGGCGTCGATCACCGAACCGTCAATATCAACCGCCCAGCAGCGATCGCCAAGCGCTTCGAGGAGTTGCGCGACTTCGGTGCCGTTTTCAACGGGTTGGGCGAGGGCAGGCACGGCCATCATCAAAGTCAGGCCGAGGGCCAGAGCGCGCTGTGAAATCTTCACCATGTCATCTCCGAACATCTTGTATCGGAACGATATAAGCAATGATTGTACCAATTTTCATTGGTGTCGGCGGGCGCAGGAGTTAGATGGTTAACCCGTTGCGCCCGCCAGAAGATATGTAAGTTTTCCCGACGCTTAGTTGACGGCTTTGTCGACCAGCTTGTTCTTGCCGATCCAGGGCATCATCGCGCGCAGTTTGCTGCCAACCTGTTCGATCGGATGTTCAGCCTGACGCTTGCGCGCGGCCTTCATCTCGGGGTTGCCGACGCGGTTGTCGAGGATGAAGCGCTGGACGAAGCGACCCGATTGAATATCGTCGAGCACGCGCTTCATTTCAGCCTTGGTTTCGTCGGTGATGACGCGCGGTCCGGTGTGGTAATCGCCATATTCCGCGGTGTTCGAGATCGAATAGCGCATGTTGGCAATGCCACCTTCATACATCAGGTCGACGATCAGTTTCACTTCGTGCAGGCATTCGAAATAGGCCATTTCGGGTGCATAGCCAGCCTCGGTCAGCGTTTCAAAGCCCGCCATGACGAGGTTGGTCAGGCCACCGCACAGCACGGCCTGTTCGCCGAACAGGTCAGTTTCGCATTCTTCCTTGAACGTCGTTTCAATAATACCCGAACGACCGCCGCCAATCGCGCTGGCATAAGACAGCGCAACGTCGTGCGCGTTGCCCGTTGCGTCCTGATGAATGGCGATCAGGCAGGGGACGCCGCCGCCGCGCTGATATTCGCTGCGCACGGTGTGGCCGGGGCCCTTTGGCGCGATCATGAAAACGTCGATGTCGGTACGCGGTTCGATAAGACCGAAATGCACGTTGAGACCGTGTGCAAAAGCAAGCGCGGCGCCTTCTTTCATGTTCGCGGCCAGTTCGTCGGCGTAAATGCCTGCCTGATATTCATCGGGCGCGAGCACCATGATCACGTCGGCCCATTTGGCAGCATCCGCGTTCGAAAGAACCTTGAAGCCAGCGCTCTCGGCCTTTTTGGCGGTCGCCGATCCTGCACGCAGGGCAATGGCGACTTCGCCAACGCCGCTGTCACGCAGGTTCATGGCATGGGCGTGACCCTGACTGCCATAACCGACAATCGCAACCTTTTTGCCTTTGATCAGACCGACATCAGCATCGGCATCATAATAAACGCGCATTTCCTGTTTCCTCTGTTTTTCTTGCGCTCACCCGTGCATGCCGAACGGCTATGGGAAGAGCGCTGGATTGACTATGGTCTAACCCGCATCCTTGCCGCGGGAAATGGCTACAACCCCGCCACGAGCGACTTCGACAAGGCCGATTTCGCGCATCAAGGCGGTGAACGTATCGACCTTTTCGGTCGATCCGGTGATTTCGAATATAAAGCTCGACATTGTCGCATCGACGACGCGGGCGCGATAGACATCGGCGAGTCGCATGGCTTCGAGACGCTTTTCGCCCGTGCCCGTCACCTTGAGCAGCGCCATTTCGCGCTCGACATGCGCGCCGCGCGCCGTCAGGTCGGCTACGCTGTGCACCTGCACCAGACGGTCAAGCTGCGCCTCGATCTGATCGAGCACGTCCTGGCTGCCGGTCGTCACGATGGTGATGCGGCTGACGTCGTGTGCTTCTGATATGTCGGCGACAGTCAGGCTTTCGATATTATAGCCGCGCGCCGAAAACAGCCCGACGATCTTGGCAAGAACGCCGGATTCATTATCGACGGTAACGGCAAGCGTGTGCCGTTCGGGAGGTCCAAGATCGCGCATCAGACGAGCGCCTGTGCGTCTTCATCGACAGCGCCAGTGACTTCCGCTGTGCCCAGGATCATTTCAGTATGTGCCGCGCCTGACGGAATCATCGGGAAACAGTTCTCCAGTTTTGCAACACGGCAGTCGACAATGACCGGACCGTCATAGGCGAGCATATCCGCGATGCCGTCGTCTAGGCCGTCAATGTCTTCGATGCAAATGCCTTTCCAGCCATAGGCCTCGGCAAGCTTCACAAAATCAGGCAGGGAATCGGAATAGCTTTCCGAATAGCGGCTTTCATAGGTGATCTGCTGCCATTGCCGGACCATCCCCATATATTCATTGTTGAGGATGAATATCTTGACGGGCAGGCGATATTGGCTCGCTGTCGCCATTTCCTGAATGTTCATCTGGATCGAGGCTTCGCCGGCAATATCGATGACCAGCGCGCGTGGATTGCCGATTTGCGCACCGATCGCAGCGGGAAGGCCATAGCCCATCGTGCCAAGTCCACCAGATGTCAGCCACTTGTTCGGCGCTTCGAAATTGAAATGCTGCGCCGCCCACATTTGATGCTGGCCGACCTCGGTGGTGATGATCGGGTTTTTTTCTTTCGTGGCCTGATAGAGACGCGCGATCGCGTGCTGTGGCAAAATATCCTTGCCGTCCTGTTCAAAGCCAAGACTGTCCTTGGCGCGCCAGCCATCAATGCGTGCGAACCATTCCGCTAGATTCCTGGCCTTGTGGCCGCGCGCTTTCCAGACTTTCAGCATATCCTCAAGGACGTGACCGACATCGCCGACGATGCCGAGATCAACCTTGACCGTCTTGTTGATTGAGGAACGATCGATATCGATGTGAATTTTTTTGGATCCCGGCGAGAACGCATCGAGACGGCCGGTGACCCGGTCGTCAAAACGCGCCCCGATACACACCATCAGATCGCACTGGTTCATCGCCCAGTTCGCTTCGAAGGTTCCGTGCATGCCAAGCATGCCGAGCCATTGCGGTGATTTCGACGGGAAAGCGCCAAGGCCCATCAGCGTCGATGTAACCGGCGCACCCGTAATACGGGCAAGTTCGCATAGAAGTTGCGCTGCACCCGGTCCCGAATTGATGACACCGCCCCCAGTATAGAAAATCGGGCGTTCGGCGACGGCAAGCATTTCAACGGCAGTTTCAATATCGGCAAGATTGCCTTTGGGTTGCGGCTTGTAACCGGCGTGCAAATTCTTTCGCGTCCGGTAGGGGGCGCGTTCAACCTGAATGTCCTTGGGCAAGTCAATGACAACCGGGCCGGGGCGGCCCGAGGTCGCGATGTGAAACGCCTCGTGAATGATGTCACCAAGCATCGCAGGGTCTTTGACCAGATAATTATGCTTTGAACAGTGACGTGTGATGCCGACCGTATCGCATTCCTGAAAGGCGTCCGACCCGATCAGATGGGTGGCGACCTGCCCGGTCAGAACAATGATAGGAATCGAATCCATCAGCGCGTCGGTGATGCCGGTGACCGCATTGGTCGCGCCGGGGCCGGACGTCACAAGAACGACGCCGGGCTTACCTGTCGAACGCGCATAGCCTTCGGCTGCGTGAACAGCGGCCTGTTCGTGACGCACGAGGATATGGCGAATCGCCGATTGCTTGAACAAGGCGTCGTAAAGCGGCAGAACTGCGCCGCCCGGATAGCCAAAAATCGTATCGACGCCAAGCTCGCCAAGGGCGCGTATGACGTTTTCTGCGCCGGTTTGATGCGTATTCACAAGACTCTTCCTAATGATCTGGCGGGGCTGTTACGTGATTTATATTTCGTATTCAAGATAAAAAATATAATAAAATTTCAAAAATTCGCAAATCAACAATCTATACGTACGTGCTCAAATATGTGGGCACCGCCGTATTGGTGCTCGCATTCATATTCGATATTCGGCAGAATAACACCATGTCCGCCGAACTCAGCACAGAACCGGCAACGCGTGCCGGACGCAAGACGTCGCACTTCATTGTCGGCGTCTTTACGCTTGCCGCGGCGTTGATCGGCATTGCCTCAATCACGATCGCCTCGTTTCAGCGCGCCGTGACCACAGAGCAGATCCGGCTTGATGCCGATATGCGGGCAACGCAAGGACTTGAAGCACTGCTTGCAGCCGAACAGGCCTATAATTCGCTGCAGGACGCCGAACGCAGCCAACGCGGCTATGTCATTACCGAGAACCCGATATTTCTTGAACCCTATAATGATGCAATCGCGGCCGAACCTGCGCTCACCGACGCATTGGAAAGGCTGGTCGGCGATGACAATAAGGACCAGACCAACAGATTGAATCTGCTTCGAAAGCTTACAGCCTTGAAGCTCGAGGAAATGGCCAATTCCGTCGAATTGGTGCGCGCAGGCCAAATGACGGCTGCACGCAACGATGTTTCGTCGGGATATGGTCGGCGGCTGATGGAACAAATACGCTCTGTCATGGATGATTTGATCGCCGAACAGCGGCGCCTGCTCAAAGTGCGCCGCGAGGCGGTCATCGAGTCCGACGCGGCGGGCGCACAATCGATTTACCGGCTGGCGGCGCTTGGTATCGCGCTGCTTGTCTCTGCAATGGTGTCAATGGCGGCGCTTGCGTACATGGTCTACCGGACAAAACTTGCCGTTGAACGGGAACTCGCCGGTGAGGAGCAGCGTGGCATCCTTGAAGCCGCAGTGGCCGAACGCACGCTAGAACTGACCAAGGCGAACGAGCATTTGCGCTCAGAGATTGAATCGCGCGAAGCGGTGGAGGACCGCTTGCGTCAAGGTCAACGTCTTGAAGCGGTCGGTCAGTTGACCGGTGGCATTGCACATGACTTCAACAACATGCTGGCTGTGGTGATCAGCAGCCTTGATCTGTTGAGACGCCGCGTGAAAAGCGACGACCCGAAAATCAACCGATTGATCGACAATGCACGGGAAGGGGCAGACCGCGCCGCAACGCTGACCGCGCGACTTCTGGCGTTTTCCCGACAGCAATCGCTCAATCCTGAAACGGTCGACGTTAATGCGCTTGTCGATAGTGTGGTCAATCTGCTTGGCCGGACGCTTGGCGAACGGATTCAGATCGAAAAGCGGCAAGCCGACAATATTCCGCCGATTTTTATCGATTCTGCCGAGCTTGAAAATGCGCTGATTAATCTTGCTGCAAATGCGCGCGATGCGATGCCGGACGGTGGCACGTTGGTGATTGAAACCGCACGGCGGTCAGTAGACAAGAATACTGCAGAATCCAGAACGGGTCACGCGGCGCGGACCTATGCGGTAATTTCGATCATCGATACAGGCGAGGGTATCCCTGCCGATGTGGTCGAGCGTGTGTTCGAACCGTTTTTTACGACCAAGCCGGTCGGCAAAGGTACCGGGCTTGGGCTTAGTCAGGTACACGGCTTTTTGCATCAATCGGGCGGGTTTATCGAGATCGATTCTACGCCTGGCGAAGGCACGCGCGTCGATCTTCTGCTGCCCGAGCAAATGTCGGCGAAAACGCCGTCGTTCAAAACGAGCGAGGCGCTGCAGCCGCTGGCCACTGGCACAGCCGACGAATCCATTCTGGTTGTCGAGGATGAAGCACAGTTGCGGACGCTGACCGTCGAACATCTGCGCGAACTCGGCTACACTGTGCGCCATGCCGGGAATGGCGAGGAAGCGCTGAAAATTCTCGACGAGCACCCCGGCATAGGACTGCTGTTTACCGATGTGGTCATGCCCGGTTTGACTGGCGATGCGCTTGCCCGCGCTGCGCTGGAGGAATCGCCGGAGATCAAGGTGCTCTATACCAGTGGCTATGCCAAGACCGGCGGCGAGGGCGATGACGCGCTTGATCCGCCTGCCGATTTGCTCCGAAAGCCCTTCACGATTCAGGCGTTGGCGGCGAAAATCCGTGAAACCTTCGACCGTGAGACTGAAAGCAACCCCTAGGTCGTGACACGTGGCCAGTCGGGCGTCTGGTTTGTAAACCAGGTTCGCTGGCGTTTTGCATAGCGTCGTGTATCGAGCTTGGCGCGTTCAATGGCGTCATCAAGTGTCATGCTGCCTGCAAGATGCGCGAGCAGAGGCGGCACGCCAATGGCCTTCATGGCCGGCAAAGTGGGGGCGAGACGCCGTGCGGCCAGCCTGCGGACTTCCTCAAGCGCGCCTGCCTCCATCATGGCGTCGAAGCGCTTTGCGCAGCGGTCAACCAGAATATCGCGGTTAACGTCGACGACGACAGCGCGCAAATCCACCTCATTTTCTATGCCGCCGACGCGATCTGCATGAAAAACGGAAAGCGACTGGCCTGAACTGCGTTTGACTTCGAGCGCCCGTGCCATGCGCTGTTGATCGTTGGGATTGAGTCGGGCAGCCATCACCGGGTCTTCGTCGCCAAGGGCTGTGGCAAGCGCTGCCGTGTCGAGCGCCCGCACCGCATGCCTGATGTCCGGATCAATCTCGGGAACTGGCGCTATGCCGGTCAATAAAGTGCGCAGGTACATCCCTGTGCCGCCGACGAGAATCGGCACCTTGCCGGCGGCATGCGCCTTGGCGATTTCCGCTTTGGCAAGCTTGGCCCATTCTGCCGTGCTGAGCGCATGTGCCGCATCGGCAAAGCCGTAAAGACGGTGCAACACGCCGTCCATCTCGTGTTCCTGGGGGCGCGCCGACACTATGGACAAGTCCGTATAGCACTGGCTGGCGTCGGCATTGATGATGATGCCGTTTTCACGTTTTGCCATGTCGAGCGCATATGCCGACTTGCCGCTGGCGGTCGGCCCTGCAATGACGGCGAGCGGTGGAGACGAAGACATGAATCAGATAATCACAATTGTTGGCACAAAGGGCTTATCGACCGGGGATGTGTCGGCTGCAAGCGATGCGGTTGTTGCCGCTGGCGGCAAAGCTTTGCCTGTGCGCTGGATCGATGAAGGGGTTGCTGCCGATATAGGCTTTGCAAATGCCGACGCCGCAGCGGTGCGTGATGCCGTCGAGGCTGCGATTCCCTCGGCCGATATATTTGTACAACGGACCGATGCGCGCAGCCGACGATTGTTCGTCGCCGACATGGATTCAACGATGATTACCGTTGAATGCATTGACGAGCTTGCCGACTTTGCCGGACGTAAAGCCGAAGTCAGCGCCGTGACCGAGGCGGCAATGCGCGGCGAGATTGATTTTGTTGGTGCGCTTGAACGCCGCGTCGCCGCGCTTGAAGGCCTGGCCGTAACTGCGATCGAGGCGTGCCTCAAGGAGCGGGTGCGACCGTCTCCCGGCGCAGCAACACTGATCGCGACGCTGAAGGCCAACAACGTCCAGACATTGCTGGTATCGGGCGGGTTTACGCATTTTACCGGCCCCGTATCCGCGGCGCTTGGATTCGATCACAGCCTTGCAAATCAGCTTGAAACCAAAGACGGGCATCTGACCGGACAGACCATAGGGCCAATCGTTGATGCAAATGCAAAGGCAAAAGCGCTTGCAGACTCGGCGCGCACACTCGGTGTTGATCCCGGTGCGGCGATCGCGATCGGTGACGGCGCCAATGATCTCAAGATGGTTGAACTTGCAGGCCTTGGGGTTGCCTATCACGCCAAACCGGCGCTCTATGAAAGCGCCGATGCACGGATAAGAAATGGCAGTCTGACGGCGATCCTCTACGCACTTGGTATTGGACAGGCGCGGTGGGTTGTCTCTTGAGAGATCGGCACGGCCACAAGCTGACGAATGTCGAGCGTACCTTCGCTTATGAGTTCAAGCCGCTTTAGCCACCGCTTCCCCTCTGCCTGCAGAACCGGAATCAAGCCGCGCTTTGCCGGGTCTCTGTGGAATGTCGGGATAAGGTCGAGCGCATCGCCCCAATGCTGTTCAATGTCTGCCGCATAATCATCGGCAAGGGAGATCGAGGACCGCACGCGCAGTCCTGCCTCACGAAGCATTTGCACCAGCGTGTCTTCCGAACGCAGGCAGGGATCTGATGGTTCAAACGCGGCCCATGCCTGATACTCTTCGGATCGGGCTGCATCCTTGGCTGCAAACATCAGACTGCGCAGTATCAGGCAGCCATTTTCCAGCAGGCCCTTGCTCTGGTTTTCAAGGATTGTCGTCAATTGGTGACAATGTTCGGCAACATTATCAACCAGTACAAGATCAAGCGATGTTGCAAGTGTGTTGTGCTGGGGTTGAACATGCACGACTCGGCCACTTGATGCCTGTGCGATGTATTGCTGCGTATCGGCGGCGATCACTTCGCAGCCAGTACCGCGATGCAGGATGTCTGCCGTGCCGCCAAGCCCTGCGCCGATGTGCATGACTCGACTGTGGGAACGAAGCGTCAAAGTGCGGGCGATGTCATACAACTGCGTATCGCCGCGTGGCGAAAGGCAGTTTTTACCCCAGATGATTTGCGCCGCGGCCAGCCGCTCTGCGGTCCATCCGAAATCCTCGCGTGGCGCAATCGCCGCTGTACGTGCGGACTGCACGCCGCGTCTACCGGCTTGCAATATCGACTTCGCTCCGCGCCGTCATATCGGACGAAATAGCAGAGAGCGCGAAGGTGGCCGCTTGATCGCCAAAAGTGAAGCCAAGCGCAATACCGTCGACGGCGACTCGGATGACCTTGGTGCGAATCTGCCCAGCCTCAGGGTGTTCGAGCACCAGAATCTCGTCGAGAGCGAACGGTTCGTCTGTTTCAACAAAAGCGCCCATTGCCGAAACGCTGCGCAAATTGGCAGGAATGTGCTGGTCGCCTGCAACAAGCAAACAAGCACGCGGCGCACGGTAGCGTGATACCACGCGATGATCCGGAAACTGGCAGATATTTTCGGCGTACATGGATCGAGCCACCCCTTTCAATCACAGGTCGCCATTTGTCATGGCAACGCTGGGGATATAGCGCAAAGCAGTCGACGAAACGTTAATTGGCGGCGATTGTGAAACAGGCGCTGCCCGATGCCTTGAGCGCGCGGCAAAGCGCGTCAGCATCGGATGATACCGGAAACGAACCGATCTGAAGACGAACCACGCCTCCGCCGTGAACAAAGAACGGTGTTGTACCGCTCACAAGGCTTTCCTGTTGTTTCTGCAAACCCGCCCATGCAGCGCGCGCACGCGCTTCCTGAGAATATGCACCCAGTTGAACACGCCACCGGCCGTCGCTTGACGCCTTGCTGGATGGTTGCGCTTTGGGCGTTGCAGTGGTGGTCACGACGCGCCGAGATTGTGACGCGCTCGCCTGTGGCGTTGAAATCGCCGTCACCGAACTCTGTTCGGATTCAGGTGATTGTGCAGCGGCAGGCTTGTTCACCGCGACAGTGTTATCGATCTTGCGTGGCGGCGATAAGATGGCGCCACTATTTGCCAGCCGATCTCCCGAAATGAATGAATCAGCAATCTGTGCACCCCGATCTCGGTCGGCCTTGGGCATATTTGCGTCCATTGTAGCGAGGGCACGCGCAGCTTGTGCAAGACCAGCATTATTTGCCTGAAGAATATAGGCGTAGGCCAGTGGCCAGTTTTTCGGCAGGGTATCGCCGTTAAAATGCAGTACGCCGAGCATGTATTGTGCACGGGCATCATTTTTTTTTGCTGCTTGCTGCCAGAGGTTTGCGGCTTCGGTTTTCTGTCCGCGCTGGGCAAGGACAATGCCAAGATTCGTTTGCGCTGGCGCATGCCCCTTGTCGGAGGCGCGGCGATAGAAATCTTCTGCCTTGTCCTTGTCTTCGGCAACGCCACGGCCAAGCTTATAGGCCTGACCCATGTTGAAAAGCGCATCGGGATCGCCTTTTGCAGCCTGCGGCAACCATTCGATAACCGCTGCCTTATAGTCGCCCGCCTGCCATTTCTCGACACCTTCCTTGACACCCGCAAACGTTGCGTGTGGCGCCATTGCAAGCAGTAAGGCTATTGCGGCAAGAAAGGGTTTCGTCAGCATTTTTTCGCCCATGCACTATTTTATATTCCATTTCCATCCCAACTCGACACTGAAATGCGGTGGGGCTGTCGAGGGGTTTTATCGCAGATGACGCTTAACTGCCTGTGAATCCGGGTTGTGACATTGCCGGTCGCGCCAGGTGAAAAAATGCACCATTGCTATAGGAAAGCGAAAGACCTTTACCGAAAATTAGCTTCCCGCGTGGCATTCCTGTCATCTGATATTTGGATTTTATGGGGATAGCCAATGCGCGTTCTAGCGTTAGCCTCTCAAAAAGGCGGCTCGGGAAAGACGACACTGAGTGGTCATTTGGCCGTTCAGGCGCAGCTTGCTGGCGCTGGGCCAGTGGTGCTGATTGATATCGATCCGCAAGGCTCGCTTTCGGATTGGTGGAATGAGCGCGAGGCAGAGATGCCGGCATTTGCTCAAACTACAGTGGCGCGGCTGCTGACCGATCTCGAGATGCTTCGGCAAAAAGGCTTCAAGCTTGCGGTGATCGACACGCCGCCAGCAATTACGGTTGCCATTCAAAGCGTGCTCTCGGTTGCGGAGCTTGTGGTTATTCCAACCCGCCCCAGTCCGCATGATCTGCGTGCAGCCGGTGCGACGGTCGACCTTTGCGAACGCGCGGGCAAGCCGCTGATCTTCGTTGTGAACGGCGCAACGCCGCGTGCGAAAATCACGTATGACGCCGCCGTTGCATTGTCGCAACACGGTACGGTTGCGCCCGTCACGCTGCACCATCGTACCGACTATGCCGCTTCGATGATTGATGGACGTACCGTCATGGAGGTCGATCCACAGGGCAAATCGGCGCAGGAAATGGTGGAATTGTGGACGTATATCGCTGACCGGCTGGAGAAAAATTTCCGGCGGACTGTGTTTAATGCACCAGGGCAGGCTGCACCTGTCGTTGTTCAGCGCAGCGCGGGCGGCTTTGGTCGCAAGGCCGCGAGCTAAGCGGGAGGCCGTTCGGGAGAGTATAGATGAACGAGTCTAATTTTGCATCACTGAGCGCAGGCCTGCTTGCGCGTAAAGGTCAGGCGAAACCTGCGATGCGCCCGCAATTGTATAAATTTGCGGACGACGACGATCTTGGCTGGAACGACATGGGCACAGACATGCTCACGCCGGAGCAGAAACAAGCGCTGATGCCCGCGCAACCTAATACATTCGGGCAGGACACAGCGCCGCACCAGATGTCACCGCAAAAAGCCGCCGTTGCCTTCGACGATATGCCGACGCCGCCGCAGGAACCGGTCGTGAATGATACGACCGATACGGTCGAGCGGTCGATTGAGGACAAGGTTGCAGATGTGCTTGCGCGCCATGCCGCCGCTGTGCCTGCAGCAGAAGAGCCTGTGGAAGAACAACCCGCGGCGAAGGCGCCGGACGTGCAGGAAGAGACGTCCGTCGAACCGCGTCGGTCACTAACTGCCGTAGCGCCGAGCCCGTATAAACAGCCGCGTGCTGCAGCGGGTTCGAAATCAAAGGCCGCGTTTACATTGCGGCTTGATCCCGAGCGCCATCTCAAACTGCGTCTGGCTTGTGCCTACGAGCACAAATCCGCACAGGCGGTCGTGACTGCGGCGCTCGACCAGTATTTGGCCGAAAACTTTCCCGATACCGCAAAAGGCGGACCGAAAGTTGTGGCAGGGTAAACAGGTAAGGGGCTGACCAATGCGTTTTAACGGGGCCAATATGCTCAAAGTGTCGACTGGTGCTATCACGCTCGCGCTGACACTCGGTGCGTGCCAGAACAACCAACACGTCACCCATATCAATTCTGCATCCGGCAAGGCTGCTGTCGCAGATGCGCGTCCGGCAGCAGTGCTGATCACCCAATCGAAGTCCGCACTGGAAAGCAACAACAGCGCCGCCGCTATCAGCTTTGCCGAACTCGCCGTTCGCGCTGATGCACAAAATGCCGAGGCGCGGCTCATTCTTGCCAAGGCTTATCTTGCAGACGGACGGTTTCAGGCCGCTGCAGACGCATATGCCGACCTCGTCGCGATGAACCCCGGCGATCAGAATTCACGGTTCCGCGGTGCACTTGCAGAGCTGGCCGCAGGCAAGACACTTGCGCCTGTTGCAACGCTGCACAGCCTGTCATCTGACCGTGATATCGCTGATGATGTTGGTCTTGCACTGGCGCTTGCCGGACAGGCGGAAAAAGCCGTCGAGCTGTTGACTGATGTCGTTCGAAACGGCAGTTCAACCGCCCGGACGCGTCAGAATCTGGCATTGGCCCAGGCGATGGCGGGCCAATGGGCCGCCGCGCGCGTGACAGCTTCCATCGACCTTGCGCCGAGCGAAGTGGACGTTCGTGTCGCCGAATGGGCGGCGCTTGCGTCAAACAGCGATCCGGCGTGGCGCACCGCGCGCATATTGGCGATCGAACCGGCTGCACATGACTTTGGCCGTCCGGTCGAACTTGCATGGTCTCCAGCGCCAGCCGCAGGAGAGCAGGCGGTTCAGTTGGCATCCGCAGAAACTGTGGAATTGCCACGCGCTGAGCCTCAGGAGGTTGCACAGCCTGCACCGGTTATGGCTCCGGTTTCTGCACCCGCACCGGCTCCTGTAGCGGTGGAAAAGTCAGTACCAGACGCAGTTATCGTCAAAAATCCGGAACCCAAACTGACGCGGATTGCTGTACGTCCGCCGGTTCTGAAACCTGTAAAGACACGCCCGGCACCCGTCGAAATTGCCAAGGCAGACGTCCCAGCAGCTGTAGAAACAGCCTTGGTCGCGCCTCGAGCGGAGAAGCCGGTGGTGTTTGACGGTCTGAAAAATACCGAAACCAAGACACCAGCCGTTACCGAGGTCAGTGCACCTTCTCCGGTCGTCGAGGCAAAGCCTGTCGCAGCCGTCAAGCGCGTGATCAAACCATTGCCGAAAGCCGATGGTGGGGCATGGGTCGTGCAGCTTGGCGCGTATGCCCAGCCCGAATATCTCGTCCACGGGTGGCAAGGTCTTCTACAGAAGAACAAGGTGCTTGGCGATTATAACCCCTTGAAGAGCAGTATCGAAATCGACGGTTTTGAATATTATCGTCTGTCGATTGGTGCATTTTCTTCGCGCGATGATGCGACGACATTATGCAATGCGCTCAGCGCTGCCGGTCAGGCCTGCTTTGTCCGTGCTGGCGAAGGCGCAAAGGTCAGCGCCGAGGGCGCCCAAAAGGCCTGATCACTTTAAAGACAGTCAATTCGGGGCGGGGAAAGCGATTTCTCCGCCCTTTATCGTTTTGACGATGCGGCCTTGAACCGGAAGCCCGTCAAAGGGCGTATTGTCCGCGCCCGAGGCGAATTTCCCAGCATCGATGCGCCACGGCGCACCCGGATCGAACAGTACGAGGTCTGCAGGCGAACCAGATGTAAGTGTGCCGCCCGGAATTCCGAACAATTTTGCCGGGTTTGCCGACAGCATCGCAATCAATCCGCCAAGACCGACATCTGTGTCGGCGATAGCCGAGAGACCAAGCGCGAGCAGGGTCTCAGCACCCGCCATGCCCGGCTCTGCTTGTGCAAAGGGCAATCGTTTGTCGTCCTGTGTGCGTGGATCGTGCGCAGAGGTCAGGCAATCGATCATACCCTCGGCAAGCGCCGCGCGTAGTGCCTGTCTGTCATCTTCGCAGCGCAGCGGTGGCGACAGGCGGGTAAAAGTGCGGTAGCCGGTCACGGCATCATCATTGAGCAACAGATAGGCGGGCGACGTTCCACAAGTGATGCGCGCACCGCGTTCACGGGCGCGGCGTATTGTGTCGACGCCTTCAGCCGTGGTGACCTGATGAATGTGAAGACGCGCGCCTGCGGACTCTGCAAGCCGGACGTCGCGAGCGATCGCAATGCTTTCGGCAATTGCAGGTGCCGATGCAAAGCCGAGCCGGGATGCAGCTTCGCCCGATGTTGCCTCGCTGTTGCCGGCAAGTTCGGCGTCTTCAGCATGGACGACAGTGACAAGGTCAAATCCGGCGGCATATTGCAGCAGGCGGTACATGACCGCAGTCGACGCGATTTGCCTGCGGCCGGTCGCAACGCCAACAGCGCCCGCTTCCTGCATCAAGCCGATTTCAGCAAGTTCTTCGCCACCAAGGCCACGCGTTGCTGCCGCGAGCGGGTGAATCCAGACATGCGGTTTGCCAATGCGCTGAGCGCGTTCGGCAAGCGCGGGGTCGTCGATGACGGGCGACTGGTCGGGCATCAAAAGCGCACGCGTTATGCCACCTGCAAGAAAGGCCGTGGCTTCGGCCTTGAAGACGCCCGCATCGATAAAGCCGGGCGCGGCGACAAGGCCCTTGCCGTCGATTATGTTGGCATGCGAGGGGATGTCGGGGTTGCCAATGGCTGCAATTTTTCGCTCTGCGATCAGGACATCGCCAACCATGTCAACACTGGCTGCAGGATCGATGATCCGTGCGCCTTTGATGGCAATAAGGGTCATGCCCAGCCCTCCACGCCGCGGCGTTTGCGCGTCAGGACGTCAAGGCACGCCATTCGGACAGCAACACCCATTTCGACCTGTTCGGCAACTGCGGAGCGGGCAATGTCATCGGCAACGGCGGTTGCAATCTCAACGCCACGGTTCATGGGGCCGGGATGCATGACAAGCGCATCATCGCTGGCGCGCGCGAGCCGCTCTGCCGTAAGGCCGTAGAAATGGTAATATTCGCGCTCCGAAGGCACGTAAGCGCCCGACATGCGTTCGCGCTGTAGTCTCAACATCATGACGACGTCAGCGCCTTCAAGTCCGGCGTCCATGTTGGTGAACGGTATGACGCCGAGTCGTTCGACAGCAGGCGGCATCAGCGTTGCCGGTGCAACCGCACGGACTTCGGCGCCAAGCGCGGACAGCAGGTGAAAGTTCGAGCGCGCGACACGACTGTGCAATATGTCACCACAGATTGCGACCTTCAGCCCTTCGATCCTGCCCTTGCGGTGGCGGATGGTGAGCGCGTCGAGCAGCGCCTGCGTCGGGTGTTCGTGGCGGCCATCGCCAGCGTTCAGCACGGGACAGTCGACTTTGTCAGCGATCAGCGCAACTGCACCCGACGCGTCGTGGCGGATGACGATGATGTCGGGATGCATGGCATTCAAGGTCAGTGCGGTATCGAGCAGGGTTTCGCCCTTTTTCATCGACGAGCCTTGTGCGCTCATATTGACGACGTCGGCGCCAAGACGCTTGCCGGCAATTTCGAAGGACAGCAAAGTCCGCGTCGAATTTTCGAAAAAGGCGTTGATCTGGGTCAATGACGCAAGGCGGTTGTCGCGCTTGTGTGTACTGCGGTTGAATGCGACCCATTGCTCGGCTTCGTCGAGCAGGAAGGTGATCTCCCACGGCTGCAATCCCTCGATTGCAAGCAGATGTGCGTGCGGAAACGGATGCACACCCGGGGGCAGGGCGGAGGCGGATGAGTGTGTCGATGTCATTAAAGCCGGTTCCTTAGCGTGGCATGCGATATGCGGCAAGTGGCTCTGCAAGAGGAGTTGACGCCGGGCCGCGTTCGGGCATGGTACAAGGATGAGCGAAGAAAAGCGTATGGGAGGTCACATGGAACGCGGATATTGGCGGATGGGCCGCTATTTGGCACTAGGATTTGCCATATTGGCGGTGTCAGCCTGTTCAAAGGAAAAGGCGGCGGATGACGCGGCTGAGGCCGAACAAGCTGTTGCCGCGCCCGCGACTCCCGCAGTCAGTCCTGCCGTCAGTGCCGAAGCCACTGAGGCTGCAATCAGTCATGGCAAGGCAATCGTCGAGGCAAACTGTGTCAGTTGCCATGCAACGGAGGTAGACGAAAAAAGCGCACATGCGTCCGCGCCGTCATTTGCGACGTTATTCACCGCCTATCCGCCCGAATATATTGCTGAAGCCTTTGCCGAAGGCGTGTTTGTCGGCCATGGTGATATGCCAGCATTTGAATTTACCAGTGATCAAATCAAGGATCTGGTCGTCTACCTGAAAACGCTGGGGTAGGGGGGGCTCAGTTCTGACCCGGCGTCACCCGCACCAGCGCATCAAGCGCGCCCTGAAGGATGTGAGCGGCGGCCATTGCGTCGATGCGTGCGGCACGTTTGGTACGGCTGATATCGGCGGCGATCATGTCACGCGTCACGGCAACGGTCGACAAACGCTCGTCCCAGAGCAGTACAGGCAGGCCGAATTCGGTTTCAATCGCGCGTGCAAAGGCGCGGGTCGCCTGCGCACGTGGTCCCGATGTGCCGTCCATGTTGACCGGATTGCCAACGACAAAACCGGCAAGCGCGCGCGCGCCGGTCAGGTGACGCAGCGCTGCGAAATCCTTGGCCTGCTTGCTGCGCGCTATGGTTTCGGCGGGCGTCGCAAAGCTCCATCCGGCATCGCAAAAGGCAACGCCGATGGTTTTTGTGCCAAGGTCAATTCCGGCAAGGACGCCGCCTTCCGGCAATAAAGCGGCAAATTCTGCGGCGCTGCGGACAGTCACTTGGCTGCAGCAGGGTTGAGGAAAGCCTGCGTCCGACGTTCCGCATCGGCGCGGATGTTGGTCCAGAACAATGCATAGTCATAGACGTGATAATTGTTCCCCGGCAGCACGAAGCTGCCAATCTCCGGCGGGTTTTCGCCAATCGACAGATAGCCGGTCTCGCTACACTCGGCGCCGACAAGGCCGGGTTCGAGGTCGGCGTTTTCATATTCCTCGTCGCGGGCGATCATGGTGCCAAGATTGGCCTCGGGCGGGGCGGATTCCTCAATGCCGCCGGTTAGCGGATTGGTGCAGAGCACGGTGCCACCGGCGCGTGGGAGGCCGTCAAGGCCCGTTGTCGTGAAAAACGCCTTGAAAATATGATCGGTTTCAGCAGGTTCGCTGTAACTCTGCCAGTTCATAATGCAGCGCGTCTGATCCGGCGTACGACATGGCGGCAGGCCGAGCATTCCAAGATCGTGTTCGATGGTGATCGGCCATCCGACAAGATAAGCGGCGATGATACGATCCGAGACAGGCGTGCCAGCGATCTCGCGGGCCAGCAAGGTGACAAGGTGCAAAGACCCCTGGCTGTGTCCGGCAAGGATAATAGGCTTGTCTTCGGGGATCGATGCCAGAAACGTCCTGAACGCCTGCACAACATCGTCATAGGCCACAGAGAAGGCCTTGCCTGCGTCAGGTTTGCTGAGCGACAGGAAAGCACCAAAGGCAGCCTGGCGATATTTGGGCGCCCAGATTTCACCGACGCCGTTAAAGGCGCTGGCCTGACTTTTCAAAAAGACGAGCCGACGAAAATCCTCGTTGCCGGTCAGTTTGACAGGCGCATTCCAGCGGTCGCGCTTCAAATAGGTCGTCGGGTGGACATAAAACACCGCAGCAGCGGGTTTTGGTGCAGGGGCAAAGCCGTCAGGCGTCCAGCGCGTTTCCTTGCTCGGGATGCCCGGTCGGGCAAGCCACGCGCCTGCACCGTCATAGAACGTCGGTGGCGAGGTTTCGCTATCGGCAAAGCTGATCTTCGGTGTCATTGCCGCACGCATCAGTTGCGGCGCAAAAATTCGGTAAAGAAACGCGGCGGCCAGAACCAGCACAATCAGTGCTGCGACAACCCACAAAAAACGACGTGCGGCCAAGTCTATGACTCCTTTGCCGGTGCGCTTAGCATGGACACCATCGCGGGAGAATATCGGCCGTGACTTTTCGACATTTTTTCCCAACGGGTCGTTTGCCCGCCAAGGCGTGCGGTATCGTTGAATCTTCGATGCATGCTTGCCGCGATGCAAATCTGCGTGCTAATCGCGGGCACGAAATTTTTAGCAGGAAACCATGTGAATGTCCGTTGACGCGAAAACCGTCAAACATGTCGCGCATCTCGCGCGGATCGAGATTGACGATGAACGCAGCGAGGTGATGGCGCGCGAGCTGTCGAATATCCTTGGCTGGATCGAACAGCTTGGCGAGGTCGATACTGATGGGGTCGAGCCGCTACACGCGGTCATCCCGAATACGCTGCGCTGGCGCGAGGATGTCGTCACCGATGGCAATGTCCAGGACAAGGTTCTCTCCAATGCGCCGCGCGCCGAATATGGATTTTACGCTGTTCCCAAGGTGATCGAATAATGAGCGCGCTGACCGACCTTACGCTTGCCGAAATGGCAAAGGGGCTGCGTGAAAAAGCGTTCAGTGCCAAGGAGCTTGCGCAGGTTCATGTGAAAGCAGTTGAAGACGCGCGTGAGCTCAACGCCTTTACCGTGGAAACGCCTGAACACGTGCTCGCCGCGGCCGATGCGGCCGATGCCGCGCTGGCGAAGGGCGAGGCCAAGCCGTTGTCAGGCATTCCGCTTGGGATCAAGGATCTGTTCGCGACCGAGGGTGTCGAGACCAGTGCGGGGTCGAACATCCTGCGCGGGTTCAAGCCGCCCTACGAATCGACCGTCAGCGCAAACCTGCTGCGCGATGGGGCCGGCATGCTCGGCAAGCTCAATCTCGATGAATTCGCTATGGGCAGCTCCAACGAAACCAGCGCCTTTGGCAAGGTCATCAACCCGTGGCGCGGCAAGGGCAATGCCAGCCTGGTGCCCGGCGGCAGTTCGGGTGGGTCGGCGTCAGCGGTCGCGGCGCGGCTCTGCGCAGGCGCGACGGGGACGGATACGGGCGGTTCGATCCGTCAGCCCGCAGCCTTCACCGGCATTGCCGGGATCAAGCCGACCTATGGCCGCTGTTCGCGCTGGGGTGTGGTGGCGTTTGCCTCGTCACTCGATCAGGCAGGTCCGATGGCGCGCGATGTGCGCGACTGCGCAATCCTGCTGAAATCCATGTGTGGTTTCGATCCGAAGGATTCGACCAGCCTTGACGTTGCCGTGCCGGATTTTGAAGCTGCGCTGACCGGCGACCTCAAAGGCAAGCGCGTCGGGATCCCGCGTGAATATACGCTCGATGGTATCCCCGGCGAAATCGACGCGATGTGGAAAAAGGGCGCGGACATGCTGCGCGATGCGGGGGCGGAGATTGTTGAGATTTCACTGCCGCACACGAAATACGCGCTGCCGACCTATTATATCATCGCACCAGCAGAGGCGTCCTCGAACCTCGCACGCTATGACGGCGTACGCTATGGCAATCGCGTCGTTCCCGACGGCGGGAATCTCATCGACATGTACGAGGCAACGCGTTCTGCGGGCTTTGGCGACGAGGTCAAACGCCGCATCATGATCGGCACCTATGTGCTCTCGGCAGGCTATTACGATGCCTATTATTTGAAGGCGCAAAAGGTGCGGGCGCTGATCGCGCGCGACTTTGAGCAGGCGTGGGAGAAATGCGATGTCATCCTTGCCCCGACGACGCCCAGCGCGGCGTTCGAAATGGGCGCAAAGTCTGACGATCCGATTGCCATGTATTTGAACGACGTGTTCAGCGTCCCGGCAAGCCTTGCCGGGCTGCCCGCAATGTCTGTGCCTGCGGGCCTTGATAATGACGGCCTGCCGCTTGGGCTGCAGATCATCGGCAAGCCTTTGGACGAGTGCGGCGTACTGAACGCGGGTTATGCAATCGAACGTGCCGCCGGGTTTACCGCGCGCGCGCAGCGGTGGTGGTAAGATGAGCGACTATAGAATTCAGGGCGAAACCGGGGAATGGGAGGTCGTGATCGGCCTCGAGGTTCACGCGCAGGTGACGTCGAAGGCGAAGCTGTTTTCGGGCGCGTCGACGGCGTTCGGTGCAGAGCCGAATACGCAGGTCAGCCTCGTCGATGCGGCGATGCCCGGCATGCTGCCTGTCATCAATGGCGAATGCGTGGCGCAGGCCGTGCGCACCGGCCTTGCGCTTGGCGCGCAGATCAACACATGGTCGCGCTTTGACCGCAAGAATTATTTCTACGCCGATCTGCCTCAGGGCTATCAGATCAGCCAGTTCAAACATCCGATTGTCGGCCATGGGGAAATCGTCGTCGATCTGGACGGCGGCAAGACCAAGACCATCGGCATCGAGCGCATTCATCTGGAGCAGGACGCAGGCAAGTCGATGCACGACCAGTCGCCAAGCCTGTCCTATGTTGACCTCAACCGGTCGGGCGTTGCGCTGATGGAAATTGTCTCTGACCCCGACATGCGAAGCCCTGAAGAAGCAGGGGCTTATGTTCGGAAGTTAAGATCAATTGTTCGCTATGTCGGGTCGTGTGACGGCAATATGGAAGAAGGCTCGATGCGCGCCGATGTCAATGTCTCGGTGCGCAAACCCGGCGACCCGCTTGGCACACGCTGCGAGATGAAGAACGTCAATTCGGTGCGCTTTGTCATGGCCGCGATCGAATATGAAGCCCGTCGTCAGGTCGAAATCATCGAAAACGGCGGTACGATTACGCAGGAAACCCGGCTGTTCGATCCCGACAAGATGGAAACGCGGACGCTGCGCTCGAAAGAGGACGCGCACGACTACAGATATTTCCCCGACCCCGATCTGTTGCCGCTGGTCTTTGACGACGCGTTCGTCGAAAGCTGCCGTGCGGATCTGCCTGAACTGCCCGATG
>JBFKAE010000016.1:0-30748 GCA_041621755.1 Sphingomonadaceae bacterium | reverse complement strand
TTCACCATAGCAACGACAGGCTTGCTGATCGGCGGGATTGTCGCAGCGCCGCTCGGCGCAGTCGTTGCAAAGCGCATCCCGACAAAGCCGCTGCTGATCATGGTCGGCGTGGTGCTTTCCATCACCAGCTTCTACGGGGTTTACCGGGCAACTTTCGGATAGGCTGGCGAGAGCTTCGCCTTGACGCCGCCTTAATTCTCCCGCACATGGCCGATACCGAATGTCGGCGGGCGCATGCGCCATGCCTGACGGTGCAGCGTGATCGCCCGCAAATCCATGCGCGGCAAGACGCCCGTCTTTGGATGTTCCGGTAAAAGGCTTCCCTTGTCACGCGGGTCGTCATGACCCCGCCCGCATTCCGCGCGCCCATTTCGGCTGCGCGGGTTCGGGCACTTGAAAGTATGTAATAATAATGACCAAATTTTCCGATTTCGGCTTGAACGAACGCATAATGAAGGCGCTCGACGGCAAATATTCCGAGCCAACGCCAATTCAGGCACAGTCGATACCGCTGCTGATGAAAGGCCATGACCTGCTTGGCATCGCGCAGACCGGCACCGGCAAAACGGCAGCCTTTGCCTTGCCCTCGATTGATTATCTGTCGGGCACCTATAAAGCGCTGCGCCCGCACAATACGCGTATGCTCGTTCTGGCGCCGACGCGCGAACTTGCCAGCCAGATTGCCGAAAGCTTCCAGACTTACGGACGCTTCCTCAAACTGTCCGTCATGACAGCGTTTGGCGGCGTGCCGATCAACCGCCAGATTCGCGCGCTCTCGCGCGGGATTGATGTGCTTGTTGCAACGCCGGGCCGTTTGCTCGACCTTGTTGACCAGCGCGCGCTTGATCTTTCCAATGTCGAAATTCTCGTGCTCGACGAAGCCGATCAGATGCTCGACCTCGGCTTTATTCACGACCTGCGCCGTATCGTCAAAGTGCTGCCGAAAAAGCGCCAGTCGCTGTTTTTCTCTGCAACCATGCCACCGGCGATTGCAGAGCTGGCCAAGCAGTTCCTGACCGACCCCCGCAAAGTCAGCGTCGCACCGCAGGCAACCACGGCAGAACGCGTCGAACAGCAGTTGATTTTCATCAATCAAAGCGAAAAGCAATCGCTGCTGACGCTGATGATTCAGGATCTAGGCGATGAAATCGACCGCGCTCTCGTCTTTTCGCGCACCAAGCACGGCGCTGATCGCATCGTCCGTTTCCTGAAAGGCGCGGGCATTGGTGCAGAAGCCATTCATGGCAACAAATCGCAGCCGCAACGCGAACGCGCGCTCGGGCTGTTCCGCTCGGGCGACATCAAGATCCTTGTCGCCACCGACATTGCCGCGCGCGGCATTGATGTGCCGGGCGTCAGCCATGTCTTCAACTTTGAAATCCCCAACGTCCCTGAACAATATGTCCACCGCATCGGCCGCACGGCACGCGCAGGCCGCGAAGGTCTCGCCATCGCCTTTGTCGATTCAGGCGACGAACGCACCTATATGAAGCAGATCGAACGGCTGATCGGCATCAAGCTGACGCAAATTTCGCTTCCCGAGAATTTCATGTCGCGCGCGAATGCGTTGCCAAAGCCTGCACCACGCAAACCCGGCGGCGACGGCGCAAGTCGCAGCGACCACCGCAAGGCGGCTTCGGGCGGCCCACGTCATGGGCGCGGTGGACGCAATCCCGAACGCGGCCACGATCACGGACACGAGCGGGGCAGCGAGCACACGGGCGAGCGCGACGGCGCACCGCGTCGACGCTTTGGCGGCAACAAACCTAAATTTTCGGCAAAACCATCGAACCCCGGTGGCGGCGGGCGACGTCGCGGTCGGATTTAAGCTCAGCGGGTACTGGATATGTATCGCTGGCCGCCAAAGCGCGCGGTCAGCGATGCAATCAGCGAACGTCCGACAAGATGGCGATCGTTGCAATAGGCGCAAATGGCAAGGTCCGACCCGTCTTTGGCCAGTGTCAGGCGCAGCTTGCGCGCATCGGGCTTTGGCAATGAGTACAGAGCGGCAAATGTCGCCAGCGGCTCAAACGCCGGATCCCACATTGTCACATTGCAAATCTCGCACGACGGACGCGCCGTACAATTTCCGTTCAGAACCTGATGACGTATCGATGCGGACATAATCTTGACCCCTGTTAAGTCCACAATCGACATAAAATCTTAATAATTCCTAACTTCGTAATATTTGGGTCAATTTGCAGCTATGCTCTTGCTGGAAGCCAACGCGTCACCTAGGTTCCCCGATTATGGCTGGGCCGGGACTCTCTTATAATTTATGACACTGATGTCGCTTACATCCGGCAGGCCCGCGACAGTGCGTGAATCACGCAGACGCAGTTTGGCAAAAGCCATTTCATGGCGCGTCGTCGGCTCGCTCGATACGCTGCTGCTGTCCTTTCTTATTCTGACCTTCCTCGCGCCTTTATTTGGTGTCCGCGCAGACGCCTCGCACAGCGATAACATTGAAACGGCAAGCTATATTGCGATCGCCGAGGTCATCACCAAAACCCTGCTCTACTTCCTGCACGAACGCGCGTGGAGTCGCCTTAAATGGGCCGCGCGCAAACATAAAAACGGCCACCACCGCGACGGGCTGCGCCGCAGCACGGTAAAGGCCGCCACATGGCGCATCCTCGCCAGTCTCGATACGGCGCTACTTGCACTGCTTTTCACCGGAAATTTCCTGACTGCACTCACCATCGGTGGCACTGAAGTCATCACAAAGGTGCTGCTTTATATCCTTCACGAACGCATTTGGGTGCGTGTAGGCTACGGCGTCGCGGTGGAACAATGAGCAGTTCGTGGACAATCCTGCCCTTGTCATAAGCCTTGTCATGGACCTTGGCATTGCGCTCGCGCTTGGCCTTTTGATCGGGGTTGAACGTGGCTGGCACGCGCGCGGCGAACCGCCGGGCGGTCGCGTCGCAGGCTTGCGCACCTTTGGCCTGCTGGGACTGCTCGGCGGCCTCTCCGGCGTCACCGCGCAGCAAAACGGCATGGTCTTTGCCATCATCCTTATCAGCGCCGCAGCGATCGCGCTTGTCGTGGGTTACATTCGCGACATGGCGCAGGATGACAGTGTCAGCGCAACAACGACCATCGCAGGACTCGTCACGCTCGCGCTCGGGATGCTTGCAACAACGGGTCACCCCGTCATCGCTTCGGTCACGGCAGGCATCATGCTGGCGCTGCTCGCCATGCGCGCCGAACTTCATGCCTGGGTCGGCAGCCTGTCAGCGGTCGAGGTCAAGGCCGTTGCCCGTTTTGCGCTCATCGCCATCGTCGTCTGGCCGCTGCTGCCGGATCGCAGCTTTGGCCCTTATGACGCTTGGAACCCGCGCGCCTTGTGGACCGTCGTCGTGCTGATTTCGGGCCTGTCCTTTGTCGGCTATGTCGCGACCCGTCGCATGGGCGAGGTGCGCGGCACACTTGCAACTGCCGCCGCCGGTGCCCTCGTGTCGTCAACCGCCGTTACCGTGACATTGTCACGACGGCTTGCCGCGGGTGACAAACCCGCGCCGCTGGTTGCCGGAATCGCCGTGGCAGGGTCCATCATGATGCTGCGTACGCTTGCATTAACGGCTTTGCTGGCCGACTTTGCCCTCAAATCGCTTGCCATCATTATCGTCCCGGCCTGCATAACTGCAGCGCTTGTCGCAATCGTTGCAATGCGAGGCAGCGATCACAGCGACAACGGCAAGGACACACGTATCGCGCCGCATAACCCCTTTGATCTTGTTCCCGCACTCGGCTTTGCCGCGCTGATAGCTGTTGCAGCCTTGTTTGCGCGCTGGGCCACCGATGCTTACGGCGATCACGGGCTGGCGACCGTATTGGCGATCACCGGGGCGTTTGACGTTGATGCCGCCATCGTCACGATGGGTGGACTTCCCAAAGGCGCAGTCGATGGTCATCTTGGCGGCATTCTGCTCGCAGTACCTATTCTTCTCAATTCGGCCTTCAAGGCAACGCTCGCCATCGGTATAGCAGGATACATAAAGGGGCGCGGTGCCGCGTTCGCACTTGCACTGAGCACGGGTGCAGGTATCGCAGCGCTCCTTATGCTTACCCTGTAACCCGCAGACACGAATATCTGCATTGGCCAGAATCAACCAAGGACGTCCAACTTGCCCTCACCCAGCCATCCGATCTGTGTTGCAGCACTTTACCAGTTCACCGAACTTGGTGATCTGCCCACGCTGCAGCAGAGCCTGTCGGCAGCGTGCGCGAAGGCTGGCGTCAAAGGAACGATCCTGCTCGCGCCCGAAGGAATTAACGGCACGATTGCGGGCAGCGACGCAGGCATAACAGAAATTATTGGCCATATCAGCGGGCTTCCCGGCTGCGCAGCACTCGAAGTGAAATATTCGCGCGCCACAGAGCCGCCCTTTCACCGCATGAAGGTGCGGCTGAAACGCGAGATCGTCACGCTCGGCCAACCCCACGTCGACCCGGTCAACAATGCTGGAACCTACGTCGCTCCGGAAGACTGGAATGCCTTGATAGCCGACCCCGACACGATTCTGATCGACACACGCAACGACTACGAGGTCGCCATAGGGACATTCGAAGGCGCACTCGACCCAAAAACTCAAAGCTTCCGTGACTTTCCGGCTTGGTTTCGTGACCATAAGGACGAACTCAACGCCCCGAAGGTGGCCATGTTCTGCACCGGCGGCATTCGCTGCGAAAAAGCCACCGCCTTTTTGAAATCCGAAGGTATCGATGACGTCTTTCACCTGAAAGGCGGCATTCTCAAATATCTTGAAACCATACCCGAAGCCGACAGCAAGTGGCACGGCGAATGCTTCGTTTTCGATGAACGCGTCTCGGTCCGGCACGGACTTGAACCCGGCGATTATCAACTCTGCCGCGCCTGCCGCATGCCGCTCAACGCCAACGACCTCGCCTCCCCCGATTACGAACCCGGCGTCGCTTGCCCGCATTGCAAGGACACGCGCGATGCCGCCCAGCGCAAACGCTATGCCGAACGCCAGCGGCAGGTCGACCTTGCCGCAGCACGCGGGCAAAACCATATCGGCGACACGCCAGACAATGACTGACGCGCCGATCCTCTATAGTTTTCGCCGGTGTCCCTATGCAATGCGCGCACGCATGGCGCTGCTTGTCAGTGGAACGGCTTGCCGTGTCCGCGAGGTGGTTCTGCGCGACAAGCCAGCCGAAATGATCGAGATTTCACCCAAGGCAACAGTCCCCGTGTTGCAGCTTGCAGATGGCAATGTCATCGATGAAAGTCTCGCCATCATGCACTGGGCGCTCGCGCGAAACGATCCGGAACACTGGCTGGCCTATGATGCCGCCGGATTGATCGCAGTAAATGACGGCCCGTTCAAACATCATCTCGACCGCTATAAATATGCGGTTCGATACAAGGACGCAGATCCTGTCGAACACCGTACCGAGGCGCTTAAACTGCTAAAGCCATTAGAAGCGCGGCTGAAGACCGGTACCCATCTTCTCACCGCCAAACGCGGCCTTGCTGACATTGCCATTTTCCCCTTCGTCCGTCAGTTCGCCGCCGCAGACCGTGACTGGTTCGCCGCGCAGCCACTGCCTGCAGTGCAGAAATGGCTCGCCACACTGATCAGCTCCAGCCTGTTCAAAACGGCGATGACCCGCTGGCCGCAATGGCAAAGCGGCGACCCCGAACCGATCCTGCATCTGGGCTGATTTCGGGTCTGGCCCTAAACCGTATCGACAAGCACGATTTCGGCATCCTCAAGCGCTATAATATGAAGCGTCTCTGTATCGCTGACGGCAACCCCGTCACGGGCTTTTGCAGGCACCCCATTCACCTCGATCGCGCCGGTTGCCGCGACGATATAGGCAAGACGGTCTGTGCCCAGAACATAATCTGCGCTCTACCCCGCCGCCAATGTAGCAGCGGCGACGCGGCCTTCTGTGCGTATCGGTAATGCCCCTTCATCACCGTCCATCCCACTCGCAAGCAACGCAAATTTGCCATCGCGCGTATCACGCGGAAACGGTCGCGCACCCCATGACGGCGCTTCGCCCTGCTTTGTCGGGATGATCCATATCTGGAACAGTTCGGTCGCTTCGTCCTCGCGATTATATTCGCTATGCTCGATCCCCGTGCCCGCCGACATGACCTGCACGTCGCCTGCCTCTGTACGACCAGCATTGCCTAGACTGTCTTTGTGCGTAATCGCGCCGCTGCGGACATAGGTGATGATTTCCATGTCGCGGTGCCCATGCGGCGGAAATCCGGTACCCGCCTCGATCCGGTCATCGTTCCAGACGCGCAGGCTTCCCCAGCCCATCCGGTCGGGATCCATATAAGCTGCAAACGAAAAATGATGATGTGCATCGAGCCAGCCGTGATTTGCTGCACCCAGTGTTTCAAAGGGCCTGACCTCGATCATGATCCATCTCCTGCCGATGCAGCGCGCAGGCCACCCGCCCGCGCCGTTCCTTCCAAGATGGGGATGCGCACGCGCGTTGCAAACCACCGCATATGTGCCATACCGGCAGAACATAAACGAAAAGGGTAGCATCATGGCAGAACGGTTTGAACGGCACAGACAGCCCTGGACCTCTGCCGAAATTCAGAAGCTCCACACGCTCGCTGCCAAAGGTATGGCGCTAAAAGCCATCGCCAAGGCGCTGACTCGAAGCACGGATTCAGTCAAGGACCGCGCCAAACTCGACAAACTCAAGATTTCGAAATTGCACTAGATAAATCCATAGCCATTGGGATTATGAAATATTTGCATTAATAAGCATAGCCTTGGGAGGAGATGCGATGAAAATTCATGCAACCAAGATCGGGCTGGCAACGGCCATCGTGTTCGCCGCATTCTGGGTAATTTGCAGCCTGTTAGTCATGACTATTCCGCGCGGAATGATGCGGATGAGCGGCGATATGATGCATTCCAACCTCAGCAATATGACTTGGTCGATGGACGGAGGCGGCCTTTTTGTGGGACTGTTGGCCTGGACCCTTATTTCAGGCGTGGTCGCGTGGGCCATCGCAGCGGTCTATAACCGCCTGATCGGCTGATCGCCGACCAGGACAGCTTTATTGCACTAGCCCGGCCGACTGCGCCACAATCCCTGCATCGCTACAAACGCCATCATCGTCGCCATTCCCGCCCGATGCCATTCCGGCGATGACAAAGCCGCCAGCGACAAGGATCAGGAATCCCGCGCTGACAAGCGTAAGATATTTTTCGATAAACGCCTTGATCGGTGCGCCGAAGCGCCAGAACAGGAAACCGACCAGCATGAATTGCAGCCCACGCGACACGACGCTTGCCCAGACGAAAGTAAAGAGGTCGAGCTGAATAAACCCGGCAGTGATGGTGATCAGCTTGAACGGGATCGGCGTTGCGCCCTTGATCAGGATAATCTCGGCGCCATATTCGCGCAGGTAGCACGCCGCGCGCGGGAAGCTCTCTGCAAGACCAAGCGCCGAAAGCATCGCCTGCCCGACGGCTTCGTACATGAAAAAGCCGATCGCATAGCCAAATAGGCCGCCCAGCACCGATGTCACCGTGCAGATCACGCCATAGCGCAATGCGCGTTCGGGTCGCGCCAGGCACATGAGGCCGAGCAGCGGATGTGGCGGGATCGGAAAAAACGAGCTTTCGATGAATGAAATCAGTGCCAGCCAGCGCTCGGCATGCGCGTGCGCAGAGCGCTCTATCGTCCAGTCATAAAGCCGTCTTAACATGTTGTGCGCACTTCCACCCGGGCAGGAAAACGGCGGGCCACCCATATGGAGGACCCGCCGCAAATTGAATAGATGTTTGTCTAACTGTTGTCTTCGACCGCCGCTGTCGGGCCATTTTTCAGGATCGATGCGATCGCGTTCTTCGCGCTCGCCTTCGATGTATAGCCCTCGGTCCAGAATATCTTTTCGGAATTATACTTAAAGGCGACGCGGAACTCGCCTTTCTTGTCTTTGGTAATTTCGAAGGTGTGCGGCATGATCGAACTCTCCTTGAACTCCATTGATACCCGCACCCTAACGCGTGATCACAGCGCGTCAACGCTTACTCGGCCCATACACTCTACTCAGCCGCGCGCAATGCCGCCGCCGCAGCGAAAGGGCTAAGCGCAGTCAGCACAAGGCTGGCCGCCGCCAGCAAGCGCCAGGCTTCGCCACTCCCAAAGATCAGAACGGGGAGCGCAAGCGGCAAAATGATAAGCCCGGCAAGCGCGCTGCCACCCCTTGCGCCCGCGACAAGCGCCGCTGCGGTCAGCCCCAGACCGGCAAGCGCCGGTGTCCCGATCAAAAGCCCTGTCACCAGCGGCACGACATCGGCATTCAGCATCGCACCGCCGATCACAGCGGCAAGTAGCAGCGCCGGAGAAAAACTCAGCCAGTGCCCGACAAGCCGCGATATCATGATGGTTTCAAGCGCCAGCCCGCGGACACGCAACTGGTCCATCGTACCGTCGCTGACATCCTCGGCGATCAGCGTCCCGACCGGCAACAGCGCAGCAAGCAACGCCGCAACCCAGAGGCTACCGGCCGCCACGCGACCTAGCAGCACAGCATCAGGACCGATCGCAAACGCGCTCAAACTCGCCACAATGACAAAAAACACCAGCGGAATCAGCCCGCCCGACACAATGTCGACGCTGCGCAAGGTCAGCCGCCAGATCACAGCGCAAGACCCCTGGCGTTCGGCAAGGCGATGTCGGCATGACTGACGACAACAACCACCCCGCCACGCATACGGTGCGCATCAATAACATCGAGCAACGCCGTGCGGTTCGCCGCGTCGAGTCCGGCTTCCGGTTCGTCAAGCAACCACAAGTCCGCGCCAGTACCGCACGTCCGCCACAAGGCTGCACGCCGCTTCTGCCCCGCCGACAACACAGAAACAGGCACATCGCGCAGACCGGCCAACCCAAAGTCAGGCGTATCGCCAACCCCCCAGAAGGCAAGTTCAGCGCCAAGCATCCGCCCCGCCTTCAGCGCGTTATCATGTCCAAGATACGCGTAACGCTCCGTCCGCTTCACCATTCCGCCGCTTGGCGGCAACAATCCGGCAAGCACGCGCAGCAGGCTCGATTTCCCCGATCCGTTCGTCCCCGTCACCAACAACGCATCGCCCGGGGCCAAAGCAAATGACAGATCCTGCCACAGCACGCGGCCACCCCGTACAGAGGTCAGGTTTTCACAGGATAGAAGCGCGTCCGGCATTGCAATCCGGCCTAGCGCGAGATCGTTGTCGTATCCAGTCTTACTTGTCCTGCTTACCCGCCTTCCGGCGCGTTCTGCGCCTGCGACAAGGCAGAGCCATTGGCTTGTTGAAAATTTGACAAACAACGCGCCCTTCCCAAAGGGCGATTCGTCCGCTAAACCGCGCGCAACCGCCGGATGCTGCAGCGCACACCGGCTTTCAGAACAGATGCTCAAGACAGGGAAGTAACATGACCGCCATTGGACGCGACAGCCTTAAAACCCGCAGAACCCTTACCGTTGGCGGGCAGGATTACGCCTATTATTCGATTCCCGCCGCTGCCGAACAGTTTGGCGATTTTTCCGCACTGCCTTTCTCGATGAAGGTGCTGCTGGAAAACATGCTGCGCTTTGAAGATGGCGACACGGTCACAGCAGACGATGTAAAAGCGTTCGGCACCTTCCTTGCTGACAAGCGCGTTGACCGCGAAATCCAGTACCGCCCGGCGCGCGTGCTGATGCAGGACTTCACCGGCGTTCCGGCCGTTGTCGATCTTGCCGCGATGCGCGATGCGGTGGTCAAGCTTGGCGGTAACGCCGAAGCGATCAACCCGCTCGTCCCGGTTGATCTTGTCATCGATCACTCTGTCATGGTTGACGAATTCGGTACGCCCAAGGCGTTCGAAGCCAATGTCGAACTTGAATATCAGCGCAACATGGAACGCTATGAGTTCCTGAAATGGGGCGGGCAGGCCTTCCGCAACTTCCGCGTTGTCCCGCCGGGCACGGGCATCTGCCATCAGGTCAACCTTGAATATCTCGGCCAGACGGTCTGGACGTCAGAAGACACATCGGGCGCAACGGTCGCCTATCCCGACACGCTCGTCGGTACGGACAGCCACACGACGATGATCAACGGCCTTGGCATTCTTGGCTGGGGCGTCGGCGGGATCGAGGCCGAGGCCGCCATGCTTGGCCAGCCGGTTTCGATGCTCATCCCCGAAGTCGTCGGCTTCAAGCTGTCGGGCAAGATGGCCGAAGGCATCACCGCGACCGACCTCGTACTGACCGTTGTGCAAATGCTGCGCGCCAAAGGCGTTGTCGGACGTTTCGTGGAATTTTATGGCCCCGGTCTCGATGCGCTGTCGCTTGCCGACCGCGCGACCATTGCCAACATGGCGCCAGAATATGGCGCGACCTGCGGCTTTTTCCCGGTCGACGCGGAAACCATCCGCTATATGCGCTTTACCGGCCGCGAAGACTGGCGCTGCGACATGGTCGAAGCCTATGCAAAGGCGCAGGGCATGTGGCGCGACGCCTCGACCCCCGATCCGGTCTTTACCGACACGCTCGAACTCGACCTTGGCGACGTCAAGCCATCGCTTGCCGGGCCAAAGCGGCCTCAGGACCGCGTGCTTCTCGACCAGCTTGCCGAAAGCTTCGCCAAGGAACTGCCCGCCATGTTCAAGGTGGAAGATTCAGCCAAGCGCGTTCCCGTTGAAGGCCGCGACCATGACATCGGTCATGGCGACGTCGTCATCGCTGCCATCACGAGCTGCACCAACACCTCGAACCCCGATGTTCTCGTTGCTGCCGGCCTCGTTGCACGCAATGCACGCGCCAAGGGCCTCAGCGTCAAGCCGTGGGTCAAGACCAGCCTTGCACCGGGGTCACAGGTCGTCACCGACTATCTCGACAAGGCAGGACTGTCCGAAGACCTCGACGCGCTCGGCTTTGATCTTGTCGGCTATGGCTGCACGACCTGCATCGGCAATTCCGGTCCCCTTCCCGCGCCGATTTCAAAGGCGATCAACGAAAACGACCTCGTTGCTACATCGGTGCTGTCGGGCAACCGCAACTTTGAAGGCCGCGTCAGCCAGGACGTGCGCGCCAACTATCTCGCGTCGCCGCCGCTCGTCGTTGCCTATGCACTCGCCGGTACGGTGACAAAGAACCTGACCGAAGAGCCCATTGGCGAAGGCACGGACGGCCCTGTCTATCTGCGCGATATCTGGCCAACCAATCAGGACGTACGCTCGCTCGTCGACAGCTCGCTGACCGCGGAAATGTTCAAGTCGCGCTACGCGCAGGTGTTTGACGGCGACGCGCGCTGGCAGGCGATCGATATTGCCGGTGGCCGCACTTACAGCTTCTCCAGCACGTCGACCTATGTGCAGAACCCGCCATATTTCGAAGGCATGTCAATGACGCCTGCGCCGCTCACCGACATTCACGGTGCACGGACGCTGGCGCTGTTCGGCGATTCAATCACCACCGATCACATCAGCCCGGCTGGTGCGATCAAGGCCGACAGCCCCGCTGGCACCTATTTGAGCGAGCATCAGGTCAGCCGCGCCGACTTCAACAGCTATGGCAGCCGTCGTGGTAACCACGAAGTCATGATGCGCGGCACATTTGCCAATATTCGCATCAAGAACCGCATGGTTCCGGGTATTGAGGGCGGCATCACCAAATATGTCCCGACCGGCGAAGCGCTGCCGATCTATGACGCGGCGATGAAGTACAAGGAAACCAGCACGCCGCTCGTTGTCCTTGGTGGCAAGGAATATGGCACAGGTTCGTCGCGCGACTGGGCGGCAAAAGGCACAACCCTACTTGGCGTACGTGCGGTCATCGTTGAAAGCTTCGAGCGTATCCACCGCTCCAACCTTGTCGGCATGGGCGTATTGCCATTGCAGTTCAAGGATGGTGACAGCATCGACAGCCTTGGTCTGACCGGTGATGAATCCTTTGACATCGCAGGCATTGCCGATCTGAAACCGCAGCAGGACGTGAAGGTCGACTTCACCCGCGCCGACGGTTCGACCGGGTCGTTCACTGCGCTGTGCCGGATCGATACCAATAACGAGCTGGAATATTACCGCTCGGGTGGCATTCTGCACTATGTGCTGCGGAACCTCGCAGCGGCGTAAAATCGTTTAGCGCCGGGAGCAGCGATGTTCCCGGCCTACACCATTCCCGACTTTATCACGGATCCATCAACGCCCCCTTCTTCGTCATCCCCGACTTGATAGGGGATCCATGTGTGGGTGCCGCTGCGGTAATTTATGGGGGTGATTGCGGAACCGTCCTGCCCGCGCCCAAAGCGCAAATGGATTCCCGCCTGCGCGGGAATGACAGAAAAAATGCGGAAATGACGAAATAGCGAACTTTCGATCCCGCGCCTTCAACGCCAGCGCAGGATCGTCCAGCCGCGCGCCTTCGCCATCGCTTTCAGCTTTGGCGTCGGGTTGACGGCGTATTGCTCGTCAGCCCATTCGAACATCGGCGCATCGCTGTGATGGTCTGAAAAAAAACGAACGTGAATCTCGCGCTTCGACGGCAACACAGCTTCGACCATTTTGCGCTTGGCCACATCATAGCAATTCTCGCCATCGATCCGCGCAAGGATATCGCCCGCGACATTGCGCTTTGATCGCGTCGCCACAACATCCTCAACGCCAAGCCGATCGGCAATCGCATGCGCATAAAAGCCATAGGACGCCGTTGCGATGACAACGCGGCGCCCCTCGGCCTTTTCCGCCTTGATCCGTGCAATCGCGTCGGCAAAACTGCGCCCGGGGACCAGCCTGTCGGCATATTGCGCAACGCGCGGTGCAAGGCGGTCAGGGTCGGTGCGTCCGCCCATCATCAGCCAGTGATTGATTTCCTTCAACCGCGCGCGACTGATCCGCTTTGTCACGTAAAGCAGCCCCGCGATCAGGGCGAAGGGCAACAACAACAGCCGCCACGGCGCTTCGCGCATCACCCAGAACAACAGCCATGGCGAATAGCTGCCGCCGCGCGTGATGGTGCGGTCCATGTCAAAGACCGAATAAAGCTTGGGCGTGCCGGTCATGCCATTGGCTCTTTTGCTATTCGCGAAGTTCTGCGCTGACGGCCTTGCCTGCCGCCGCGACAATCTTTGCGGAAATCGCGGTCAGGTCCTCTTCGGTAAAGCTGCGCGCGTCGGGTTGCAACGTCACGCGTATGGCGAGCGATGTCTTGCCATCAGGTACGCCGGCACCTTCAAAGACATCGAATAAACGGACGTCGGTTATGGTCTTTGGCTCTGCCTTTGCCACAGCACGCAATAGCTGATCTGCCGCCGTGCCCTTGTCGACCAGAAAGGCAAAATCGCGCGTTATCGCCTGCAGCGACGGCGGCGCATAAACGCTGCGTGTGCGCTTTACCTTTGACGGCGGCAGGGCGTCGAGAAAGACTTCGGCAACCGCAACGCGACCATCAAGGCCATATGCCGCAGCGATCCTTGGGTGAAGTTCTCCAAAATGTGCAAGCACGGTTTTTGGTCCAAGGCAAAGTCTGCCCGAACGGCCCGGATGATACCATTCCGGCGCATCGCCAAGCGTCTGAAGATTTGCCGTTGGCGCGCCCGCCGCATCAAGCGCGGCAATGGCTTCGGCCTTGGCATCGAATATATCAAAGCCTGTCGCCGCGCCCGTTCGCCAATCTTTTGACCGCGCTTCGCCTGAAAGCACAATCCCGAGCGTCGCATGTTCTTTATCGGCCATATAACGCCGCCCGACCTCAAACAGCCGCACAGCATTTGCCCCGCGATCGCTATTGCGCGCCGCCGCGGCAATCAGCCCGGGCAGCAGCGATGGCCGCATCACCGCCATGTCGGCAGAGATCGGATTGTCGAGCGTCCACGCCCCGCCGCCAAAATGCGCAGCGTCCTTTGGCGAAATGAAGCTCCACGTCACCGCCTCGTCCAGCCCGCGCGCAGCAACCGCGCGACGAACCCGCCGCTCGACAAGCTGCGCCTGCGTTGCTGTCGGCTTTGCCACGCCGTCGGCGCGGGGTAGCGGGGTCGAGGGGATATGTTCAAAACCGAAAATGCGTACGACTTCCTCGACGATATCCGCCGCGCCATCAATGTCGCGCCGCCATGATGGTGCGCTCACCTGCCAGACATCGCCCTGCGCTTCGACGACAAAGCCAAGCGCGGCAAGAATTTCGCTCTGCCGCGCCGGGTCAATACGCACGCCGGTCAGCTGTTCGGTCAGTGCCGGGTTATAGCTGACAATGGGCGCAACCTTGGGCGCTTCACCCGCCCGGACGACCTCGCTTGGCGTCCCGCCGCAAATCTCCTGAATAAGCTGCGTTGCAAAGGCGAGTCCGCCATCGAGAAATGCAGGATCGACACCACGTTCAAAGCGCGCGCGCGCATCGGAATTGAGACCGAGCGCGCGTCCCGTCTGGCCAATATGTTCGGGCGCAAAATACGCGCATTCAATGACGATATCGCGCGTCGTATCGCTGACGCCGCTGTCCTCACCGCCCATGATTCCGGCAATGTCGTGCACGCCGCTATCGTCGGCGATCACGGTCATGTCCGGGGTGAGCGTATAGGTTTTGCCATTAAGCGCGAGCAGGCTTTCGCCAGCCTTCGCGCGCCGCGCGACAAGCGCACCGCTAAGCTTTGCGCTGTCATAGACATGCAGCGGGCGACCCCGGTCGAACGTAATATAATTGGTGATATCGACGAGCGCGGAAATTGGACGCAGGCCGATGGCGCGCAGCCGCTGCTGCATCCATTTGGGCGATGGTCCGTCGGTCACGCCCGTCATTGAACGACCATAAAATGCCGGGCAGCCCTCAGGGTCATCGGTGCGGATTTCGACCGGGCACGGAAATTCGCCTTTGACCAGTTCAATCGTCCCGGTCTTCAACGTGCCAAGGCCAGCCGCCGCCAAATCGCGTGCAATGCCGCGCACACCCATGCAGTCCTGCCGGTTGGGTGTAATTGCAATGTCGATGACCGGATCGTTCAGCCCGGCAATATCGGCAAATGGCGTTCCGACAGCGGGCGATCCTTCAAGGTCGATAATCCCGACATGGTCATCGGACAGTTCCAGTTCGCGCTCCGACACCATCATGCCGCGGCTTTCAATGCCGCGGATTGGCGCAATGCGCAGCGTTACGTCGATCCCCGGCACATATGTACCCGGCCCGGCAAACACACCATAAAGGCCCGCACGCGCGTTCGGTGCGCCGCAGACGACCTGCACCGGCTCACCATCGCCGGTATCAACGCTCAGCACCTGCAATTTATCGGCATCGGGGTGCGGTTTTGCTGACAGCACCTTTGCAACGCGAAACGCGGCAAGGTCTTCGGCGGGATTTTCGACGCCTTCAACCTCAAGCCCGATTTTGGTGAGCGTCTGCAAGATTTCATCAAGACCGGCATCGGTCTCGAGATGGTCTTTCAGCCATGATAATGTGAACTTCATGCGCCCACGCCTCCCGACAATGTCGGTACCGCCTGCGGGGCAAAGCCATAGTGCTTCAGCCAGCGCATATCGCCGTCGAAAAACGGACGTAGGTCGGTCATGCCGTATTTCAGCATGGCGAGCCGGTCGATGCCGACGCCAAAAGCAAAACCCTGCCATTCATCGGGGTCAAGACCGCAATGTTCGATGACCCGACGATTGACGAGACCGGCGCCCAGAATTTCCAACCAGTCCGTTTCGCCGCCGATTTTCAATACGCCGCCCTCTTTTGAACAGCCGACATCGACTTCGGCGGACGGCTCGGTGAACGGGAAATAGCTCGGGCGGAAGCGCAAGCTGACCTCATCCACCTCGAAAAACGCCTTGATAAAGGTTTCCAGCGTCCATTTCAGGTGTCCCATATGGATACCCTTGTCGATGACCAGCCCTTCAACCTGATGAAACATGGGCGTATGCGTCGCATCACTGTCGGAACGATAGACCCGACCCGGCGCAATGATACGGATCGGTGGTTTCTGGCTTTGCATGGTGCGGATCTGCACGGGCGAAGTGTGCGTGCGCAGCAACATGCGCTCGCCCTTTTCATCGGCGGGAAAATAGAACGTGTCGTGCATCGCGCGCGCGGGGTGCGTTTCAGGAATGTTGAGCGCGGTGAAATTGTGCCAGTCGTCCTCGATCTCCGGCCCGGTCGCAACGGCAAAGCCAAGGTCGGCGAAAATTTCGGCAAGCTCGTCCATCACCTGACTGACCGGATGGATACTGCCCGGCGCGCGGTCAGTGACGGGCAAAGTGATGTCGACGGCTTCGGCGCCAAGCTTTCGATCCAGCTCCGCAGCCTCAAGCACATCCTTCTTCGCGGCGATCGCGTCGGCCACTGCCACGCGCAAATCGTTGAACGCTGGCCCGGCGACCTTACGCGCGTCGGGGTCCATCTTGCCAAGCGTTTTCAGAAGCCCGGTAATCGCGCCCGATTTTCCAAGCGCCTCGACACGCAGGCTTTCAAGCGCTGCGGCATCATCGGCCGCTTCAATGCGGGCAAGCCAGTCGTCGCGCGTTCTGGCGATATCGTCGGTCATGTACTGATCATCCTCGGTGCCAAAGAAAAAGCGCGGTCGCCGCCCGTTTAGGGGCAGCGCCGCGCCTTTTTCAACCGTTTAAGCTCGTCGAGCGCTCAGGCGGCCTTTGCAAGCGCGGCTTCGGCCTGCTTGACGATGACCTTGAACGCCTCCGGCTCGTGGATCGCAAGGTCGGCAAGAATCTTGCGATCAAGCTCTACCTCGGCAAGCTTCAGCCCGTGCATGAAGCGGCCATAGGTCAGCCCTTCTGCGCGAACAGCCGCGTTAATGCGCTGAATCCACAAAGCGCGGAAGTTCCGCTTTTTGACCTTGCGATCGCGATAAGCGTACTGGCCAGCCTTTTCGACGGCCTGACGCGCGATGCGGATGGTATTTTTACGACGACCCCAATAGCCCTTTGCGGCCTTCAGGATATTATTATGTTTGGCGCGGGTGGTTGTACCGCGTTTAATGCGTGGCATGTGTCAGTGCTCCCTTACTTCAAACCGTAAGGCGCCCATGCCTTCACCGTTTTGGTGTCGGCATCGGACAGCACTTTGGTGCCGCGATTGGTGCGGATATATTTGGAATTGTGGCTGATCAGACGGTGGCGCTTACCCGCGATACCATGTTTGATTTTGCCTGTTGCGGTGATTTTGAAGCGCTTCTTCACACCGCTTTTGGTCTTTAGCTTGGGCATTTTCGTCTCCATATCTAGAACGATCAAAAGACCGCCTCGGCAGCCCACACTGGCCGGACGGTCTATTCAAGAAGCGGCGGCTATAGCCGGGAGTCGCGCAAAGGGCAAGCCGTTAAGCCGCAATTGCCCGCGATCTACAGCATATTGGAGAGTCCGATAAGGCCGCAGGCCAGCACCAGCGTGCCGATCTTCGCCATTGATGCAATTTCGCCATAAGCAAAGACAGCAATGGCGATCGCGCCAAGCTGGATACAGATCGACATTATCGGCACAAGCAATGTGAGATCGACGCCCGCATGTAAGATACGCGCCATCAGGCCAAGGCCCAGAATAAACGACACCGCCATGGCGACCGTCGCGACCGGCTGCGTAAATCCTTGCGTAATCGGCATAAGATAGAAGCCAAATATCTGAATTGCCGCCGAAACCATCAGCATCGCGATAATCGTTGGTGTGACAGCGGTCATCGATCCCCTCTCAACAGCCCACCCAAGGTCTGCGATATGGATCACATTTCTATATGCTTATCCCTTATGCCTTTAATGCCTTTGATATATAGCGATATTCGCTTGCGCTTCAGTCTCCGTCCGCCGATGTCACATCGCCTTACAGCGTGTTGGCGAATCCGATGAGGACGCAGGCGACAACCAGCGTGCCGATCTTTGCCAGCGAGGCAACTTCGCCATACGCAAAAATACCGACGGCAATCGCACCAAGCGGGATAAGGACCGATATCACCGGCACAAACAGGCTAAGATCCACGCCAGCATGGGCGATACGCGCCATAATGCCGATACCGACCAGGAACGCCAGCGCTGCGCCCGCCGTTGGCACTGGCGCCGTCAAGCCTTGTGTCATTGGCATAAGATAGAAACCGAAAACCTGAACTGCTGCCGATATCATCAGCATGATAACAATCGTTGGCGTAATTGCGGCCATTCCTTTTCTCCCCACGCACAGTCTATTTCTGAATACAGTTATGACCAATGACGTACGCCATTTAGATGATCATAGCTATAGTCCACAATCACATTATTATATAAATGGATACAGTTGAGCTAGAAAAGCAACTCTGGCTGCGCGGTCGCAACGTGTGCGCCTTCATGCGCGAGCAGCCAGCGCTTGCGCTCCAGTCCGCCGCCAAAACCCGTCAGACTGCCATCGGCACCGATGACACGGTGGCACGGCACAACGATCGCAATCGGGTTCGCGCCATTGGCAAGACCGATGGCGCGCGTGGCGGCGGGACGACCGATGGAGCTGGCTTGTTCTGAATAGCTGCGCGTCTCGCCGGGCGGGATACGGCGCAGCGCTGACCAGGCTTCGAGCTGGAACGGTGTTCCGGCCGGATTGACGGGTAATTTCGCTGCAGCACCGAAATTGCCATCGAAATATGCCTTGAGCGCCGCAACGATGTCGGCGGGCACCGCGCCGCTTTTCAGGCTGACTGCACCATGCCCGCGCCGCAACAGTTCCATGCCGCGTGCTTCCTTGTCCGACCATTCGAGCACACAAAGCCGCCCGTCATCGCCGACAATCGCAAACATCTCGCCGGTTGGCGTGTCGATGTGGCCACGGGTCAGCGTCTGGGTCATGTCCGTGATAATAGCGCGGCGCAGGGTTCTGGAACAGGGGGAGGTTCTTGCGGTCCCTCGACTGCGCTCGGGATGATGGATTTACCAGTTTATGTCAAACTCACACTCCAGTCATCCCGAGCGCAGTCGAGGGACGCACGATGCTCCCACAGCCTCTCAATGATGATGACAGGCGAGCGCCTCGAGCACATCTTCAAGCCGCGCCGGATCGCCAAGCGCGATAACATCGCCAGCACTGCCTTTATTGAGCGGTTCACCCGACCAGTCGCACATCATGCCGCCTGCGCCTTCGACAATCGGCACGAGCGCGGCAAAATCGTGCAGTTTCAGGCCGGATTCGACGACAATATCGATATGTCCGGCCGCCAGCAGCCCGTAATTATAGCAGTCCCCGCCATAGACGAGCCGCCGGTGCGCGGTTTTCGCCGCAAGCGCGAGAAAATGCTCCGCATCATGATCAGCAAAGAGATGCGGACTTGTTGTAGCGAGTACCGCATCGGCAAGCTTTGCGCAGCGCCGCGTCCGCGACGGCAAACTCGAAAGCTCGGTCTCTTGCCCGGTGCGCGCGATCCAGCGCTCGCCCGATATCGGCTGATCAATAAGACCAAGCACTGGCCAACCATCCTCGAGCATTGCAACCAATGTCCCAAAAATCGGACGTCCAGCCATGAAACTCGTCGTACCGTCAATCGGATCGAGCACCCAGGTTCGTCGCGCGCCTTCATTGTGGATGCCGAATTCTTCACCGATAATGCCATCCTCTGGCCGCTCGCGCGAAATCAGCTCGCGCATGGCAATTTCACCCGCGCGGTCTGCTTCGGTGACGGGCGAAGCATCGGCCTTGGTCTCAATTTCGTACCGCGCGCGAAAAAATGGTCGGATCGCTGCACCCGCAGCATCGGCAAGCCGCTGCGCAAACGCAAGATCTGCCGCATTGCTCACAGGCCCAGCTCCCTTAATATCACGTCCCTGTCCCCGTCGAGCGCAGGCGCGCCCGGTCGCGTCACGGGGTCTTCGAACCCGGAAATCTTCACCGGATTTCCCGCCGCCATCAAGGGCTGACCATCCTCAAATGCGGTTTCTATCACCATATTGCGCGCTTTGACCTGTGGATGCGCCAGCGCTTCTGCGACATCGTGCAGCGGCCCGCACGGCACGCCGGCCGTATCGAGAACGGATAGCCACTCCGCCGCCGGTTTTAGCTGCAACCGCGCCTCAATCATCGTTGCAAGCGCATCAACATTTTCGCTGCGCGCACCGTTCGATACAAAGCGAGGATCACGCATCAACTCTCCAAGGCCAAGCGCTCCACACAGCGCGCCGAACAATACATCATTGCCTGCTGCAATCACGATTGGCCTGTCCGCGCATTGAAAGGCTGCAAAGGGCGTAATCGAGGGATGTCGCGCGCCAAGCGGTCCCGGCGCTTCGCCGGTCACTGCATAGCGCGCAATGGCGTTTTCAAGGATTGCAATTTGCCCGTCGAGCATGGCGACATCGACGAACCTGCCCTCGCCCGAATTTTGCCGGTCGTGCACTGCGGACAAAATGCCGATCACCGTAAACAGCCCCGCCGTGATATCGCCAACCGACGTGCCAACACGCGTCGGCGGGCCACCGGGATGGCCAGTCACCGACATGATGCCGCCCATCGCCTGCACCACCATGTCATAGGCGGCTTTGCCCTTGTCTGGGCCGGTATGGCCGAACCCGGATGCCGCCGCATAAATCAAGCGTGGATAACGCGCGTGCAACACGTCCCAGCCATAGCCGAGCTTGTCCATCACACCAGGCCGATAATTTTCGACGAGCACATCCGCGCGTTCCAGCAAGGCTTCAAACACCTCGCGATCACGCGGCACTTTCAGATCAAGCGCAATCGACTGCTTGCCGCGATTGATCGAGGTAAAATATGCGCTCTTGCCATTTTTAAACGGACCTATATGGCGACTGTCATCGCCCTCGCCCGGGCGCTCCACCTTGATGACCCGTGCGCCCAGATCGCCGAGCACCATCGTCGCGTAAGGTCCGGCAAGCACACGGGACAGATCGACAATCAACAAGTCCGACAAAGGACCGGCTTTTCTTGTCTCAATCGCCCCGCTAGCGTGCGGCAAATTTTTCCGGGAATCATTCATGAAGCTCTATATGTCCTATACTTCACCCTATTCGCGCAAGGTGCGTGTGTTCGTACGCGAACTCGACCTTGAAGATGAGGTCGACGAGGTGCCCGTCGATGCGCTCACCGACCCTGACGATCTGATCTCGGTCAACCCGGTATCGAAGGTGCCCGCACTTGTCACCAATGAAGGACTGTCAGTGCACGATAGCAGGGTCATTCTCGCCTTTCTTGCAAGCCTGACAGACGCAGGTGATCTTTATCCCGCGCCAAACGACCCTAAGCGTTGGGCAGCAATGACGCTCGCCGCGCATATTGATGCCATTCTCGACGCAGCCGTCGCCTGGCGCATGGAAACGCAGCGCCAGCCCGGCGAGCGATCGATTTTCTGGCAGGGGCGCTGGCGCGGCAAAATTGAACGCGCGCTCGACGCGTTGCCCGATATGCTTTCGGCCGCACCCGCATATCAGCGCTATGCTGAAATGCTCGCCGTCATAGCGCTCGAATATCTCGATTTCCGTCACAAGGTCCTCGACTGGCGCAATGGCAGATCAGAGCTTGAAGCCCTGCACGACAAGTGGGCGGTACGCAGTTCGATGGTCGAAACACAGTTCCCGGCGAAATAGATCCCACCCCTCGACTGCGCGATGGTTCAGACGGCTGGCTTCGAGTCTAGGGTCCTGACCCTAGGTCGTGTTGACATTCAGAAGATGCCATGGCGAAAATGCTGATTTTCTGTGACCCGAAGCGCAGCGTACTCTAGGTACGTGCGCATCGGAAGCGCGGGAAAGCGGCATTTGCAGACCGGCAGGGCTGAATGTCAACTCGGCCTAGGGCAGTGGTGGCCCATCGGGTAACGGGATACGCTCTTCATCATCGCCCGGCACATCGGGATAGCGCTGGTCTTTCCAATCCGCCTGCGCGCGTTTGATTCGCTCGACATCCGAAGACACAAAATTCCACCAGATGTTTCGTGGCCCATCGATCGGCTTGCCGCCAAGCATCAGCACACGGGCATCAGACTTCGCTGTCCAATTCCGACTTCCGGATTCAACGATCAACATCGTTCCTTCCCCATAAATCACACCGGCCACTTCGATTTCACCACGCGCCACGTAAACAGCACGCTCCTCGTGTTCGTCGGGGATGGCTATACTTGCACCGGCTACGGCGATGACATCGACGTAAAATATAGGCCACGGAAATTCGACCGGCGAGGTCTCGTCAAAGGCCGTACCTGCGATCAGCGTCAATCGCGCGCCGTCTTGCGTGATCGTCGGCAGGCTCTCAGCCGGATGATGCACAAATGTGGGGTCGCTCTCCTCATGGCTTTTGGGCAGCGCCACCCATGCCTGAATGCCTTCCATGCGCTGTCCGGTTTTCTGGACCTCGCTTGATGTCCTTTCCGAATGCACGATACCGCGCCCGGCCGACATCCAGTTGACTGCCCCGGGTCGTGTCGCCTGCGCATTACCGAGGCTGTCGCGGTGAAAAATCTCGCCATCGAACAGGTATGTCACCGTCGCAAGGTTGATATGCGGGTGCGGCCGGACGTCGAACCGTTCGCCCGGCGCATAATCGACCGGGCCAAAATGGTCCCAAAAGATAAAGGGACCGACCATCTGGCGGCGCGGCGCGGGCAGAACACGCCGTACTTTGAAACCGCCGCCAAGGTCGCGCGCGCGACCTTCGACCGTTTCACCGCCCACGGCTCAGACGCCTTGTGGAGAAGGTTCACCGCCTGGATCGCCCGAGCGCTTGCCCGCCTTGGGAATTGAGGAAATGCCCGTCGGAGTCGACGTGGGCTTGGCCTTTGGCGTGTCCCTGACAATGGGTTCACCGGCGAGCAGCGCCCTGATTTCCTCACCCGATAGCGTCTCGAATTCCAGCATCGCTTCGGCGAGTTTGTGCAGTTCGTCAATATGTTCGGTCAGCACCGATTTTGCACGGTCATAGCCACGCATGACGAGCGCTTTAACCTCATCATCAATCAGCCGCGCGGTTTCCTCCGAAACATTCTGCGTTTTGGTAACGCTATGGCCAAGGAAGACCTCTTCCTGGTTTTCGGCAAGCTTAAGCGGGCCGAGCTTGTCGGACATGCCCCACTGCGTGACCATATTCTTGGCAAGATCGGTTGCATATTGAATGTCCGACGACGCGCCGGACGACACCTTATCATAGCCGAATATGATCTCTTCGGCGACGCGGCCACCCATCGACACCGCCATATTGGCGTGCATCTTGTCACGGTGATAGCTGTATTCATCGCGTTCAGGCAGGCGCATGACCATGCCGAGCGCACGACCGCGTGGAATGATCGTCGCCTTGTGGATCGGGTCGGACGCCGCTTCGTGAACCGACACGATAGCGTGCCCCGCCTCGTGATAGGCGGTCATTTTCTTTTCATCTTCGGTCATGATCATCGAGCGGCGCTCGCTGCCCATCATGACCTTGTCCTTGGCGCTTTCAAATTCAGCCATGCCCACAAGCCGCTTTGACTTGCGCGCCGCGGTGAGCGCCGCCTCGTTCACGAGATTGGCAAGGTCCGCGCCCGAAAAGCCCGGCGTACCGCGCGCGATCACCCGCGCATCGACGTCGGGCGCAAGCGGCACTTTTTTCATGTGGACGAGCAAGATTTTCTCGCGCCCGTCAATATCGGGACGCGGCACGACGACCTGACGGTCGAAACGACCCGGACGCAACAGCGCAGGGTCAAGAACGTCGGGACGGTTTGTGGCAGCGATGATAATAATGCCCTCATTGGCGTCAAAGCCGTCCATTTCGACGAGAAGCTGGTTGAGCGTCTGTTCGCGCTCGTCATTGCCACCACCAAGGCCTGCCCCGCGATGCCGTCCGACGGCGTCGATTTCGTCGATGAAAATGATGCATGGTGCCGACTTCTTGGCCTGTTCGAACATATCGCGGACACGGCTAGCGCCGACGCCAACGAACATTTCGACAAAGTCGGAACCCGAAATCGTGAAAAACGGCACATTCGCCTCGCCGGCAATCGCGCGGGCGAGCAGAGTCTTACCTGTACCTGGCGAGCCGACAAGCAGCGCGCCTTTCGGGATCTTGCCACCGAGCTTGGAGAAGCGTTGCGGGTCTTTCAGGAAGTCGACAATTTCCTCAAGCTCCTCACGCGCCTCATCAATGCCAGCAACGTCGTTAAACGTCACACGGCCATGCTGTTCATTCAAGAGCTTTGCGCGGCTCTTGCCAAAGCCCATCGCGCCCTTTCCGGCGCCGTTCTGCATATGGCGCATGAAAAAGATCCAGACACCGACAATGATCAGGATCGGCAGCATGTTGAGCAAAATCGCGGCGAGCAGCGAGCGCCCCTCCTCGGGTTGCGCCTTGAACTTGACGGCATTGGCTTCGAGCCGTTCGACGAGCGTTACGTCACCGGGCGAATACGTATTGAAAACCTGTCCGTTCGAAAAGCGCCCGGCGATTTCCTGCCCCCGGATTTCGACCTCCTTGACGGAGCCTTCGTTGACCTTGGTGATAAATTCCGAATAGGCGATCTGTTGGACGGCGCCCTGCTGTGAAGGTGTGTTGTAAACCGACACCAGCACAATGACGACAAGCAGAACAACCGCCCACATCGCCATGCTTTTACCCCACGGGCCGGTCGGTCGTTTGTTATTGTCGTCCATTCTCGTCTGCCTTGCGCATTTACTATTTCACTTAAGATAAGCACTGATCGGTTAAGAACAACGTCTCATTGCAATTATTCGGCGTTCCGCCCCGGTTCGACGACAAAGCGCCAAAGCTTGCCGGGCGTTGCCTTTACACCACCAAATGTCGCTGTCTTTCCGCTCTGCAGCCATTCTATCATAATCTCGACCCCACGTCCTTCAATCTGCGCATCCGGTACAAGCGTCAATATCGTCCGGATCGTCAGTCTGCGCGTAATTTCGTGCGGCAGACCTTCTGTGTCGAGCCAAACTTCCTCGCCAGAAACCTCCGCACGCCCCGCCCAAGCTTCGTGCATCACCCAGTCAAGCGCAGCATCTCCATCTGCAAGATGGGACGCCGTTTCAGCCGCCCGCACCGGATCGAGCCAATCGGCATGCGCCAGAAGCGCCCGGGCATGTGTACGATCATAGACCGCATCCCGATTGCTCGGATCATCGACTGGCGCCAGCCCCTCGCTCTTCACGATGGCTTCAAGATCCGCCTTGCACACCTTCAGCAGGGGACGCAGCAAACGCACATTATGGCCTGCTATGTGCCGGGCAGCACGAATTCCCGACATGCCTGATACACCTGCCCCACGCGCCATGCGCATGAGCAGGGTTTCGGCCTGATCATCAGCGTGATGCGCTGTCAAAAGATAGCTCACACCGTTTATATCACACCATTGGGCCATCGCCGCATAACGCGCTTCCCGCGCCGCAGCCTGCAAAGAACCGCGTTGCACCTGAACTTTTACCGGCAAAATATAATGGGGAATCCCGCGCGACGCACATATCCCCGCGACTTTTTTGGCTTCTCCAGCGCCCTCGGCGCGTAGCCCGTGATCGACGGTCAATGCCGTCACCATCCCTCGAAGCGCCCGATCGGCGAGCACCAGCATCGCTAAACTGTCAGGTCCGCCCGAAACACCCAGCGCAAAGCTTGTCTCTCCATCAAGCAGTCCGTTGGTCAGGTCACGGACCGCGTCCTTGAACGCGGTCACATCCACGACCTTTGTCCCGCCGCTTATTTGCACTTGGCGGCAGCGCGCGCCTCGGCAAGCTGGGTCTTGATTTCCGCCGACATGGTCTTGGCATAGCCCGCCTTCAGCTGGTCATAAGCCTCGCAAGCCTTCGCCGGGCTAGGCGGGCTGAACGCCATCAGCGATTTGCCAAGCCAGAGAAGGCTGTCAGCCGCGCGTTCACCTTCTGGGCGGGATTGATAATTTTCAAGCAGTGCACGGGCCGCCTGAACCGGCTGATTCTGAGCAAAATATGTCCTCCCCAGCCAATATTGCGCATGGCTCGCGCGTGCATGTTTCGGATGCTTGACGACAAAGTTCTGCAAGTCAGCTTCGGCTTTACTCCAATCCTTGGCAACGACATTGCCATATGCGGCGCGATATTCGCCTTCAATGGGATCCAGTGCGGTCGCGCCGGTGGTTGCCCCGGCGCTTGGGCCGCCATCACCCGGCATCTGCCCAGCCGGTGGTACAGGCGTTCCGCCTTCAAGTTGCGTGATACGGAACTGCGCATCGGTGCGGAATTTTTCAAACGCCGCTTCAAGAGTGCGCAATTTATGACCGTTTTCCTCAAGTTGTCCGGTCAGGGTCACAAGTTGCTGCTCCAGCGAATCAACGCGGGCGGTCAAATCGCTGACCGGGTTTGATGCGGGCGTCCCCGGCGCTGCAGCAGCCGTGCTGGGTGCGGCGATTTCGGGTTCAAAATAATTCTTGTTGGCACCCGGAAACACTTTGCGCTGAACCGCGCGCATTTCGCTTTCAAGTTTGCCGACCCGCTTTTCAACTCGTTCAACCGATTGCGCGGCAACCGGCTCCGACAATGCTATGACCGCAACAGCACAAAGCACAGAAAATACAGCTGATTTTTTCTTGGCCATTATATTATCCTGATAAACCCATATCGAAAGACACCAATACATCGTCCTACATTACGCCAGAATGAAGCGCCTTCACCTGCCCTGGCGTTTTGTGCGTGCGGCAAGGCCTTCTGCGGTAAGCGGCACGTCGCGCGCCGTTTCGGTGAGCGCACCCAGCGCAGGGACCGCCGTTCCGCCGACCGAAATATCAAGCGCTCCAGCCCGTCCCGTCCACAGCAACAGGTCCGTCCTGACTGCCGGGACTTCATAACGGTCGCCAGCGGCCATCACGCCCATAAACACCGACTTGCCACTGCCTTTCTCATAAACCTTGACCCATGCATCTTCGCGCGCAGCGATGACGATTTTGCCGCCAACAGGCACAACCGGATTGGTGGCATCAGCCGCGGCGACAACAGTCTCGGTGACAGCCGTATCGGTGACAGGTGGAGGAACAGCGACAACCGGCGAAGGTACAGCTATAATCTCGGCGGATTCCGCCGACTCTTCATCCGAAAACCATCCCATGCTGTAGGCAAAGACACCAAGTGCAACGACCACCAACAAAACAATACCGACAAGCGCCGCCGGAAAGGACGGAACACGCCCATCATCAATAGGTTCATTGATCATAGTCGGTACGACCCTGTCGGATTTTGTCGTCTCTGCACGGAACCGCTCGGACGCCTCATCGGGGTCCATACCGACAAAGCGCGCATAGGATTTCACGAACCCAATCGTATAGGGCAGCGCCGGCAAATTGTCGTGCAATCCGTCCTCAATCGCCGTTAAATGCCGCATGGGAATACGTGTCTGATGCGCGATATCGGCAAGTTCGTTGCCAAGTTCCACCCGTCGCCGTTTCAGCTCGATACCGATATGATCGGCAGGAACACCTGGCCCCTTGTCTTCGTCTGAAAAGTCTTCGTTACTCACCGATTGTCCTCCACCTGATTGTCGGCGGCGCCCGCGCCGCAATCATCCAGTTCTTTCACAGACTCGCTTGCCCTCGCCTCGCTGTCAACGACCATCGTAACAGGGAGGATAGGTACCGTCGCACATCCCGCTCAGCCGAGCGCAATTCCCTTGTTTGCTGCATAGTCTGTAAGCGCGGCGCGGATATCGGTTCCACGTCCAAGCCAAGTGTTCATTTCAGTTTTGAGCGGATCAAGCGCCAACGAACGCACCATTGCCTTGATCGGCCCGATTGCCGCCGGTGTGATCGAGAGGCGATCAACACCGATCGCAAGCAGCGCCAAGGCTTCCAGTGAGCGGCCACCCATCTCACCGCAGATGGTGACCGGACGACCTGCAGCTTTCGCTTGGTCGACAACACGCTTCAAAAACCGCAGCAGTGAAATGGAAAGCCAGTCATACCGTTCGGCAAGTTTTGGGTTAGCCCGGTCTGCCGCGAACAGAAATTGCGTCAAATCATTGGTACCAATCGACAGAAAATCAATTTTCGGCAGCAAGATATCCAGCGATTCCGCAAGTGCCGGGACTTCAAGCATGGCGCCAAATTTGACCGATTTCGGAACCGGTTTGCCATTTGCAACCGTGCGACTAAGTTGTTCCTCGACGACCTTGCGCGCTTCATCAAATTCCCAAGGTTCGGAAATCATCGGGAACATCAGGCGCAACGTCCTGTTGGCTGATGCGTCGATCAACGCCCGCGCCTGCACCTTCATCAGACCACCGCGTTCAAGCGCCAGCCGGATCGCCCGCCAGCCAAGCGCCGGGTTCTCCTCGGCCTCTTCACCGATCATATAGGGCACGGCTTTGTCGCCGCCAATATCAACGGTCCGAAATGTCACCGGCTTATCACCCGCAGCATCAAGCACGGCACTATATAATTTCGTCTGGCGTTCACGCCGCGGCAGGGTCGCAGACACCAGAAACTGAAATTCCGTGCGGAACAGGCCGATACCATCAGCGTTGGTTACGTCAAGCGCATCAAGGTCGGACCGCAGCCCCGCATTCATCAACAGGGAAACGCGGACGCCGTCGGTGGTGATGGCATCAAGATCACGCAGCTTAGCGTAGGCCGCTTGGCGCTTTTCCTTCAGCGCCGATTGCTCCTCGAACTGCTGAACAACCGGATCACTCGGCCGAACGAAAAGCGCGCCGCGTACACCGTCAACGAGCAACGGGTCGCCTTCGATCACGGTCGTGCGCAAGTCCTTGACCCTGCCGAGCAGCGGTATCCCCATCGCACGAGCGATGATCGTAACGTGCGCGGTCAACGATCCCTCTTCAAGAACAACACCTTTTAGATATGCCTTGTCATATTCAAGAAGCTCTGCCGGACCGAGGTTCCGCGCAAGCAGAACCATGTCCTGCTTGATGCCGCGCTTTGCAGACGTGCCCATTTCACCCGCAACAATCCTGAGCAGCCGGTTCGACAGATCGTCCAGATCATGAAGACGTTCCTGAAAGAAAGGATCTTCCGTCGCACGCATGCGGCTGCGCGTTTTCATCGCAACGCGCTCGATAGCAGCTTCGGCGGTCAGACCACTATCGATCGCCTCGTTGATGCGCCGCGACCAACCTTCATCGTAGGCGAACATCTTGTACGTTTCCAAGATCTCGTCGTGATCGCCAGGCGCAGCGAATTCGGCCTGTCCCATCATATTGTCGATCTGCTCGCGCATCACCTTGAAGGCATCATAGACGCGCGCGCGCTCGGCCTCAGTGTCCTCGGCAACGATATGTTCGACAATGACACGCGGTTGGTGGAAAACCGCCTGCCCACGCCCCATGCCTTCAACAAGCTTAAGGCCAGTAATCCGCACGGGATGCAAATCCCGCGAGCGTTCCGCACTCAGATCATCGACAAGCCCTGATGCTGTAATCAATTCGGCAAGCACCATTGCTGTCGTCTGCAGGGCTTCGATCTCGACATCAGCATAATCACGCGGTTCGAGATGCTGGACCGACACAACGCCAATTGCCGTTTCACGCCGGATGATGGGAACGCCCGCAAAACTGTGAAAGCGCTCTTCACCGGTTTCCGGCTTATAGGCAAAGTCAGGGTGTGCGCCTGCCTCGGCAAGGTTGAGCACCTCGCGAATTTTAGCGATTGTGCCGATCAGACCTTCGCCAACGGCAAGTCTGGTGACATGCACAGCCGATTGATTGAGGCCGTGCGTCGCATAGAGTTCAAGTACGCCATCGCGCAGCAGGTAGATTGAACACACTTCCGACGCCAATCCGTCAGCAATGATATCGACGACACGGTTCAGTTTCGATTGTGCGCCCGCCTTGGACGCCATGACATCGTGAAGACGCCGCAATATGTCTCGTGCGGCAGAGGTAGCAGAGATTTTGCCTTCGGCGCTCATGCCGCGACGTCAGACGCCCTTGCGCCACGGCGTTCAAGCGCCGACGCGGCTTCGGATACGAGTTCATCTATAATGACCTGCATCGGCTCCTCACTCTTGACCATCCCAACCGACTGACCAGCCATAAGTGAGCCGTTTTCAACGTCGCCGTCAATGACTGCGCGCCGCAACGCGCCTGCCCAATAATGCTCAATCTGCAATTGCGCCTCGTTCATTTCGACCTTGCCAGCGTTCAATAATGCCGCGATTTCCAATTGTTTTGCCGTAAACGCCTCTGTCCCTGCATTTTTGAGCGCACGCACCGGAATAACCGGCAAGCGTGGGTCGATTTGCACGCTGGCGATCGCATCGCGTGCTGATGCGCGGATGAACGCCTTTTTAAAATTCGCGTGCGCGATGCTTTCAGTGGCGCAGACAAAGCGCGTGCCAAGCTGCACTCCTGCCGCGCCCATCTCAACAAACGCCGCAATTGCCTCGCCGCGGCCAATGCCGCCTGCAACAAATACCGGAACCTCCTGCACAAGCGGCAGAATTTCCTGTGCCAGCACCGTCGTCGACACCGGACCGATATGGCCACCCGCTTCAGCACCCTCGATGATCAGCGCATCGACACCCGACCTCACCAGCTTTCTTGCAAAGGCAGGCGCAGGCGCAAAACAGATCAGCTTCGCGCCGCCAGCCTTGATCGCATCGATTGCATGGCCACTCGGCAAACCACCGGCAAGCGCAATGTGACTGGTCTTTTCATCAACGCAGACCTGTATCAGGTCCATCAACGCCGGATGCATGGTGATAAGATTGACACCAAAGGGCCTGTCGGTGCGCTTGCGGGTTTCGACGATTTCCTCGCGCAGCCGCTCAGGTTCCATCGCCCCGCAGGCGATCATGCCAAAGCCCCCAGCATTCGATATCGCCGAAACCAGATGGCGTTCCGACACCCACGACAT
>JBFKAE010000015.1:0-31969 GCA_041621755.1 Sphingomonadaceae bacterium | reverse complement strand
GGGCGCCGTTGTCGAGCATCCAGGCGGCGCGGTGCAACATCACGCGGGCCGCTTCCAGCTCGGTCGCCATGTCGGCGAGGTAAAACTGCAAGGCCTGGAATTCGGCCAACGTCTGGCCGAACTGTTTGCGCGTTTTGCTGTGCTCGCGCGCCAGCTCCAGGCAGGTGCGCGCGCCGCCGAGCGAGCAAGCGCCGATATTGATGCGGCCGCCGTCGAGCCCCTGCATGGCGATCTTAAAGCCGTCGCCCTCTTCGCCGATGCGGTTGGCCACCGGCACCCGGCAATCTTGGAAGATCACCGCCGCAGTGGGCTGGCTATTCCAGCCCAGTTTTTTCTCGAGCTTGCCGAAGCTGAGCCCCGGTGCGTCCTTTTCCACCGCGATGCATGAGATACCATCGGCGCCGTCGCCGCCGGTGCGCAGCATGCAAACATAGATGTCCGACGCCGAACCGCCGGAGATAAACGCCTTCTCGCCGTTAATCACATATTCGTCGCCGTCGCGTACCGCGCGGGAGTTGAGCGAGGCAGCGTCGGAGCCGGCGCCCGGCTCGGTCAGGCAATAGCTGGCGAAATGTTCCATGGTCATCAGCTTGGGCAGCAAGCGGGCGCGCACCTCGTCGTTGCCGAAGCGGTCGATCATCCACGACGCCATATTGTGGATCGAAATAAACGCCGACGTGGAAGGACAGCCATAGGCCATCGCCTCCATGATCAGCGCACTTTCAAGGCGCCCAAGGCCGATTCCGCCAGCCGCTTCCGACACATAGATGCCACCAAAGCCAAGATCCGCCGCCGCCTTGATCGCGTCTTTCGGGAAGATATGCTTTTCATCCCATAAGGCGGCATTTGGCGTGATGGCATCAGCGGTAAACCGGCGCGCCATTTCCTGAATGGCGAGCTGGTCGTCGGTAAGGCCAAACTGGCTCGTCATATGCATTTACCCCATAGTTGGAATGACAAAGGCATTGCCGCCATCGGGCGAACCATCGGGCCAACGTGCAGTGACCGTTTTGACCTTGGTCCAGAATTTGACGCCTTCCATGCCGTGCTGGTTGGTATCACCGAAGGCCGACCGCTTCCAGCCGCCAAACGTGTGATAGGCGACGGGGACGGGGATGGGGACGTTGATGCCGACCATGCCGACATTGACGCGCGATGCAAATTCACGTGCGGCGTGGCCGTTGCGCGTGAAAATGGCGACGCCGTTGCCATACTGGTGCTTGCTGGGCAAAGCGAGGGCGGTCTCGAAATCGGGCGCGCGCACCATCTGCAAAACGGGACCGAAAATCTCTTCCTTATAGCTTTCCATGTCGGTGGTGACGTGATCGAACAATGTCGGGCCGATAAAAAAGCCATCTTCGTGCCCTTGCAGACTGAAGCCGCGACCATCGACAACGAGTTCCGCGCCTTCGTCCGCACATTTCTGAATCCAGCCTTCGACCTTCGCCTTGTGCGCGGCGGTGACGACGGGGCCATAATGCGCTTCGGCATCGGTCGACACGCCGACCTTTAGTGCGTTGATCGCCGGGATCAGTTTCTCGCGCAAGCGGTCTGCGGTGTCGTCGCCAACGGGAACGACAACAGGCAGCGCCATGCAGCGTTCGCCCGCTGATCCGAAGGCTGCGCCGGCAAGATCGTTCACAACCTGATCAAGGTCCGCATCGGGCATGACAATGCCATGGTTCTTCGCGCCGCCCATGGCCTGCACGCGCTTGCCGTTCGCAACACCGCGATTATAGACATAGTGCGCGATGTCGGACGAGCCGACGAAGGACACAGCGCCGATAGCCGGGTGATCGAGGATGGCGTCGACCATTTCCTTGTCGCCGTGCACGACCTGACAAATGCCTTCGGGAAGTCCCGCTTCAAGGAACAGTTCGGCAAGACGCACGGGAACCGACGGGTCACGTTCCGATGGCTTGATGATAAAGGCATTGCCCGTTGCGATGGCGACACCCGACATCCACAGGGGAATCATCGCCGGGAAGTTGAACGGCGTGATGCCTGCACCGATGCCGATGGGCTGGCGCATCGAATAAACGTCGATGCCGGGGCCTGCGCCCTGTGTATATTCGCCCTTCAATACATGCGGGATGCCGCAGCAGAATTCGATGACCTCAAGCCCGCGCTGCACATCGCCCTTTGAATCGGCGATGACCTTGCCATGTTCGGAGCTGAGCATATGCGCCAGCTCGTCCATATTGGCTTCGACGAGGCGCTTGAATTCAAACATGACGCGCGCGCGGCGTTGCGGATTGGTCGCGGCCCAGCCGGGTTGTGCGGCTTGCGCTGCGGCAACTGCGGCTTCAAGCACGGCGGCATCGCCAAGTGCGACCTGGGCCTGCACGCTGCCATTATTGGGATCAAGAACGTCAGCGGTGCGCTTGGCAGCAAAAGCCACGCCGCCGCCCAGTAAATGTTCGATTGTGCGCATTGCGCTTCTCCAGATGTGAATGGTTTGGCAATTGGCCTAGCCTGAATATTATTGCTTGAAAAGACCGTTATTTGCATGTCTAACCTGCATAATTGCAGGGAGATGGACGATGCAGTGGGACGATTTGCGATATTTCCTCGCGGTTGAGCGCTGTCGGACATTAAGTGCGGCAGCACAGCGACTTGGCGTCGATGCGACAACGGTTGGCCGCAGGGTTGATCGGCTGTCACTGGCGCTGAACGCGACGCTGTTTGACGTAGGGGCGAACGGTCACACGTTAACCACCGTTGGCGAGCACCTGTTGCGCTATGCCGAAGAGGTGGAGCGCGCAATCCTGTCGGCGAGTGGAAGTTTGACGGGGGAACGCGCGCGGCTTGCCGGTACGGTGCGGATCAGCCTCTCAGAAGGCTTTGCAACGGCAGTCGTCGCAAAGCACTTGCCATCGTTTCATGCGCGCCATCCGGATATCACGCTCGAGATCGCCACCACGAACGGCTTTTTCAATCCGTCAAAGCGAGAGGCTGATCTTGCTGTCATGTTGGCCCGTCCGTCACGTGGGCCGCTGGTATCGAGAAAACTGGCTGATTACAGATTGGGACTATTCGCCTCGCGCACCTATCTTGACACGCACGGCGCACCGACATCGATCGGCGACCTGCATCAGCGACCGATCATCGGCTATGTCCCGGATCTGATCTATTCGGACGAGCTGCGCTACCTGCGGGAAATCGATGTTGATCTGACGGCTGATTTCACCAGTTCGAGTATCAATATCCAACATGCCATGACGCGCGCTGGTCTGGGCATAGCGGTTTTGCCCTGCTTCATGGGTCTGCAGGACAATAGCCTGACACCCGTACTGGTTGATGATGTCAGCATCACCCGCTCGTTGTGGGTCGTCGTCCATCAGGACCTACGCCGTATCGCGCGCATTGCCGCTGTTATTGAATGGCTCGTCGAAACCGTAGAAGCGAACGTCAACACCCTGCGCGGTCTATCTACCTAGACACTGTCTTCATCGATTCACCATCGGGACTCAAGTTGGCCGCGATCGGCAGAGAGTGTTTGCAATAGTAACGCGTTTTCGTGCGATGGCTTTACCAAAAGCCCCGTAAGGACGCTTGGGAATCCACAATCGAGTCAATGCAATGTCATCCGCTTGTCTTATGATTTTGACGTCCGTTTGGGCCAGATCGAGATGCCCTGACCGGGGTGGCCACCCCGGTCAGGGCGAAAGGGAGCGAATCGCGAAATCGCCGATCTTCAAGGGATCGGGCTAGTGTAGACTGATCAGATGCATGTGCAGACAACATGCAGCATGGATATCCGTCATCGCCTCGGTTAGAACCTCAAACGCCTGCGCTCCGCCAAAGGTCTCTCGCAGGAACAGTTTGTGTTCGAGGCGAACATTCATCGCACCTATATCAGCGATATAGAACGCGGCGCCATGAACCCCACCATCACCGTCGTTGACAGGATTGCTGTGGCGCTCGGGGTCAAGGTGAGGGAGCTGCTCGGTTGAGGGATAGATTTGCACCTCAATCTATGACAGTCACGCGATATCGTCATTCCGTGACAACCGGGCAACTTTCGCGCGTCGAGAATCTTGAACGCCACTGGTGCAAAATTAAATTCGTGCAGGCAGGCTACACCTATTTCCTGCTCCGCAGAGCTCCGTAATGTGAATAGGCTGAGCCCAAAACTAGATAGAGCCTAGTTCGTAATTGTCTGGTACGTTTTTCGCACGTCGTCTAATTTTCTATGCCATCGGCTTAGATTGGTAGTGCGGTCGTCATCTTGATCCGCTGCAACGCGAAGCTGGAGTTGATCGACGCGACACCGGGCAGGTGCAGGAGAATTTTTTTGAGGAAATATTCGTAATCATCGATGCTTCCGATGACAACGCGCATCAGATAGTCGCTCTCACCGCTCATCGAGAAACATTCGACGATTTCGGGATGCTGGAGGACTGCACATTCCAGCGCGTCAAGAGTTTCCTCATCATGCATTTTTAAGCGGACATGCGCAAAGACATCGACCCCCACGCCGAGCTGGCGAGCATCGAGCAGCAGCGCGCGTCCAAGGATGATCTTTTCATTTTCCATCCGCTTGAGACGGCGCCAACACGGTGTGTGTGACAGTCCGACTTTCTCCGCCAAAGCCGCCACGGATAGATCGGGGTCGCTTTGCAACTGCCGCAAAATCTTTCGATCCATCTCATCCATTTACACACCTGAGTCTTAATTGTTGAAGTTCTTATCCTACTATTATGATATATATTAGGATAAGAACATCATAATTTAATGGATTTGAGCGACAATAGCAAAAACATTCCTCATATGACGTGGCAATCTGGTCAGCGCCCCAGACAGGATGCCAGTCAAATGAATTTGCCCCGCCTAGAATTGCACATACCGCAGCCTGCAGCGCGGCCAGGAGACACAGCGAGTTTCGACCATTTCGAGATCCCGCCAGCCGGATCGGTTCGTCGGCCAGACACTGCGATTTCTGAAATGGAAATGCGCGATCTTCCCTACTCGCTTGTCCGCGTTTTGGATGATGCGGGCAAGGCGGTGGGTCCTTGGGATCCAAGCCTGTCCCCCGATACGCTGCGTAGGGGCCTTAGGGCTATGCTGCTGACGCGTGCATTCGATGAACGGCTGTTTCGTGCGCATCGTCAGGGCAAGACCAGCTTCTACATGAAGTCCACCGGTGAAGAGGCGATCGGAGCGGCACAATCCCTTGCTATGGGCAATGGCGATATGTGTTTCCCCACCTACCGCGTGATGAGTTGGCTGCATGCGCGAGACTATCCGCTAAAGGAGATGGTCAACCAGATTTTTTCCAATGCCGACGATCCTCTGAAGGGTCGGCAGTTGCCGATCCTTTATTCGGCACGCGACTATGGGTTTTATTCCTTGTCGGGGAACGTTGGCAGTCGTTTTGGTCATGCCGTCGGTTGGGCCATGGCGTCGGCCTACAAGAATGATGACAAGATTGCGCTGGCTTATATCGGCGAAGGGACGACGGCAGAAGGCGATTTTCATGAGGCCTTGACGTTCGCCTCGGTCTATCGCGCGCCTGTTATATTATGTGTAACAAATAATCAGTGGGCGATTTCGAGCTTCTCTGGAATTGCTGGCGGGAATGAAACGACTTTTGCCGCAAAGGCGCTCGCGTACGGCCTTCCAGGTTTACGCGTCGACGGTAATGATTTCCTTGCAGTGTGGGCCGCAACTCAGTGGGCGGCCGACCGCGCGCGAACCAATCATGGCGCAACGCTGATCGAATTCTTCACCTATCGCGCAGCGGGTCATTCGACCAGCGATGACCCAACAAAATACCGTCCGGCTGACGAGGCGGAACATTGGCCGCTTGGTGATCCGGTCGAGCGGCTCAAACGGCACCTGATATTGTCCGGGGAGTGGGATCAGAAAAGGCATGACGCGCTTGTTGGTGAGCTTGACGAATTGGTGAAGGCCGCGGTCAAGGAAGCGGAAGCCGTCGGCACCCTTGGCAAGTCAAAACCCAGCATCCGTGAAATGTTCGAAGGTGTGTTCAAAGAGCCGGATTGGCGCGTGATCGAGCAGCGTCGCGAAATGGGAGTCTGATCCATGCCAGTGATGAACATGATTCAGGCGCTTAACAACGCTCTCGACGTCAAGTTGGCACAGGATCCCGACGTTCTGATCTTTGGCGAAGATGTCGGCTATTTTGGTGGTGTTTTTCGAGTAACGGATAAGCTTCAGGAAAAGCATGGTCTTAAGCGTTGCTTCGATACGCCTATTTCCGAAGGTGGCATCATCGCGACGGCCATCGGCATGGGCGCCTATGGCTTGCGTCCTGTCGCGGAAATCCAGTTCGCTGATTACATCCTGCCTGCGTTCGATCAGCTGGTGAGTGAAGCGGCGCGATTGCGTTATCGCTCCAATGGGGAATTCTGGGCACCAATTACGGTGCGATCGCCCTATGGCGGCGGGATATTCGGAGGGCAAACGCACAGCCAGAGTCCAGAAGCGATCTTCGCCCATATCACGGGTCTCAAGACTGTTATTCCTTCCAATCCCTTTGACGCCAAGGGTCTGCTCATCTCCGCCATCGAGGAGGATGACCCGGTGATCGTGCTGGAGCCCAAGCGTCTCTATAATGGCCCGTTTGATGGTCGTCATGACCAGTCGCTTAAAACCTGGGCAGGCCATCCGATGGCAGATGTGCCCGAAGGTCATTATACTGTCCCACTGGGCAAGGCCGCCATGGTACGTGCAGGCGCGGATGTCACTGTGCTTGCCTATGGAACTATGGTGCATGTTGCGTTAGCGGGGATTGAGGACTCGGGCGTCGATGCCGAACTGATCGACTTGCGCTCGATTGTCCCGCTTGACATCGACACGATCGTGACTTCGGTCCGCAAGACCGGGCGTTGTATTATCTTCCACGAAGCCTCTCGCTTTGGCGGTTTTGGCGGCGAGCTTTCTGCGCTGGTGCAGGAACGCTGCTTTGATCACCTTAAATCGCCCATCGATCGCGTCGCGGGTTGGGACACGCCATATCCCCATGCTTTTGAATGGGATTATTTTCCAGGCCCCGTCCGGCTTGGTGCAGCGCTCCGGCGCGCCATGGAGTATTGATCATGGGCCTTTATCATTTTCGTTTACCCGATATCGGCGAAGGCGTTGCGGAAGCCGAGATCGTTCTGTGGCACGTTAAACCAGGTGACTTGGTCAAAGAGGATCAGAGTCTGGTCGATGTCATGACCGACAAGGCGACGGTCGACATGACGTCTCCTGTTGAGGGCAGGGTGCTCGCAATTCATGGCGCGGTTGGTGAACAGCGCGCGGTTGGATCGGTGATCATCGAACTGGAGGTCGAGGGTGACGGCAATGTCACGGCCGATGCGGCCGTCGCGCCACTTGGGGTTTTGCCTCCGCCGGAACCTGCTGCCACTGCATCGCCGCTGTCCGAAGTGCCGACTCAGGTCGAGACACCTTCCGCTCCTGCAAGAACACCCGCTGCCGATGCCCCCAAGGTCGCGTTCGCTACTCGCGCGCCTGCAGAGGTGCCGCTTGCCGCGCCCGCAACGCGGCGGCGTGCCTACGAACTAGGTATCCCGCTCCAGTTCATACCTGGAACCGGCCCCGGCGGGCGGATAACGCCGGAGGATCTGGACGCCTATATTGCCAATGGCGGTGCGAATTCCGTACAGGGAGACACGCGCTACGCCGTGCGCAATGCCGTTGGGGACACCCGTATCATTGGCATGCGTCGCAAGATTGCCGAGAAAATGCAGGACGCAAAGCGGCGCATTCCGCACATCGCCTATGTCGAGGAATGCGACCTTACCGAACTGGAGGCGCTGCGCGTCGACCTCAATGCCAATCGCAAGGATGGGCAGCCCAAGTTGACCTTGCTGCCCTTTTTTATCCGTGCGTTGGTAAAGGTTTTGCCCGATTTTCCGCATATCAACGCCCGCTTCGATGATGACGAGGGCGTGCTGCATGAACATGCGGGCGTTCATGTCGGTATCGCAACGCAGACGCCTTCAGGCCTGATGGTGCCAGTGATCCGCCATGCTGAGACACGAGATGTCTATGATATCGCCGTCGAACTGATCCGGCTAAGCGTTGCTGCGAGAGAGGGGAACGCGACCCGGGAGGATCTGTCGGGGGGGACCATCACCATTACTTCGCTCGGACCGCTTGGCGGTATCACTACCACACCGATTATCAACCATCCCGAGGTTGCTATCATCGGGCCGAACAAGCTGGTGGAGCGACCGACTGTGCAAGGCTCCTTCGTGACCGTGCGCAAGATGATGAACCTGTCATCATCCTTCGATCACCGTATCGTCGACGGTTATGACGCAGCACTGTTCGTTCAGGCATACCGTCGTCTGCTTGAACATCCCGCCCTTATTTTCATGGATTGAACGATGACAGATATACTCAGACCCAAGGTGCTGGTGGTCGGGGGTGGACCAGGTGGCTATGTCGCTGCGATCCGCGCCGGGCAACTTGGACTCGATACCGTGCTGGTGGAAGCAAGCCGGTTAGGCGGCACCTGTCTCATTCGCGGCTGTATTCCTTCCAAGGCTTTGATCCATGCGGCTGGCCTGTATGAGCAAATGGCGGCCACGCATGCAAAAAGCATGTTCGGCATATCGCTGGGGCGGGCGCCGGAACTCGACTTGACAGAAACCGTGGCATGGAAGGAAAGCATTGTCGACAAACTCAGCGGCGGCGTTGCCGGATTGCTGAGAAAAGCGAAAGTCAAAACCCTTGCCGGTTGGGCACGCTTTTCCGACGCGAAGACCTGCACCGTTGATACCGATGAAGGGCTTGTCAGGATTGAGGCGGAGCATGTCATTCTTGCCACCGGTTCAATTCCTGTCGAAGTGCCCGGCATTCCTTTTGGCGGCACGGTTATTTCATCAGCCGAGGCACTGTCGCTGCCCGAGTTGCCAAAGCAACTGGTTGTCGTCGGCGCAGGCTATATCGGTCTGGAACTCGGAATTGCCTTTGCAAAGATGGGCACACAGGTAGCAATTGTTGAAATGCGGGACCAGATCCTTCCGCTCTACGATGAACAGCTCGTTGCGCCCGTTCGCGCCTGGCTGGATCAGAACGGCGTCAATCTTTATCTCGGCGCACGGGCCCTGGGTGCAACCGGCGACGCGCTCGAAATCGAAACGAATGCCGGGGAGCCTATGTCATTGCCTGCCGACCGCGTACTCGTCACGGTCGGTCGCAAGCCATTGACGCAGGGGTGGGGGCTGGAAGAAATGGCACTGGCGATGGAAGGGCATTTCGTGAAGGTTGATGACCGGTGTGCGACGTCCACAACCAATGTTTGGGCGATCGGTGACCTTGTCGGTGAACCCATGCTCGCCCACAAGGCTTCGGCACAAGGCGAGATGGTCGCGGAAATCATCGCAGGCCATCGCCGTTGTTTTGATCCTGTCGCTATTGCCGCCGTCTGCTTCACAGAACCTGAAATCGTGGCCGTAGGAATGCTGCCATCAGAAGCCGGTGAGGGCACCATTATTGGCCAGTTTCCCTTTCAAGCAAACGGCCGTGCACTTTCGATGGACGCTGGTAACGACGGAGGCTTTGTCCGTGTGGTTGCACGGGCCGACAATCATCGCATCCTCGGTATTCAGGCTGTTGGCGTCCATGTTTCTGAACTTGCCGGCGAATTCGCAACACTTATGGAAATGGGCGCAGTGCTGGAGGACGTCTCCGGGACCATTCACGTCCATCCGACACTGGGCGAAGCCGTGCACGAAAGTGCGCTCAAGGCGCTGGGGCACGCGCTCCACATTTGACGGATTTTAATCTGATCCGATTGATATTGAGTAAGTGTGGTCGCCGCGATACGAGGCTGATCAGAGGTGATGCCGTTCATGAGTAGCGATAGTTCACCTTGAAGCCTGAGCAACTGTCGCGCAATTATCTCCGACATCTACGGTAATTTAAACTTCCTCATAGTTCGTGCCGCCGATATTCAGGATCGTGACGCTACCATAGACGTGCTGGCCGCTGGCGCCGAGGACCACCTCGACGCCCCGGTGCAGTCACATGTTGACGAAGGCGTTGATTGTGCCTTGTGCATCGCGTGAAACGACAATCGGCTCGTCCAGTATCCGCAGCGTGACATAGTCGTCAGGGTGCGCGAGCTCTTCCTCGCGCGCGACGAACAGCCAATACTTCATGAAGATGGCCTGCTTCTCGCGCTCCAGCATCTCCGGCGCGTTGTACACGAAGCCCGGCGCATGCCGCGCCTGACCGATACACGCGCAAATCGACTGAGGAAGGGCTAGAGCAAGAGTTCAACACGCTCGATGCGCAGCGTGCAGCCTCAGCTTCGCGCAGTTCGAGCGCGAGGTCACTGGCGAGCGCATCCGCGACAAGATTGCGGCATCGAAGGCGCGCGGCATGTGGATGGGCGGCAATATCCCGCTCGGCTATGATGTCGAGGAGCGAAATCTCATCGTCAATGCAGGTGAGGCCGACCAGGTCCGCATGATCTATGATCGCTACCTTGAGCTCGGATCTGTTCCCAAGCTGGCCCGGCAACTGGCAGAGGAGGGCGTTCGCTCTAAACGCTGGACCTCGCGTCGAGGCACGTGCCGTGGCGGGATGCCGCTGAGCTGCGGTGCGCTCTACCATATCTTGAACAACCGTGTGTATCGCGGCGAGATTGTTCACAAGGGCACGGCACATAAAGGCGAGCATCCGGCGATTATCTCGAATACGCTGTTCGAACAGGTGCAGTCCCACCTCTGCGCCAATCGGCAAAAGCGGAAGTCCAGACGCACGCGCGCTGCGTCCTGTCCGCTCACAGGCAAGATTTATGATCAGGATGGCAAGCCAATGCGTCCGACGTTCGGCTATGGGCGGGGCAGCAAGATCTATCGTTATTATGTCAGCGACGTCCTGCTTCCCGGTGGCCGGATCGGGAGCAAGGACCCGCAAGGGATACGCCTGTCGGCCGAACGGATCGAGCGGTTGATCCTTGACCGGCTCAAGCTGCTGGTGCCGCAGGGGCAGCCAGCGGAGGCACTGTTCGACGCCATTGCCCGTGTGAGCCTGTCGAGTGAACGCATGGCGCTCAGTCTGCATATCGACAACCTTATACAGGAAGGCGAATGCGAGGATATGCTGCTTGGTCGGGCACAGCGGATCGATGCCGAGGCCAGCATCGAAGGAGAGCAACTGTCGCTTGTCCTCGATGCCCGGCCAGCACGGCGCGGCAAGGCCGTGCGGATCAGCCAGCATCAGCTTGATGACGCCGAACGCCGCCGGACGCTCGCCGATCTTGTTCATAGCGCACATCGCAAGCTCCATGAGCTCAATGCGTCGCCGCTGGAACCCGAGCTGCACCGGACGATGACAGCACCGGTCAACGCCTGGACCCGAGAACGCATTGTCATCGGATTTTTGGCACCTGACATCCAGAAGGCGCTGTTGCAGGGCACCGCGCCCCCCGATCTTGATCCGGAGCGGCTTTTGTCCCGCGACATGCCGCTCGACTGGGACGAACAGAGGCGGTTCCTCGGGATAAGACATTGAAGAAAGCTGGGTATGGACTTCGCCGGCGTGTTCGGCGCTAGTCATGCTATGTACTCGAGCGACTCCGAGACCAACGAACGGCACGAACGCATCCGCAGGCTTTTCTCGCTGCTGACGGCGCGGTGCGAGGATGCAGCCGAGATAGCGGTGCGCGGTCAGGCGCGCGATATCAGCCCTGAATCTGCCCGCGACCTTGCCCACCGCCTGCATAGCATCGGGCAGGAGATATCTACTGTTGCCGACGCCATTGCTGCAATCCTGGAGTCGCCCGGCTAAGCCGGATATTCGTCCAAAACCGGACACTCCGGGACCAGCCAACGCTACGCAAGCCTTCGACCGCAAAACGCAAAACCGTCGCTGCAGAATGGCGCCAAGAGACTCTGGGTCATTCCGGGCGACTTTGGCCGCATGAGCGGCGTTCAAGAGACGCTATAGATACTTCCGAAACAGGCTGAAAGGCGCGGAACTGCGGGGCTCTGTCGCCCGTATATCCGTCACCGGAATTATCAGGGAAATGGTTGGAGGTGGAAGCAGTCAGGGGACCACCAGTCTCTCATCGGTTTTCCCTGTTAAACAGGGAAAGAACAGGGAAAAATTGAAATTTGAGGGTCAAAACAGGCTGATTTGGGGTGATTTGGGAGATCGGCGCCGTAATTTCCATCGTAATTTCTATAGGTTACAGCACAAAAAATGGCATTTCCCTGTTATTCGCCATAACAGGGTATTTAATCGTGCATAACAGGGAGCCCAATCGACCATAACAGGCGCTGTATTGGTCGTAACAGGCTTAGCCGAGAGATCGCCAGCCAAGTGCCTTGCGCGGCCCTGATCAAGAGAATGGGATGTCCGGTTCCGTCAGATTTTCGAGGTTGACCATGGGGGCTGATGCCCGGCTTTGACATCTCTTCCAATGGGGACCCTGACTCTGTGAGTTGGCTCTCATTAGAACAGTCTCCAAACTTTTGCGGGCTTCAACGCGGGAGCACGGCACATTAGCGCGTCGCGAGGCTGCCGCGATTAGCTGATGTCTTACCAAGCCCGCCGATCACCACGCGGTAGAATTGGTCAAAAGCTTCGCTGAAGCTCAATCCGGATGTGACGCGTACAGCCGGATCGTTGATTCGCTCGATCGCGGCGAGGCAAATCTCAGCCACCAGTTGCGACGAAAACAGCTCGAAACAGCCATCTGAGATACCTGCATCTACAATACGCCTGAGCCCCTCTACACGTGCGCGCTGATGCGCCTCCAGTTCTTCTCTTGCTTCGGCAAAGTCCAGAAGGTCGGCCAGAAAGGCATCCGAGACCGCGCCAGATTCCGTGACGGCTGGCATGAGATAAACCGCAAGGCGCGCATCCGCTTCATTTTCGCTGGCAGCAGCAGCGTCACCCTTTTCCCGAATACGCGCGGTCCAGCGACGTACGATCGTTAGAAAAAGAATGCGGCGATTCGGTGCCAGTTCGTACAATGTTCGCTTGGAACAGCGCAGTCTGCTGGCCAGATCGTCCATTGTCAGCGTCCGAAAGCCATGCGTCAGGAAGATATGTTCCAAGGCATCCAGCGCCGCGTCACGCCGCCGAAGCCGGCCCTTTTTCCCTTGGTCGCGTTCGAATCCGTCCTGCATCACACCCCAATATCCTAATATCCGATAATGCACACAACCATGTCCAATTCCATATGGTACATTATTGACTAATAATGTACCATATGGAATTGGACTGGAAAGCGAAGTGTCCGGTTATAAGGAGAGCATTGATGAATGCGTGTATCGTTGGCTGGGGGCACACTCCGTTTGGAAAGCTCGACGCACTTGATCTCGAGGATTTGATAAGGGACGCCGCGCAACTGGCGCTCCTTGACGCTGACATCGATGCGACGGAGATCGACGCGGTCTGGCTTGGCCAGTTCAATTCGGGGCTCGTACCCGACGGTTTCTGTTCGTCGATGATCCTGCACGCCGACCCGGGCTTGCGGTTCAAGCCAGCCATCAGATGCGAGAATGCGTGCGCTTCGGGCAGTGCCGCGATTTATGCGGCGCTAGATGCGGTGAACAGCGGGCGTTGCCGTATAGCGCTCGTCGTTGGCGCGGAAAAGATGACCGGTCTGGATACAGCCGGCGTCACCAAGGCACTTAGTGGTGCAAGTTATCAGGCCGAAGAACAGAACTTGTCTTTTCCACAAATCTTTGCGCGGTTTGCCGAGGCCTATCAAGAAAGCTTCGGCGATCCCACCGAAGCTATGGCGCGCATATCCGTGAAGAACCACGCCAATGCTCTTCTCAATCCGCTCGCCCATATGCGTAAGGCTGTGGATCTGGATTACTGCCTCAACGTGTCAGATCGTAATCCGATGATCGCGTCGCCGCTGAAGCTCAGCGACTGCTCGCTGATCTCAGACGGAGCCGCCGCCGTTGTCATTGCCGAAAGGTCTCTTATTGGTAATTTCCGACGCGCCGTGGGTTTTAGGGCTGCCGAGATGGTGAGTGACTACCTGCCACTTTCCGCCAAGCGGCCCGAACAATTCGAGGGGCCCACGCGCGCAGTCCAGCAAGCTTATAAGGCGGCAGGAATCACTGTCGACGATCTGGGGCTGGCCGAAGTGCATGATTGCTTCACGATCGCCGAATTGCTGTCGGTCGAAGCGCTGGGTCTGGCAAAGCCCGGCGAAGGATCTGCCGTTCTTCGTGAGGGTCAGACTGAACGGACTGGCCGCTTGCCAATAAACCTGTCGGGAGGCCTAAAGGCAAAGGGTCACCCCGTCGGCGCAACCGGCGTATCGATGCATGTCATGGTCGCCCGGCAACTGATGGGCGAGGCCGACGAGATGCAGCTTGAACGCACACCGGAGCTTGGTCTGTGCCTCAACATGGGCGGCGGCGCGGTAAGCAGCGCCGTTTCCATACTCGAACCCATCAAGGCCTGAACAATATGAACCGAATTTATCCGAGTGCGGAAGACGCCCTAAAGGGCCTTTTAGCCCCTGAGATGACACTTTGCGTCGGCGGCTTTGGCATATGTGGCATACCTGAACGGCTGATCGACGCTGTGCTGGCGTCGGGAGTTGGCCAACTAACGGTTGTTTCGAACAATTGCGGGATCGACAATGTGGGGCTGGGAAAGCTGCTGCGTGCAGGCCGTATCGCCAAGATGATCGCCTCCTATGTCGGCGAGAACAAAGAGTTCGAAAGGCAATATCTGTCCGGCGAACTGGCCCTCGAATTTAGCCCCCAGGGAACATTGGCAGAGAGGCTACGCGCCGGCGGCGCAGGGATTCAGGCCTTTTTTACACGAACGGGTGTCGGAACTGAGGTTGCTGAAGGAAAGCCGCACGAAACATTCGATGGCGAGGTTTCCGTTATGGAGCGTGCCATCCGCGGCGATCTGGCCCTAATCAAGGGATGGAAAGCGGACACTGCTGGCAACATTGTTTTCCGCAAGACTGCGCGGAACTTCAATCAGGTCACGGGCACTGCCGCTTTGGTCTGCGTGGCGGAAGTCGAAGAAATTGTACCCGCCGGAGCGATTGATCCCGACCATGTCCACTTGCCCGGCATTTACGTCAAGCGCGTCATCTGCGGCGCGCCCTATGAGAAGCAGATCGAATTCCGGACGGTCCGCGCAGCAGAGGAAGTGGCATGAGCTGGACCAGAGAAGATATTGCACGTCGCGCTGCAGCTGAACTGGGAGACGGTTTCTACGTCAATCTGGGCATCGGCATTCCAACAATGGTTGCCAACAATATTCCAGAGGGACTGGACGTTACATTGCAGAGTGAGAACGGGCTTCTGGGCATCGGACCTTTCCCAACCGAGAACGAGGTTGATCCCGATTTGATCAACGCCGGTAAACAGACGATTACCGATCTGCCTGGCTCCAGCTATTTTTCGTCTGCCGACAGTTTCGCCATGATACGCGGAGGTCATGTCGACCTCAGCATCCTTGGGGCAATGGAAGTGAGCAGCAATGGCGATATCGCCAACTGGATGATCCCCGGCAAGATGATCAAGGGCATGGGCGGCGCAATGGATTTGGTCGCGGGCGTCAAGCGCGTGATCGTGGCGATGGAACATTGCTCGCGGGATGGTTTGCCTAAGTTCGTTGATCGATGTGCATTGCCGCTGACCGGGCAAGGCGTGGTGGATATGCTGATCACTGATCTGGCCGTCTTCAAGCGGGAAAATCGGACCAGCCCTTTCAGGTTGATCGAAATGGCGCCGGGCGTCAGCGCGAAGGAGATCGGGGACAAGACGATCGCGCATTATCTGACCTGAAGACAGGCGGGACTTCATCGCAACCAAGGCCTTCGAGGTGGTTGAGCCTGCGTGCGTCAAGAAAGCCCCCCAGCGCGGGGGGCTGATGGCAAGCGGAGATTTGGCCATCCTGTTATTGCTGGGCCCCTGACATCGCTCATGGATAATCATATCTGGCACCAGTCATGAGTTCGCAAATTGGAGGTGCTGCCATGAAATTATTTTATGCGCCGGGGGCTTGCTCGCTTGCTTCTCATATCGCGCTCGCAGAGGCAGATGTTGAGTTTGAGCTCATCAAGGTCGACTTCTCTTCATCGCAACAGAGAACAGAGGGCTTTCTTGCGATGAATCCGAAGGGCCGGGTGCCTGTATTGGTGGATGGCGATGAGATCATCACCGAGAGTCCGGCAATTCTGCGGTATATCGCGCGCAAATATCCCGATGCCGGTTTATGGCCGGAGGATATCATGGAGGATGCGCGGTGCGCGGAATGGTTGTCCTGGTGCGTTTCCGGCATCCATGTCGCATTTGCGCATATTGCACGGTCTTACAGATACGCAAGCAGTGCTGAGGCCATGGCGGAAGTAGAGGAAAAAGGCCGCGAAACGGTTCTCGATCTCTGGCAGCAGGTTGAGTCTCGAATGGCCAAACGGGGTACGACGTGGGCTGCGAGCGAGCGGTTCAGCGTCGCGGACCCCTATATTTTCACATTTTGGAATTGGGGGCGGAGCCCGAAACTGGGATATGATATGTCGCGTGATTTTCCGGCCTGGACCGAGCACGCGCGTCGCCTCTGCGACCGGCCGGGGGCTAAGCGGGCGCTGGACCGTGAGCAAATAGACTACGCTTGATTAAGGATTGTGCTGCGAAGCGTTATCCATAGGTGCCCCCCCGCAATCGTCAGCTAGGCCCCCCAGCGAGGGGGGCTGATCGTCAGCATGGATTTGGCCATGTAGGTGTGGCTGGGTTCCTGATCGAACCTGCAGACTGAATAACAGGCGTCAGCGGAAATGTCCGGGGCGCGATACAAAGGGGAGGAACCAGATGAGCAATTTCCTGAAATGCGGCATGCTTCTAGTCTCAGCATGTGCTTCGACAATGGCTTATGCCCAGCAAGCTCCGGCGGCGGATGCGGGTCAGGCGCCACAGGCTGAGGTCGTGACGGGCCTTGGGGACATTGTGGTTACCGCGCAGAAGCGAGCTGAAAATGTACAGGATATACCGCTTGCCATTACCGCGGTCAGTGGTGACACGCTGATGGAGCGGCAGGTTACCTCGGTCGATCAACTTTCCAGCATCGCGCCGAGCGTCAATTTCGGCACCTATGGCGGCGCTGCGCGCATCGCTGTACGCGGGATCGGTTTTGATACCGTCAATCCGGGCGCCGAGGGCCGTATCGCCTATCATGTCGATGGTGTCTATATCAGTCGTCCGTCAGCGCAGCTCGGCACGTTCTTTGACGTCGACCGGGTCGAAGTGCTGCGCGGCCCACAAGGCACGCTTTATGGCCGCAACGCGACAGGCGGTTCTATCAACGTCATCACGCGCGCGCCGACTGCAGATCCCTCCGGCCACGTCAATCTTACCTTCGGTAATTTTGGTCGTGTAGCGGTTGACGCAGCGCTCAGTGGGCCATTGGCCGAAGGCGTAACGGCGCGCGTGACGGTCATGAGCAATAATCGTAATGGCTATGGCAAGAATGAATATACCGGCAACGATATCGACGATGCCAACCAGCGCGGCGTGCGGGCCAGTGTCCGTTTTGAACCCACCGAAACGCTGACGATCGATCTGTCGGGGGATTATTATCAGGAAAACGACCATGCTTATGGTCTCCATTATTTCGGGCAATATACGCCGGGTGTGCCCTTGCGCGGCGCAGCGCTGGGTGGACATGCGCCTTCCAATATCCGGGATATAAATTCAGACTTCGATCCGACAAACAACCGTAAGCTTTATGGTTTTTCAGGAACCGCCAGCTGGGATCTGGGGGCGGCGACGCTTAAATCGATCACGGCCTATCGCCATTCCGACTATACGGACGTGACGGAGCTGGACCTGACCGAGCTTAGGCTTTCGATCTTCCCGTTTTATGAACGCGCGCATCAGTTCAGCGAGGAATTGCAGCTTTCCGGGGACTTTGGTGGCAGTCACTGGCTCGTCGGTGGCTATTATTTCAAAGAACATATTTTTGGCGGGTCGCAAGTCGCGCGCAATCTGCTGATCACCGGCGGTCCCGATCGGCTCAAAGGCGGTTACCGCGCTGAGGGCACCACAAATACCGAGGCAATGGCGGTTTTCGGGCAGCTCGATTTGGCGCTCTTTGACTCGCTGAGCCTGATCTTCGGTGCTCGTTATAACCATGAGAAGATAGAAATCACCGACGCACTGCAGCTGGATTTCGTCAACGACTACGCGCCAAACGTGCCGATCGTGCCCTTTGCGGTGCTTGGCTTTCCACGCAGTGACAGCACTTCGGAAAATGCCTTCACGCCAAAATTCGGTGTCGAATACAGTCCCGGCAACGACATCATGCTCTATGCGACCGTTTCAAAGGGATTCAAGAGCGGGGGCTATAACCTTGGTGTCAATGTCCCGGCCTTTTCGCCCGAAACAATCTGGTCCTATGAGGCTGGCATGAAGCTGACCACGCTTGATCGCAAGCTGCGCGCAAATCTTGCCGGTTTCTATTACGATTATTCGAACCTTCAGGTGTCGAAGGTCATCAACAGTCAGGTCATCACTGAAAACGCGGCATCGGCATCGCTCTATGGCGCAGAACTTGAACTGACGGCGGTTCCGGCTGACGGGCTTCAGTTTGATGGTACCTTCTCTTATTTGCATTCGGAGTATGAGGATTTCAGATCGCTGGATCCGGGGCGGCCAGCGCTCGGCGTGCTCAACCTTGAAAAAAATACCTTGATCCAGGCACCCAAATATACAGCCAATGTCGGCGCGCAATATAGCTGGCCAATTGCCAGCGGCGAAGTGACCCTGCGCGGCGAGCTGAATTACGCATCGCGCGTGTTCTTCACGGCGTTCAATGTCGACAGCGTGGGTGAGGCGCCGAATACCAAATTCAACGCCTTCCTGAGCTGGAGCGATGATGACGGACATTGGAGCGCATCAATTTTCGGACGCAACCTGACCGACAAGGTGACGAGGGCAAACGGGCTGGTCAGTTCGGCCACCTATGGCTCGCCCATCACCGGTTCGGTAAGCGCGCCGCGGACGTTCGGCATCACACTCGGATACAGACTGTAAATCCTGTGTGCCGGCCATGTGCCGGCACACCCAACTCCATGCACAGGCCCGTCATGACACATTCCCATGCAATTCATCTGGTTGGCACAGTTCCTCTGGCGTCCGCGCAAGTCGTACTGGACCTGCTTGCAGAGACGACTGCGCCGTTCATGCGCCGCATCCCCGATGGGGAAACGGGTGTGCGGTCCTACTGGGTATCCAGTCAGGCGCGCGTGCTGCACGAAGATCCGCATTTCGAGGCTGCGGACCATGACTGGGAGCCGGGCAAGGAGATGCCGCTCACAGGGGCGCCAAAGTACCGGCTTAGGGCAGGGGTTGACCCTGCCAAGGTCAAAATCGGCAGCTTTGGCTATGGGGATTATGCACGGGAATCCTACGCAATTTTCCAGACAATGAAAGCGCAAGGCAAATTACCGGCGGATGCGCGTTTTCAGGTCGGGTTGCCGACACCTTTGGGTTTTCTGACAGCCATCGTCGCGCCGGAAAGTCAGGCTGATGTGTGGCACGCATTTGAAACCCGTATGGCGCAAGAGCTGACGAATGTACTGGCTGTCGTGCCCAATGACGAGCTGGCGATCCAGTGGGACAGTTGTCTCGAGATCTTCATATGGGAAGGCGTAAAGGACATTTTTTTCGATGATCCTCGTCAAGGCGTGCTGGATACGCTGATATCGCTTGGCAATTTGACGCCCACGCCGGTCGAGCTGGGATATCACCTCTGTTACGGTGATTTTCGCCACAAGCACGGCGTAGAGCCGAAGGACACCGCCAACATGGTGACCATCGCCAACGCGCTGACCGCTGGTATCGCGCGTCCGATCAACTGGATTCACATGCCGGTACCGCGCGAACGCAGTGACGACGCTTATTATGCGCCATTGCAGAAACTGGAGCTCAAACCGGAAACCGAGCTTTTTCTGGGGCTGGTCCACTACACCGATGGCGAAGACGGCACACGCCGCCGGATGGCGACGGCAGATCGTTTTATCGGGCAATATGGCATCGCGACCGAATGCGGACTTGGCCGGCGTGACCCGGCGACGATTTCCGACCTGCTGCGTATACATGCCTGCTGCGCCGAGTAAGCCTAATACAGTTGATCAGTCGACAAGTGCCAGTTCGCGCGCGCGCTGGACCACGTTGGCGCGGTCATGAACCTCAAGCTTGTTATATATATTTTTGAGGTGCCATTTCACGGTTTCCACCGATATCAACAAGGCCTGAGCGATCTGCTTGTTGGGAACGCCAGCCGCCAGCAGTTCCAGAATCTCGCGTTCCTTTGAAGTCATCAGGATCGCCTTCTGGTTCGTGCGGGGAGGCGTGCTGTGCAATTTCGCCAGTGCGGCGCCGATATTATGGTCCCGTTGCAAGGTGGCCCAATCCTGTGGATGGAGTAGCGAGGCCCCATCGGCCGGGATGAAGCCAGGGATTTTTGCCTCGAGCAGGAGGAGGTCTGCCTGATCATAGGTCCTGCCAAGCTTCAATGCCGTATCCATGGCTTCGCTATGCACTGACTTGGCTTCGAGCCACGCCTCGTTTGCGATCAGGGCGCTCACCAGGCCCACATTGCAGTGGAGCTGGACCAATAGAGAACGGATCGCTCCCAGTTTTCCAGCATTCGACAGAAGCTCACGAAGCTTTGCGACGCGCGGCTGGATCTGCGCCTCTGACCCACAGGCCACGCCCAGCCGAATGCCTTCTGCCAGCGCCAGCGCCCGGATCCGATACAGGTTGCGAGCATCGGCAATCGCCTCGATGCGATCTATCAGTTCGAAGGCCTGCGACATGTCCCCCATATCGCGTGCCAATCGCGCCCGTGTCACCAAGGTCAGCCAAAGCGCCGACGGATTGGTCCAGCTCGCCTCTGAAATCTGATCTGTACCGAGCGCCGCAGCGGCACGAAGATTGTCGCCAGCTTGACGATATGCTGCGGCCAGCGCAGACGTCAGGATCGTTGTTACCGCCGAGTTCGCGCCGAGTTCCTGCCTAGCGCGGCGCTCGACCGGGACAAGCATTTCGACAGCTTCGAGTGCCCGCCCCGTATCGAGCGATATCTCGGCGTCCCGAAACAAGGTCATTGAAAAGCTGTAGAACTGCCGGGGATCGCGTCGGGCATCTGCATGGGGCAGCGTTGTCGCCACTCGGACACGCCCGAGTCCGCGTTGTTGATCAACCCACCGTATAATGTTTTTGCGGACGGCTTCGAATGCCGGGTCACTTTGAACATTTTCGCCAGCTTCGGCGACCTTGGTGGCAGCGAGGTCCGGGTCATCTGCGCCGCACGCGACAAGCCCTTCGATAACGGCTTTCAACGACTCCGAAGCCGTTTGCGGATCGGCATTGAGCAGTGCGCGCATCTCGCTGTCCCGGCCTCCAATGGCCAGTGCCCAGCAGATCGTGAGGCGAAGACCGGAGCGTGCGCGCAGTGTCGATTCCGGGATGTGTTCGATCCAGTCCAGCGCCGTTGCCACCCGCCCGGTGGCGACCGCGTCCATCAATTCCGCCTCGATCAATTCGCAGGCACGATCGACTTCATGGACCTTGAGAAGATATCCTATTGCCGAAACAGGTCGCCGACTGGCGAGCCAATGTCCCGCGCGTTGATAACCCTGTTCTTTTGCTTGTATCGAGTGACAGGGAAACAAAACTGCTACAAGCGGATGAAGCTGCAAATTGCCGTCTCTCTCAATCCGGATCAGTGGTGTATTGGTGGCAAGATCCGACAGGATTTTCATGCTGTCGGCCCGTTCCGCGACGACTCCGGCCAGCTCCGGCTCGATGGATGTTTCATTGAGTATCGAAATGGATTGAAGCAGGCTGGTTGCCGGTTCCTGCGATAGAACGGGGACATGTTCGTTCAGCCAGTCTCTGGTGCGTGCAATGAATACCGCTACCGGGTCTGTGGTTCCGTCCGCCAGCGCTTCACGCGCATATTGAACCAACTGCGGAACATCATCGGTCAGCGTGGCGAGCGACGTGATGTGCTTGCTGGCGCCTGACTCTGATGCTGCAGCAATCAAGGTTGCCGTCGTCTCGGGACGGGTAAAGGCAAGCGTCTGCCGGTTGACGATGCCGAGCATGCCTTTGGCAGCCAGCCCGTGCCATATATCGAGCATATTGCATCGCGCCGAGCAGATCAGCTGTGCGCCGGGCCGAAGGCTGGACAGCAGGTCATTCAACACGGTCAAAGCATCGGGATCGAGCAGTTCGACATCGTCGAGGAGGAGCGTTATTGCCCGGTCACGCGCTGCCAGACTGGCGCAAAGAAATCGCGCCGTTTCAGCAGGCGGGACGGGCGGGGAAGCCGGCATGTCCGGAAGCAAGGCCATGAGTTTTTCAGTGAAGGTCCGGGCGTTCCAGCCTGGCTCTATCGGCAACCAGACCACGGAGCGCCCACTGGTAATCAGGAGACGCCGCCAATGCGCCAGTAATTCCGATTTGCCAAAGCCTGTAGGCGCCGTCAGCAGAATCGCTGCGCGATCAGCATAGCGGTCAAGTATGGCATCGAGCCGCGTATGCCGCGACTTCAGCACAGAACAGTAATATTTTCAGGTAATGCGAGTGTCATGGTTCCTGGACATAGCGGGGCTTCTGTCACGCTCGTTCATTATTTTTTTGGACAGCACACGCCGCACGCGCACAGCGGCTGTGTCAGTTTTCAGGAGCAGAGGGTTGAGGCTCATCAGATCAGGCGTACCCATCATTGCCTGCTGCGCTTCGATCATCGGCTTGTCTTCCTTGATAAACGCATGTTGGGTCGTATCGCGGACATGCTTATCTATCGCCTCGTTGTCTAAGCCGAAGTCGCGGGAAAAGGAATAGAAGTAAATCGTTCTGGTGTCTGAAACGGGCGTGAAGAGATGGGCAGAAAAAGCCGCGATCTGCCCATCGCTGCCATAAGGTTTGCCCACTGGCAGGCAGCCGACTTCCAGTACCACATGAGATGGCGCGTCCCATTGCAAGTGACTGAAGAAATCCACCGAAGTGGTGCCTTCAGGCAATCCCGGATGCCAGAGCGCGGGCGGCGGAATATTCAGCGACTGGCGACGCGAGGTTACAGTTTCTGCCACGACCTCGACTTTCGGATGATAGTTTTTCAGCATTTCAATGGTGGAGAGGCTGCCAGCATGAAGATACATGCCGTGGGAAAGGTCCATCAGATTATCATTGAGCAGCTGGTAGTTTGCTTCGACAACGATACTGCCATGGAATCCTGCCCGGCCGGGTGCGGTCATGAACGCCAATGAATCGGGAATGAGGCTTTCATCGGGCGTCGCTTCGCCCATCCAGATCCACAAAGCCCGGTGACGTTCTACCAAAGGATAGGATGGCACACTTGCGACCGAGCGGCCCTCCGCGCCTCCGTGGGGGTTAAGCGAGCACTGCCCGCTTCCGTCAAATTCCAGACCATGATAGCCGCATTGCACGGAATCGCCAGCATGCCGCCCGAGATGCAATGGCGCGAAGCGGTGCGGGCAGCGATTGCCGATTGCCTTCGCTGTCCCGTCGGACTGGCGGAACAGCAACACCGGCTGTTCGAGGATTGTGCGTCCGATCAATGCCTGTTCGTCGAGTTCATCAGACCATCCGGCCGCGTACCAACAATTTTTCAGAACATCCATAACCAGCCATCCTCAAGTAGAGTTATGGATGAATGCATATCGCCATCGGTACGTAGCTTGCCCTCCCCTTAGAGGGGGGCATCGCCAAACTGGAAACGTAGCAGGCCCAGGGCTCTTGCGCGTTCAATGGCATGCAGGCGGTCGGATGCGCCAAGTTTACCCAGCAAATTTGCGACATGCCATTTGACGGTCTCGGGTCCAAGGTCCAGTTCGCGTGCAATCGCCTTGTTCGAGAGATGTTGTTCGAGAAGACCCAGTACCTCGTGTTCCCGCACGGTGAGTGATACGACGGACGATGCGCTGGAATTCACGCTTTTCATGTGCTGCTGATCCTGATGCCGTGCATGGACCCGGTGGCGGAGTTCAGCAGCGTCAGCGGCATCAATGTTCTGAAATTCAGAGATATCGGCGCCTGTTCCGCGCAGAAGGGCAAATTCCAGCCCGTCCAATCGCCGATTCAGTTTCGCTGCGAGGCGCTGGCCTTCACGCAGGAAATTCTCCGATGCCTTCGCATCCCCGTTGATTAAAGCAATCCGTGCCAGACCCTTGAGCGCCTCCAGCCGGATATGGGGGCCATTCACCGGCACAGCGACCGCAGCGGCATAAATCTGGGTCAATCGATCGCGATCGAGCAGGCCGGGCGACCGGCCCATGGTGATTTCCATGCGCACACGCTCAGCTATCGCCATGGCTTCGATCGCCGGAGTGTCACGCTCTGCTGCTCTGGCTTGCATCTGCTCGAGTGTCGCGATGCCTTGATGTTCGTCACCCCGTTTCATGGCCAGCCGGGCCAAAACGATCATCCCGATGCTCCAGACACCGGGGACGATGTGATTTTCCATGTTTGGTCGCCGTCCCAGCAGCACCTGTCTGGCTGCTCCGACATCCCCCATCTGCATCCATGCACCAGCGAGCGTCATGGCGAACAACATTGAAGGTATAGAGACTATGCCGAATGCAGCATCGGAACGCGTCAGTGCCGGTATCAGCAGTTCAGTTCCGCGCCGCGCCTGTCCCTGCTGCAAATGCCATATGGCTTGCCGGAACAGGGCATAGCTATAGGCCTGAAATGATCGGAGAGAGTCTCCGCCAAGAGAATGAAGATCGGCTTCGTTTTCAATACTCTGCGTCGGCCAGCGGCCCTGCTTCTGCATCACCATTTTTTCGCAGTTACGCAGAAACATGCGCGACATGGGTGATAGCTGATCACGCGAGTGGATCAGACCGCAAAACCGCAGGACGCTGTCAGGATCGTCAGCATGGGTGGCAAGCAACATCTCGAGGACATAACGCTCGTCCGTGCTGTGATAGCGTAAATAGCGATCGGCCTGAACGCGGTCGCCGGAGGTGGCAAATGCGAGTGCTGCCGCGAGGCTCAGGCTTGGCCGGGCGGCGATCAGATCGGGATCCATGGCATCAAGCCAGCCGAGGGCCCTCTGGAGATCGCCGCCGACAATAAGCGACAACAGATTGCCGTCCAGTATCTCGCAGGCTGTGTCTGCCCGTTCGCAGGCGATGAGATGCGGCACGGCATCAAGTTCACGCCCCTGATCGATCAGCCAGTCGGCAACGCGAGTATGCAGGCGTTTCTGTTCGGCTGCTGACGGGGCGAAATGGTGTCGCGCCAGTTCCGTGATGGTTTCATTCCGGAAAAACGGCGTCGTACGGCGATAGTTGTCGATGCGATTTCCGGCATTCGGGCAGCCCGATGCGACGGCGGCGAGATCGACTTCGCAACGCTCCAATATTGTCAGGCTGCCGATGAATGTCCGCAGACTCTCGTCCGACAGCCACTTCGCCCAATGTCGGACAAGCATGCCATCGCCAGCCAACAAGGCCTGATCCGCCGGTTGGCCACAGGCGGCTGCGGTAACTGCAATATTGATGGCTGGTACCCAGCCATCCCGTAGCGCCATGTTTGTGGCTTCATCAGGAGTGGTTCCCGGTTCCAGATTACGAAACAGAGCGAGAGCATCGGCGTCATCCAGTCGCAGATCATCGGCTGTCAGGATATGGTCGGCAGGCACCTGATATTGTCCCGTCGTGAGTATGCGGGAAGTTTTCGGCAAGCTCTGCAGCAGCGCTCTGGGGTCAGCTCCAGAACTTCTCTGAAAGACATCATCGCAATCGTCCATAAACAGTGCGAGCGGCGGATTGTCCTGGCTACCCCGCACCCCGTTTTCACGACATAGTCTGTCGACAGTCGCAAGCGTGGTGTCCCAATCGCGATCCATCCCGCAATTGATCCACAGAGCCATATGTCCGCCAAGGCGCACGTCATTATACCAGTGGAGCGCCTGACGGGTCTTGCCATAGCCTGAAGGTGCGATCAGGGCGGTCCAGCCCGGGGCAAGGAACACCTGGTCGAGGGCAGGCCGGGCGATGAACTCCCGGCTGCACGCGGGCTGCGTAACGCGCAGCGATAGTGCAGCATCCTCTGCAGAGCGCAGAGGATGGTTAAGCATCGCGGTCTTCGCCGTGCGTGCGGAGTTTTTCACCGCATCCTCCCCAGTGCTATTTTCCAGCGAGACTATCATGCCGACAGCGGGTGGCAAGCGACCCCCCGCAAAGAGGGGGCGCGTCCCACCCGCCAGGCTGGCACCACCTCGATCCAGGAGAGAGAAATATGGTGGATCACATGGAGCCCATTGCCATCCTTGGTGCCGGAGGAGGGACGGGAAGGCCTTTGGTGGCGGAACTGGAGCGCAGAGGTGTGCCGGTCCGCGCAATTGTACGGAGGCGCGAGCAGGCAGGTGCATTCAAGAACGCCCGCATTGCCGATCTTCAAAATGTCGACCAGCTTGTGGAAGCTGTTGCCGGGTCGCGTGCAATTCATCTCATCCCGCCTGTCTTCAATGATAAGGAGGGGCTGTTTGCGGCCAACGCCATCTCTGCAGCGCAAAAAGCAGGCATTGCGCGTTTCACCTATCATTCGGTCCTGCATGCGCCGACGCCAGCCATGCCTCACCACCTCCGCAAATCGCAAGTGGAGCTGATGCTGAGGGAATCGCCGCTTATCTGGACGATCCTGCAGCCTGCAATGTATGTGCAGACCTGTTTTACGTTTCTGGATCAATCGGCAGAGGCGTTTACGCCGCCGTTCCGGCTGGACAGCCTGTTCAATCCGATCGATCTGCCCGACCTGACGGAGGCAGCGGCCAATATATTGACGAGCGACGGTCATGAATTTGCGACTTACGAGTTGGCAGGCGCCGAGCGGCTTACGCCGATCGATATGACCCAGATCCTCAGGACCAGAATTGGCGGAGACATCGTGGCCCGGCAGGTGCCAGCGGAGGCATTTGCGCGTAGCCGGGCGAAACAACGGGGTTTCGATGTCAGGCAGACTGAGGAGCTGTTGGCCATGTATAGTCACTATGACGGCTTCGGCTTGCCCGGAAATTGCAATGTCCTGGAGATGGTGCTTGGACGCAAGGCGGGTCGTTTTGCTGCTGCGATTACGCGGGAATTTAAGTTGGACAATGCCGGAAAGGCTGCAACGGCAGGAGAGCGCGTGTGAAGCTGGTAACCTATCTTGAAGGTTTTGACGGGGGCGAACGACTGGGTGTTCTGGTCGAAGACGACGCGCGGATCCTGAATCTTCAGTCTGCGCACAAGCGCGCAACCGGACTGCCCAACCCCAATTTCGTGTCAATGCAGGCGCTAATAGAAGCGGGCAGCGAGGCGCTGGATCTTGTGCGTGATCTGGTATCCAATGCCGATGACGCCGATTGCGTCGAACGGGAGGAGAGGGGGCAGTTGATTGCGCCTTTGCCCCGACCGGTCCAGATGCGTGATTTTCTGTGCTTCGAAGAGCATCTCACCAATGCGATTGATGGTCGCAACCGTACAATGGGGCGCTCCGAGCGCACGCCCGAGCAACAGCGCAGGCTCGAATTATTTCGTACGCGCCCCTTCTGGTACAAGTGCAATCGGCTGGCTTTTACCGGTCCTGACACAGTGGTGCACTGGCCGAATTTCTCGACATGGATGGATTTCGAGCTTGAATTTGCAGCTGTGATTGGCCGCACGGGCAAGAATATTCCGCTGGCCGAGGCCGAGAGCTACATCTTCGGTTTCACGATCTTCAATGATTTCAGCGCGCGCGATGCGCAAAATGATGAAATGGCCTCGCTTGGTCCGTGCAGGTCCAAGGATTTCGACAATGCCAATGTCATCGGACCGTGTATCGTTACGGCGGATGCCTTTAATCTGGCTGACGCAAAGATGGAGGCGCGGGTGAATGGCGCGCGCTGGGGCGGCGGAACAACGGCGTCCATGAATACGAGTTTCGCGCAACTGATTGCGTTTGTTTCAGAAAGTGAAACGCTGCATGTGGGCGAACTGCTTGGATCGGGTACGGTTGGCACGGGCTGCGGTCTGGAGATTGGACGCCGCCTTGAATCGGGGGATGTCGTCGAGCTTGAGGTCGAGGGTATCGGCATTTTGAGGAATCAAGTCGTTGCGGGATGACCCTGTGAACGTGGCGGGTCCGCCAGCCGCCATGGGCCTCAGCCGCCCCGCCCTCGCTTATATCGTGGGTCTTCTCTTCCTCTCGCATGTATTGAGCTATATCGATCGGATGGCGCTTGCCGTGTTGCTGCCGTCGATCAAACAGGATTTTGATCTCAGTGACCTGCAACTCGGCCTGTTGACCGGGATCGCCTTTACCGCTTCCTACGCAATCGTGGGCATTCCCATCGCGCGTCTGGCAGACCGCAGCAATCGCCGCAATGTCATTGGTATTGCTGTGGTGATCTGGAGCGGCATGACTGCGCTGACCGGCGCCGCGCTGCAGTTCTGGCAGCTTATGCTCGCACGAATTGGCGTGGGAGCGGGCGAGGCGGGCTGTATTCCGCCAGCGCATTCGATGATGGGTGATATCGTGCCTCCGCGGTTTCGCGTTGGTGTTCTGTCATTCTACACCGCCGGGATGCCACTGGGGTCGCTGCTTGGTTTCGCGCTGGGCGGCTGGCTTTCGGATCTGGTTGGCTGGAGAGATACATTCTTTATCTTCGGTGCGGCCGGAGGCGTGCTGGCTTTGCTATTGTTTATGACTGTTCCCGAGCCGATGCGGCAACAGCATCAGGGGGATAGGAAAAGCAGCGGCCGTCCGTTCAGTGCGGAACTACGATTGATCGCGCGCAATCCGGCCTTCATGTGCCTTCTGGCGGGGCTTGGGTTTGCGGGGTTTGCGATCACCGGGCTCGTCCAGTGGCTGCCATCCTATTTTTCCCGCAACTTTGATCTCTCCATGCGTGAAATCGGTACAAGTTTTGGTCTGGTCTATGGCATCGGATCCATGTGCGGGATTTTCTTCGGCGGCATGATTGCCGGGCCATTCTTTGCGCGCGACCAGCGCTGGGCGCTGTGGATCCCGATCGGTGCCTATATCATCGCCTTTCCGATCCTGCTGACAGCGATCTTCAGCACAAGCTTTCCGCTATCGATGGGCTGCCTGTTTGTAGGTTTTGCCGTCCTGACCTGTGGATTTGGACCGGTCTATGCACTGGTCCAGAATATTGTTCCGCCTGACATGCGCGCGCTCGCGATTTCACTCACGCTTTTTGCCTCGAACCTGATCGGGGCCGGATTGGGGCCATTACTGATCGGCTTTGCGAGCGATACGGCGCTTGCCTATGGGGCCGCCAATCCTTTGCGGGTCGGTGTACTTGTCGGCATGGGCTTCTTCCCGTTCCCTGTGCTGCTTTATTTCATCGGCTCCCGCTATTTGTCTCCAAAGCCCGAGCCTCACCATCCTCTCGTATCAGGAGTAACACCGACATGACCGGAAGCTGGAACTTTACAAAAGGTCTTCATGAAGTTGGCAAAGATGTATGGGCCTATATTCAGCCTGATGGCAGCTGGGGCTGGAGCAATGCAGGGCTGATTACCGACGGCGAGGAATCGCTGCTGGTCGATACGCTGTTCGATCTTAAACTGACCGACGAAATGCTGATAACCATGCGCGATGCAGTCCCCAGTGCGCGCGTGATCGATACGCTGGTCAATACCCATGCCAATGGCGATCATACCTTCGGCAATTCGTTGGTGAAGGATGCCCGCATCATCACGACACACGTCGTGGCTGAACGGCTGGAGGAAGATGGCGGCGACCGGCTGGTCAACGTTGCGGCCAGCCTGCCCGAAGGTAGCATGGGGAAGCGTTTCATTACTGAAGTTTTCGGGCATTTCGACCATGCCGGCATAACCCACCCGCCGGTTTCGGAAACTTTCAGCGGCGAAAAATGGCTGAAGGTTGGCGACAAGGATGTCCAGCTGCTCGATGTCGGCCCGGCACATACGGCAAGCGACATGCTGGTGCACCTTCCAGGCGATGGTGTCGTCTATACGGGCGACATCCTGTTCGTCGGCGGCCATCCAGCGATATGGGCAGGTCCTATCGGCAACTGGATCAATGCATGCGATACGATTTTGAACTGGGAGTCCGAAATTATCGTTCCCGGTCATGGCCCGGTTTGCGGCAAGGCCGAAGTCAGGCATTTCCGCGATTATCTGCAGTATTTTTATGCAGAAGGGAAGAAGCGCTATGACGCCGGCATGCCCTGGCGCGAGGCTGCTTTCGACATCGCCTGGGGGCCGTTTGGCCATTGGGACGATCCCGAACGCGTAATCATCAACATGGCCACGCTCTGGCGGGAATTAAGCGGGATCGACGAGCCACTCACATCGCCGGAATTGTGGGAGCTGATGGGTAAGTATCACTATGAACACAAGCCGCGACTGGCTGCTGCGACCGACTGCCCTGTTTGCGACCATCACCACTAATATCCTGTCGTGCTTACAGAGGCCGCAAAGCCACAGTTTGAAGCACGGACAGGTATGACTGCGAAATACACGAAGGAAGGCGCATGCCTGATGATCCCACGCGTACGCACCCCGCGCTTACCGACTGGATAGGGCGGGTCCGAAGCCGAAGCCAGATCGCTGCAGCAGAACCGATGCATGGTCTAGCGGCGCTGCTATCGAATGGCGAGGTGTCAACCGAGGCGGGCCAGCCGATACCGCTGCTTGGCCATTGGTTATATTTTCAGGATTTCACGCCCCAGTCCGCGCTGGGCGAGGATGGTCACGCCCGTCGCGGGAGTTTTCTTCCGCCCGTGCCGCTGCCCCGGCGTATGTGGGCAGGCAGTGATATCGCGTTTCATAAACCGCTCAGGATTGGCGAAAATATCCAGCTTCAATCGACCATCACAGCCGTCGAATCCAAACAGGGCAGAACCGGCAATCTTGTGTTTGTGAAAGTCGAACATAAAATTGAAGATACGTCGGGGCCAGTGCTGAGCGAACAGCAGACTCTGGCATATCGTGAAGCCGCATCGCGGGTTTCCCTGCCGCTCGCAGCGGAACGCGCGCCATCTGATGCGGAATGGAAACTTCAAATCCGGCCTGATCCCGTTCTGCTGTTCCGCTATTCAGCTCTTACCTTCAACGCTCACCGGATTCATTTCGACAGGCCATACGCCATGGATGTCGAAGGCTATCCCGGGCTGGTCGTCCATGGTCCGTTGATTGCGACGATGATGCTGCAAGCGTTTCTGGCGCACAGGCCCGATAGTGTGATCGTCCGTTTCACCTTCCGTGCGGTCAGGCCAATTTTTGATACGGACGTTTTTTACGTCGGAGGATCAATGGACGGCAATCATGGCGTAACGCTGTTTGCCTGCGATGAGCAAGACAATTTGTGCATGCGCGCCACCGTTCGCCTTGGATAAAAACATAACAGGATTTTCGATAATGCCAGACTCCAGACAAGCCGATGAATTCGTGGACATCCGAGATGCGGTCCGCGCTTTATGCGCCAGATTTCCCGACGAATATCATCGCCGTATCGATGCCGAGCGCGGGTACCCGGAAGAGTTTGTGTCCGCGCTGACGCAGGCCGGGTGGATGGCGGCGCTTATCCCGGAAGCCTACGGCGGGTCCGGGCTGGGATTGACCGAAGCATCGGTCGTTATGGAAGAAATCAACCGGTCCGGCGGAAATTCGGGTGCCTGCCACGGCCAAATGTACAATATGAGTACGTTATTACGACATGGTTCGGAGAAGCAGAAGCAACTCTATCTTCCCAGAATTGCCAGCGGCGAACTGCGTCTCCAGTCCATGGCCGTAACGGAGCCGGGTACGGGCACCGATACCACCAAACTCAAGACCCGAGCGGTGCGCAAGGGCGACCGTTATGTCGTGTCAGGACAGAAAGTGTGGATCAGCCGTATCCAGCATTCGGATCTTATGATCCTGCTGGCTCGCACAACTGCTTTGGAAGACGTGAAACGCCGGTCCGATGGATTGTCGATCTTTATCGTCGATGTG
>JBFKAE010000014.1:0-34393 GCA_041621755.1 Sphingomonadaceae bacterium | reverse complement strand
CGCAACTGCCGTTCGCCAACCCGAACACATATATCAAACCGGGTCATGGCAATATGCCGCTTGGCGTTAATCGCTACATCGTATTCATGACCGACGGCGCGCTGGAACCTGCAGAGAGCAACTATACCGCCTTTGGTTATGAGACGAACCCGTCAAACGCCAACAATCACACGATCAGTAGCGGCTCGGACGCCTCTGAACAGCATCGCCGTCGGTTCCGCATTCTGTGCGAGACTGCAAAGCGCGCGGGCATTGAAATTTCCACGGTCGCATTTTCTACGGGCGTGGGCGCAACCGATGCCACTTCTCTGAAGTCCTGCGCGACATCTATCGACCATTATTACCAGTCCACCGACGGTGCCGACCTCGAGGACGCCTTTGTCAAAATCGCCAAGAACATCGGTTATCTACGGATTTCGCAATAGGAGGCGCACGGCATGTACGGCAAACTGATAAAACGTGCATATAGGCTCTACCGCAATGAGCGCGGCTCCTATCTCATCGAATTTGCCGCAATCAGCCTGCCACTCTCGGTGATGCTGATGGGCGGGATCGAGATCGGCTACCTCGCCTACAGCAAATCGCATACCGAAGGCGTGTTGCGCGAGGTCGCGCGTATGGGTTCGACAGGATCGGTAGATGCCGACTACATCAAGGAATACACTAAAAAGCAATTGTCCTCGATCGCCAACGCATCGATCGATATCGACATCAAAAGCTATTCAAGCTTCAACAATGTGGCAAAGCCCGAACCCATCGTCTCGGATGTAGAGCCCTTTGGCGGCGAACCGAGCGCGGGTGATTGCTATACGGACATAAATGGCAATGGCCAATGGGACGCAGATAGAGGTGCGAGCGGCACAGGTCAGGCCGGAGACATCGTCTTTTACGGCGTTACCGTTACCTATCCGGTTCTTTTCCCACTGACTGCAAGTGCGTTCGGACGCAGCGACAACATGACCATTGAATCGAATACCATCTTCAAAAACGAGCCATTTGGTAGCAATGCGCCGCCCCCGCCATCCAAGGAGTGCATCTTATGATGTCACAACGCTTGACGCTTCGACGCAAACGTTTTGCGGAACTCCGCGAACAGCAAAGTGGTGTCGCCTTCACCGAATTCGCCCTCGCTTTGCCTTTTCTGACCATGACGCTTCTGGGTGGGCTGGAGCTTGTGCACCTCATGCTGACTCATCAACAAATCAGCCAGATTGCAACATCGACGGCTGACCTTACCGCCCGATTCCAGTCGAGCATTGATGAAACCGACATCGAAACCCTGTTCACGGGCGCGCAGCTTTCAATGTCACTCGACGACTTCAACGAAAATGGCCGCATCATCCTCAGCTCGATCACGCGAAACCCCGACGATACCGGCAACTGGGTGCGGTGGCAGCGTTGTCGAGGTCAGCTTGATGTGGAAAGCGAAATTGGCATTCAGGACGATGGCAGAAATGACAGCAGTCTTAGCAATACCATTGTCGGCATGAACATAAGTTCAGGCAATAATCTCATGTTTGCCGAGGTTTCATATAGTTACACTCCCTGGTTTCTGCCCTCCGACAGCTCGTTCCTGTCGAAATTGTCCCCAGTGTTCAGCGAGCGTGAAATCACCTACCGCTCCGCCTTCATCGCGCGCGAGCTGGCGCTTAATGACATCACCAACACCACGAACATGAATGTGCCCGATAATTGCCCTGCCACGGCCAACCCCGGCGGCGGCGCAGGCGCAGGTGGCGGCGGCGGTGGAGGCGGCTCTGGTCCCGACCCTGATCCTGATCCTTATATTGATCCTGATCCCGGCTCTGGCAACGGCAAAAAGAAAGGCGGCACGGGCGGCAAAAATGGCTGGAAGGGCTTCTAAAGCCCTTCCCTACGCCACGTCCTCACGCCTAACGCGTCAGCTTTCTATAGGTTACACGGTGCGGACGATCGGCTTCGTCGCCGAGCCTGCGCCGCTTGTCCTCCTCATAGGCTTCGAAATTGCCTTCAAACCACTCGACATGGCTGTCGCCTTCAAACGCCAATATATGCGTCGCCAGCCGATCGAGAAAAAAGCGGTCGTGCGAAATCACCACGGCGCAACCGGCAAAATTCTCGAGCGCCTCTTCAAGCGCGCGCAGCGTTTCCACGTCAAGATCGTTGGTCGGCTCGTCAAGCAGCAGGACGTTACCGCCCTTTTGCAGCATCTTCGCCATGTGGACGCGATTGCGCTCACCGCCTGACAACTGACCGACTTTTTTCTGCTGGTCACCGCCCTTGAAGTTGAACGCGCCGACATAGGCCCGCGTGTTGACCTCGTGCTTGCCGAAATAAAAGCGCTCATTCCCGCCCGAAACCTCTTCCCAGACATTCTTGTTCGGGTCGAGATGATCGCGGCTCTGATCAACATAGCCAAGCTTGACAGTGTCACCAACCTTGATCGACCCCGCATCGGGTTGCTCCGCGCCGGTAATCAGCTTGAACAATGTGGATTTACCCGCACCGTTCGCACCGATGACACCAACAATACCGCCGGGCGGCAAGTTGAAATCAAGATTGTCGAACAGCAATTTGTCGCCATAGCCCTTGGTCAGGCCCTTGGCTTCGATGACATTGCCACCAAGCCGTTCAGGCGTCTGGATCAGAATTTGTGCAGCACCCGGACGGCGATCGTTCTGCTTGTCGACCAGTTCGTCAAACGCCTTGATACGCGCCTTTGATTTTGTCTGCCGCGCTTTTGGCGACTGACGAATCCATTCCAGCTCTTCCTTGATGGCTTTCTGACGACCTTCGTCCTCGCGGTCTTCCTGCTCCAGACGCTTGGCCTTGCCTTCCAGCCATTTTGAATAATTGCCTTCAAAGGGCAATCCCCTGCCCCGGTCGAGTTCGAGAACCCAGCCCACGACATTGTCGAGAAAATAGCGGTCGTGCGTGACGAGAATGACGTTACCGGCATAATCAATCAGATGTTTTTCCAGCCATTGCACACTTTCGGCGTCAAGATGGTTGGTCGGCTCATCGAGCAACAGCACATCAGGCTTTTCGAGCAACAGACGACAAAGCGCAACGCGGCGCTTTTCACCGCCAGACAGGCTTTCGACATTGGCGTCACCGGGCGGGCAACGCAGCGCATCCATAGCGATTTCAAGCTGATTATCGAGCGTCCAGCCGTCAACGGCGTCGATTTTCTCCTGAAGATCACCCATTTCAGCCATAAGCGCATCAAAATCCGCGTCTTCGGGCGGATCACCCATGATCGCGGAGATCTCGTTGAAGCGGTCCATCATGTCCGCCACGCCGCGAACGCCATCCATAACGTTGCCGCGCACGTCCTTTTTGGGATCAAGCTGCGGTTCCTGCGCAAGATAGCCAACGCGCACGCCCTCTGCCGCCCAGGCCTCGCCCGAATATTCCTTGTCCATCCCGGCCATGATTTTCATCAGCGTCGATTTGCCCGCGCCATTTGGCCCGATAATGGCAATCTTCGTACCCGGCAGGAATTGCAGGTGGATATTGTTGAGCACAGGTTTCGGTGCTCCGGGGAAGGTCTTGGAAAGGCCCTTCATCACATAACTATACTGGTAGCCAGCCATTACGGCGTCTCTTTCACAAATTCGGTTTTGGTTCGGGATTCTGCGCGCGTTTAGCGCAGCAGGTCGGCGATGTCGAGCGCGCCTGACAGATAGGCCTCGATACTTGCTATTGTCACCGTTCTCCCATCGAGAAAACGGCGCAGTCGATACGGGTTTGCGTCAGGCGCATTCAGCCCTTCATCAACCAGCGTTGCCGACTTTACGCCCGCTTTCGCCAGAATCGTTTCTGCCGTTTCGTCGAACCGCCCGCTTGGATAGCAGAAATGCTCGAATTTTTGATCGTCACCAAGACTGCGTGCCAATGCCGCACTATTGTCCTTCAACTCCTGCGGCAACTCCTCAACGAATTTGTCCAATTCCCTGTGGCGATGCGTATGCAACTGAATATCCATGCCACGCCGTGCTGCGTCCTCCAGCTCTTCGGGCCGCATCAAGTGAAATTGCCGTTCGCTCCACCAAGGCTCGGGACCAAGATCAAGCCGTCTGGCCACTTCGGCAAGCCCGGCGCAGCGCTCTTCAAAGCCAACATCGTCAACCGCCGCACGCAGTTGCTTTTTCAACAGAGCACGACTGGCGGCGTCATTTACCGTAAACGGTGCATCAAGACCGGGCAGAACGCCCGACAAATCATATCGGCCTGTCGACACGCGACTGGCTAGAAAATTGGCCACAACATTTGCCACCGGCCCGTTATTTTCCACATAATAGGTCGAGACATAGACCGTCGAGGGCAACCGAAGCGCCTCAAGAACCGGCAACATATGTGTATAGGTTGATGCCCAACCATCATCGATCGTAATGACCGTTCCACCGGGCGGCACCCGATCTTCGGCCAACATGTCCATAGCTTCATCAAGCGGCAGGATCGGATAAGGTGAAGCGGCCAGCCAGCGCATCCGCTCCTCGAACATCTTCGCCGGCACAAACAGCCGGTTGCCGAATGGCGCGGTGTCTATGGTCCAGAGGCCATGATAGCAGAGTATGCGTAACTTACCCCGGGTCAGCGCCCTGGCCAGCGCAAAACCACCGCAACCGCGGATCAGGTTCAGCACCACCTGTTTCAACGGATTGCCTTTGAACAAGCGAACCCGACGCGTGCACTACCCTCGGGGCAATACGCCCGGCAAGTCATAGCAGCCCGAAATCGCATGAGATATGCACCAACAATATTCGATATCAGTACAAAACAACCAGCAGGCAATGTCATCATGACAGCAATCATTTTGTTATCAAACGCTGACTTGAAATATCGCCTTTCCCAATTCCACTGCATTCTTGTCGTCGTATCCCTTTTCACAGGCGCTGTTTCGCCCGTAGCTTTGTCGAGATTTAAGAGCATGTAAACAATAACACCATTTTAGCCCTAATATTTGGTAAGCTTGCGCCCCCCATGTTTATGGGCAGATCACAGCTCATCTCTTTAGAAACTAAGAGAAAATCGGCATAATCAGAGCAAGTAAAAAACCAAAATGCGACACACTCCAGCAGCGCCTGCCCTTGTAAAAGCATTGGCCCTGACCGTTTTGGAGCGATCTTGTACGATTCTGGTCTGCGCCCGTTCAAACCGTCAATTTGCAGTGCGTTCCAATAGGCATAAGAACCCGAACGCCCAAGACAAATCCACTGCGCAGTCAAGACGACCAAGCGCGGCAGCAGAAAACATGGCGAGACAGCGCCCCCTCAAACCAAGAATAACTTATTGAAATTAAATAATATATTACAGTTTATGAGTATCGCGACCAGCCATGCCTTCAATCGGTTTAGAAAAAGTGCAGATTCGAAAACAGCCTCCCCAAAAGGCATGTGTTTGACTATCTCTCAGGGTCAGGACTCATTGAATGCCCGCTGCGCGAATGATCTGGGTCTGAGGTACAGACCTAAAATTTCTTGCCCCGAATTACGTCTACTGTGCTGAGCAAAAAGACCAGCCCATGACTTTCAAGCAGCGGCTCAATGGCTTCCATGAACGCTTTTGCCTTGGGTTCGGATGTGACACTAAGGAACAGAACCTTTGCAAGTGCACCGCTCACCTGATCGTCAGACCAATGGCCATGAGTTCCTTCGCCCTCGAGGGTTGGCAAGACGGTGTAGCCTACGATTCCTACGGACTTTGCAACCTCAACGACACGCCTTGCGAGTGGCGCGTCAACCAGAACTTCAATACGACGACGCTGCACAATTTCCGTCATAATCCAATGATCCTCGTCGCAATAAAGGTGTAAAGTGTGATACCAAAAATGATGTTGAAAGGGAAAGTCACGGCTAGTGACAGCCCCAGATAAAGACCAGGATCAGCTTGTGGCAACGCCATACGCATGACAGCAGGTACGGCGATATATGAAGCACTTCCGGCAAGGATGCCCAGAGCCACTGTGGTGCCAACATCCAATCCTATGCTCGCACCGAGCAGAACGCCAATCGTGCCATTGAAGATTGGCAACAAAACACCCAGGCTGGCGACTCTCCAAGTCAACGCTCGAGCATCGCGCAATCGCCGCGCTGCGACCAGGCCCATGTCCAGCAAAAACAGGCATAATACGCCGCGGAACGCCAGCTCGAACACCGGGGCGATAGGGACAAAACCGTCTTTCCCGATCACCAATCCGATCATGAAGCTCCCAAGTAGCAAAACCACTGATCCATTCAGAACCGTCTCATGAAACAGACCGCCAGTTCTGGTGACACCGCCCGTTCGCTTGGCTAACAGTAATCCCACAATTATTGCTGGCGTTTCCATCAGCGCCAATACGGCGACCATATAGCCGGCAGGTGGCATTCCAGCGGACGACAGCACTTCCATGCCCGCTACAAAAGTGACGACGCTGACAGATCCGTAATGAGCCGAGCACGCAGCAGCATTGAGTGGATCAAGCCTGCCAAACTTCCGCAGAGCAAAAAAGGCAGGAAGTGGAAGAATGAAGCTGAGAACAATGCCAGCGAATGCGGCAACAAGTATTTCAGTGGAGAATCCCAGTTCTGCGATTTCCTTGCCGCCCTTCAATCCGATGGCAGCCATCAGATAAAGCGACATACCCTTGGCGATCGATTCGGGGATGGCCAGGTCAGATCGGGCAAACGCGGCGGCGGCCCCGAGAACAAAAAAGAGGATAACTGGAGAGAGAAGAGATTCAATTCCATTCATTCGATTAACCTTTGCCCCAGACCGCCACAAAACCCTGATTCTGATTCAGGCCCAGTCGATGCGCTAAACGATCTAGAATGCTTGTGCCATGCTTAACTGAAATTTGGCGGACCTGAGGGGATTGGCCCAAGGAATCGACTACGATCAGCACGCCACAACATCGCCGTAGACTTGGCCAACGCCAACCGAAGGCATCCCCCGAATATCCGAAACCTCATAGGGTCAAGGTCCCATGAAATGCATGCCCGTGACGCAGATGGATTTGGTCCATGGCAAGGCGCGAATGCGCCCGATAGCAGCTCTATCGCGGAATTGTGGCGGCACGTGTCATGCTGGGATAGTTGCCTGTAAACCGCCCCATATTTGAGCTTGGACAATCCGCAAACCATTGAATAGTAATTATATTTCAAAACTGGCTGGGGCGGGAGGATTCGAACCTCCGCATGGCGATACCAAAAACCGCTGCCTTACCGCTTGGCTACGCCCCAATATCGGGCCACAGGCCCTTGCACAGCGGGGCGCAATATAGCTGCAGAATCTGACATTGGAAGGGCTTCAACCGGAAAATCCCGCGACAAATGTGCCGCGCTGGGCAGAAAGCTTCAATGTACCGGCATAGAGCGCGAAACATAGCGCCAGCCAGACAAGGCTGAGATCGGGAAACAGCACCGCCAATATGTTTGGCAAAGCAACGATTCCACCATAAATAACAAGACCTTCTGGCCACCCCCAGCGCGCCGCAATATAATGATGTAGATGGTTGCGATCGCCAGCGAACGGCGACCTGCCGTGGCGCACGCGCCAGGTCATGAGCCGAACCGTATCGAGCACAGGAATAAGAAACATGATCGCAACCTGCTCTGCGCCAAAGGCCGCAAAGCTGTGATTATAGGCATAGATGACGAGCAAACCGAAGATCGCCGAAATTCCATAACTTCCGCCATCGCCGAGGAACAGCTTTCCGCGCAGATTGAACAACAGCAAAACAACAAGACTGCCTGCAACCGCAAACAACATGGGATCAAAGGACGCTGGATTGCGCACGAACAAAACCCCGGTCCAGATCAGCGACAGAGTGATAACAAGCCCATCCTTGCCATCGGCCATATTGACCGCGTTCAGCAGGCCAATCAGACAAAGCAACGTGAAGGCAATGCTCGCCCACATTGGCAGGATCATCAACTCATCCACTCCGGAAAAGCGCAGAAACTCAATACGAAAATCCGGTGCCTCGACGATGGTAATCATCAGCACGGAAAACGCTACGGCAAGGCGAATATTCGGCGACAACGAAAACCTGTCATCCGCAAGACCGACAAGGCTCATAACGCCTGCCGCGAACGCGATCCAGCCAACCTGCCAGTCAAAATAGGCAGAATCCTGATCAAGCAATGTCAGCAGCGCAACAGCCGCCAGCTCGAACGCAACAATAACGGCAAGTCCTCCAACCAGCGGCGTAACGCGTTGGTGACGCTTGCGACCACCACTGGGGTCGGGGTAGTCGAGAAGCCCGATGAACCGGCCAACACCCTGCGCATTGATGCCAATTACGAGTGCTGTCAAAATTGCCGCAATCACCGTGAGGAGGTTTAATTGGCCCAGTGTCACGTCGTATTACCTCATCGTGCGATATACCGTCCGACAAGCCGCATGGCGCAGCCTTGTTGCGACAATCAGCATGTTCGGCTAACTGCCTCACGCATTGAAGTGCACGAGGCGGCGTTTAAGTTCAACAGCTTTCATACAGACGTGTTTTATTTTTTGGAGGGTATTCAATGACAATTCTCGTTACCGGCGGCGCAGGCTTCATCGGTTACCATCTGACCGAGCGGCTCTTGGCACGCGGTGACGACGTTGTCGGCATTGATAATGTCAACGATTACTACTCCGTCAAACTAAAGCGCGACCGCATTGCCGATCTGCAGCGTCGCCATAATAATTACCGCTTTGTCGAGCAGGATTTTGCCGATTATGCCGGGACCGAAGCGGCTCTTGCGCCTTTTAATATCGACCGGATCGCACATCTCGGCGCACAGGCAGGTGTCCGCTATTCGATCACCAATCCGCATGCCTATGTTCAGTCAAACCTCGTCGGACATCTCAATATGATGGAATTTGCGCGGCGCTCCGAACGCTGCAAACACTTCGTCTATGCGTCCTCTTCGTCTGTTTACGGCAGCAACAAGACTCTCCCGTTTTCTGTCGATGATCGCGTCGATCATCCGATGTCGCTTTATGCGGCAACCAAAAAATCCGACGAATTGATGAGCGAAACCTACAGCCACCTCTATCGCTTGCCACAAACGGGTCTTCGCTTTTTCACCGTCTATGGGCCTTGGGGGCGACCGGACATGGCCATGTGGCTGTTCACCGACGCCATTTTAAAAGGGCAGCCGATCAAAGTATTCAATAATGGCGATATGCGTCGTGATTTCACTTTCGTCGACGACATTGTCAGCGGCATCGTCGCCTGTATCGACAATCCGCCACCCGATGACGGCAAGGTCAAGGCAGGCGGTTCTGTCAGTCCGCACCGCGTCTATAATATCGGCAACCATCGGTCCGAGGACCTGATGGACATGATCGGCATTCTCGAACGCGCCCTTGGTCGTGAAGCCGTCAAAACATTCGAACCCATGCAGCCTGGCGACGTCAAGGATACGTTCGCTGATATCAGCGCTATTCAGAACGACCTCGGCTTTGAACCCAAAACCACAATTGCGGACGGCATTCCCAAATTTGTCGACTGGTTCCGCGCCTATCACGGGCTCTGATGCATTATCTGCTCTGGACACTCTTCGGTCCGGCAAGCTGGGCATTCTGGCTTATCCTGATCGGGACGCTGCTGCTCTTGGGCAGATCAAAGCGCACGCGCAGTTTAGCCCGTCTTTGCCTTGCACTTGCAGGCATAACCGTATTTGTCCTTGGCATTCTGCCGACAGGCAATTGGTTGATAGATCGTCTGGAACGTATGTATCCGCTGCCCGCGCTCGAAAATGGCTTCGACAGGATTGCGGTCCTCACCGGCGCCGAAGATCTCGCTTCCAGTGAAAAAAATGGTGTGCTTCAAGTTGGAGAACATGGTGAACGCATCCTTGAAGCCCTGACTCTCGCCAACCGTTTCCCTGACGCAGAAATCCTCATTATCGGCGGCGTAAGCATCCGCAACAATGACAAGATCGACGCAGAATGGACCCGCGATTTTCTGATCGGAGCTGGTCTTGCCCCTGTCAGAATAAAAGCCATTGGCGGATCAATCGACACATGTTCCAACGCCGAAAAGCTGCGCAACGCCGTTGGCAGCACGCGCGTGCTGCTGGTCACTTCCGCGTTTCATCTGCCACGCGCAATGGCCTGCATGAAACACTCAAAGGTGAATGCCGTGCCTTACGGCGTCGATTTTCAGCACTCCGCCGGGCGTTACGGTGCCGGGAACGTCTCGATAGATGTTATGGCCAATATAAATCGCGCCGACCTTGCATTACACGAGATTATCGGCCTTGCCTTTTATCGCCTGGCTGGCCGCATTTAATCGCTAGAGCTGCCAACGTTCAAAATGATCGGGTAATTCGACCCCGCGCAACACGCCCTTTATGTCCGCAAAAAAGCCGCCGCGTCGAACAAGTCCGCCAAGCAGCGTCGATGCAGAGGTCAGATACTCTTCGTGTGGCACGGCAAGCACCACAGCCTGGTAGTCTCGCTCAAGGGCATCGCTGACAAGATTCAATCCGTATTCATGCTGCGCCTCGCCGGCATCGGCAAGTGGGTCATGCACTGTCACGTTATGGCCCAGCCATTTCAGGCGCTCGATCACGTCCACAACCTTGGAATTACGAAGGTCGGGCACGTTCTCCTTGAACGTCAGGCCAAGTACCAGTACGTCCCCTGCCTTTCTCAAATGATCGTGAACACGGTCGGCAACATAGGCCCCCATACCATCATTGACCGAGCGACCGGCGAGAATGACGCGTGGTAGGTGCCCGACCTGCTGCGCCTTGTAGCTCAAATAATAGGGATCGACCCCGATACAGTGGCCTCCGACAAGGCCAGGCTGGAACGGCAGAAAATTCCACTTCGTTTGCGCTGCATCAAGCACATCATAGATCGACAGACCGATCTTCTGGAAAATCTGGGTAATCTCGTTGACAAAGGCGATATTGATATCGCGCTGCGCATTCTCAATCACCTTTGCAGCCTCAGCGGCCTTGATCGATGCAGCACGGAACACCCCCCCGGTCGTGACAGCGCCGTACAAGCTGGCAATTTTTTCCAGAACATCCGGATTTTCGCCTGAAATGACTTTGATGATTTTATCGACTGTATGTTCACGATCGCCCGGATTGATGCGTTCTGGCGAATAGCCGAGGAAAAAGTCAGTCCCGCGTTTCAACCCTGAAATCTCTTCGATCAATGGTCCGCAGACGTCTTCTGTTACGCCGGGATAGACCGTGCTTTCATAAATGATAACCGGCCTTGCAGCTTTGCCGATAGAGCCTGCCAGCGCACGCGTCGCGCCGACAACAGGACCAAGGTCCGGTTGATTGGACACATCGACCGGCGTTGGAACTGTCACAATAATGAATTCAGCATCGCCGCACGCTGCAACACTATCCGAATAGGAGAGCGTGCTGGCCAATAGCCGATCCCGGTCAATCTCGCGTGTGGAGTCATGCCCTGATTTCAGCGCAGCAATGCGCTCGGCATTAATATCGATGCCGACCGTGTTAAAATGCCGGGCGAGCGCAACAGCAAGTGGCAGGCCTACATAACCCAGCCCGATCACGGCAACTTTGGTCGACGTCGGCAAATTCATAATGTCATCCCCGTTCGAATTTCAGGGCTGCTCCCCGAACTCCTTATCGAGTTGCGAGAATCGCTATTGAAGCAGCAGCCGTCGCCAATTGCCCGAAAATAGTTGCTACATCACGAATGACGCCAAGTGAGCGTAAGGGATTGAGGTTTTTGGGCACAATGATTGTACTTCCCGGTGGCACGACAATATTCGACTGACGCCAGAATCCGTTGCGGACCGGCTGCGCGGAACCATTTGGCAACACAAGGAAAGTACGGCCCTTATCAGCCGTCGATTGCGACCCACCAGCTTCGGCCAGATAATCGGAAACGCCCTTACCCGCGATAAATTGCAAGGCGCCAGGATTGCTGACATCACCTAGTGTTAGCACGTAGGTCGGCTTTTTCGGCATGAATATCGAATCGCCACCCTCCAGGATTGGATCAAGATCCGGTCTTTGTGCAAGCACACGCGGATCGGCCTCGACGACCATCCGTCCGACCGCTTCGGTCGTCGACAGCGTCTTGATGAGCTCACCGGCGGACGCAATCGCGCCGCTATTTGTATCCTTTTGCGCGACCAGTGCCAGAAGCGCTGTATTCAGCTCCCGCGCGGTGCGCTTGAAGCCTTCCTGTTGAAGTTCACGTACGCTTCGGCGTGTGAAGACCGTACCATAGGGATAGGCGTTCTCACGCAAACCACCGGCACGTGCAATCAATTCCGAAAGCCGCTCACCTTGGCGGATCGTATAAAGGCCTGGCCGCGCGAACTCGCCCGTCAGCAACACTGCGCCGACCTCATAGGCGGGCAGGTCTGCATTGATCCGAAGATCATCGCCTGCACGAAGCACCAGGTTTTGCGCTTGGCTATAATCGCCATCAGCAACAGCATAACGGCTTGTGTCGCCAGTCTCGGCGCGAGTCAGATCAAGCGTTACCGACCCTGTCGAGGCGACGACCCCGTCCGCAGCGCCAATCAGAGCATTCGCCTTGATCGTGCTGCCGACCGGATAGGCGCCGGGACGCCGGACCGATCCACCGACACTGACGCTATTTTCAATCAGGAACGGCAGAAGCTCAGGCGCTTCTTCAAACACCTTGGGACATTCCGGATTATCGTCGTCCTCGCCTGCACCAAGTTTTTTCCTGCCCTTGTCCGTCTCCGACTGCGCGTCTTTTGACCTGATCGAGTCTTCGTTCTGATTCACAGCCTGTACTTGCCGTGCGCCGTTATTCGCCCCAAGCGCGTCTCCAACCGAAACGGCGACATTTTTACCTTCACGCTCCACGGTAAATGTACCGCGTGTTATTGAATAGAAGCGCGGCGATTGCGTATCTCTTACCAGCGCCTCAAGCCGCATAAGCGACACACATTGTGGCAGGCTGTTGCGTTCGCCAAGAATGACGCCGCGAACTGCCGCGCTGTTCATGAAGGCAATATCATCGGTGCTGAAAATATAAAGCCGATCATCCCCACGCAGCGGAACATTATCTCCGCCCGTCAAGGCACCACGAAGATCCACAGCTTCGTAATTGCGCATGCCGGTATCAGTATCGCGGCGGATAAGCGCGGCCATTGGCAAATATGTGCCAAGGCGCAAATTGTCTACATCGCCGACCAGATCGGCAACCGTTTGCGCGTTTGAAAGTGCGCGCGGCCCTTCATTGATGACATAGCCCCGAAGCAGCACACGATCGCGCGCTGCGCCCGCACTGCCCCCGACGATCTGGACGCCATCGCCAGCGATGACCTGCGATCCGGCCCCTTGCGCCCGGACGAACACTTCGCGACCGTCTTCAGCGATGCGACTGATTGCAATCTTGTATCCGCGTGGTCTGACTGCACCGCCAGCATATCGCAGCGCTTCGTCGATGCTGATCGCACCGCGCATCTCATAGATACCCGGACGCGCAACCGCGCCTGTAATCGCAAAGGTCTGCCCTATGACGGGGACGATAATTCGGTCACCGTCCTGCACACCGATCGACGGCGGCGCACCAATGCCAAGCAAACCGTATAGATCGACCGTCCGTGTGACGCCATTGCGTACAATCCGGATATTGCGCAGCGAGCCTGACTTGCGAAGACCACCCGCGCGCGCAAGGGCATTTGCGACATCGGAGAGTGCGATGACCTGATACTGGCCAGGCCGTTCGACTTCACCGCCGATAAAGACCGTCGCGCTGCGCACACCGCCAAGCGAGACATAGACATCGGTGCCCAGCAAATTCTCCCGCGTTGCTGCAGCCAGTGATGTGCGCACCGCGCCCAAAGTGCGACCGCCAGCCCGAATAGGGGGCAGCTCTCCGGCGATCAGCCTGCCATCGCGCGCGACGCGCGCCGTGTACGTATCATTCGTGGCGCCCTGAAACGTGATGATCAGTTCGTCGCCGGGGCCAAGCACATAATTGTCCGCCACCTGACCGGTTAATGGTCCAGACTTGCTTGCTGCGGATCTGAAAAGATCATAGCCGAACTGACGAAGGCTCGGATCGCCAAGACGCGTCTGGAACTCTTTTTCCACAGTTGACGGTCGATACAACTCGTCGAGAAGTGCGCGCGATTGCTGACGCTTCAGCTCGCGCTCCTCCTCCGTTTCTTTATAGGTATCTTCAAACGAAAAACCCGAAGCAGCATCTTCGCGCGACTGATCAAGCTGCGCTCCGGGATCAGAATTTTTAACGCCCAGATTTCCCTGAATCTTGTCCAGAACCTTGGGGTCGATTTGTGCCTCGACTATAGTTGGAAGCGTCAGCGCACATATCAGCGCCACCACAAATATCGATCCAACTTTCTTCGACACGGCATGACCTGTGGCAAACCAACCGCAATCCGCCATGTGCGTAGGACCCCCTTTTTGCGCTAACGATGCTGACTGATAGTGACGGCCCACTGGCTCGTCAACAAAGGGCTGCAGACAAGCGCAGCTTAAATTCTAAAGGGAGGATGATGCCGTCAAACGAGCTTATCCGCCTCAAGCGCATCAAGCACCCTGGCATCAAGTTGGGCTGCATCTACCGCAACGGGCATATCCATGCGTGCGCCATCATAAAGCAGACCCGCGTCCGCATGATGCACACGTCCGGGATAGTTTCCCTGTCCGCTGGATCCAGGTGACGGCGCGACCATGAAGATCACTGCAGCCACCGAAGAAAAAAGAAGATTCTTACGCACTTTTTTATTCGCCTGTTCTTGGTCTGGGACGGCTGCCTTTTAAAGGCTTATAGTTAACAAAATCCAAAACCAACGCCCCGGGTTACTATCCGAGCATCCTCAAAATATCAACGCTTTATGACAATTGAACGACGAAGGGTTCAAATAATCTGATCAACCGAGTCTCTTTTATGCCACAGTTTGTGACTAGCGGCCATTTGCGAGCGCCAAATAGTCCCGACGCAGGTCCAGAACCAACTGACCAACGGTAAAATTCCACGGCCCAATTTGCGAAACAGGCGTCACTTCCGCAGCCGTACCGGTGAGGAAGGCTTGTTCAAATGTTTCAAGATCTTCTGGCCATATCGCACGCTCGACAACCTCAATGCCGCGCGCTCTGGCGAGACCAATCACCGTACGGCGTGTAATACCATCGAGGAAACAGTCCGGCGTTGGTGTGTGCAAAATACCATCCTTGTAAAAAAAGATGTTGGCACCGGTTGCTTCGGCAACCTGACCACGCCAATCGAACATCAATGCATCGTTATAACCGGCATCTTCAGCGGCATGCTTTGCCATCGTGCAAATCATGTACAGGCCAGACGCTTTCGCCTTCGTTGGCGCCGTGTTCGGTGCGGGACGTCGCCAAGGCGAAATATTGAGCCGTAACCCCTTCTTTATCGCCTCCTCGCCAAAATAAGCACCCCATTGCCAGGCGGCAATGGCAAGATGCGGCTTGGTTTTTTGTGCAGAAACGCCCATTTGTTCGCTACCGCGCCATGCGATGGGTCGCTGGTAACAGTCGCTGAACCCGTTTTTTTCCATGACTTCAATACAAGCGGCATCGATTTCCGCCCGGCTCCACGGCAATTCAAAGCCAAGCATCGCAGCTGAATCGATCAGGCGCTGACTATGCTCCTCAAGTTTGAAGATCTTGCCGCTATAGGCGCGCTGTCCTTCAAACACCGCAGACCCATAGTGAAGACCGTGCGTGAGGACATGCACCTTCGCGTCGCGCCAGTCGATCATTTTACCGTCAAACCAGATCCAGCCATTGCGGTCGTCGAACGTCGCTTCACTCATCGCTCAAACCTTCATCTCGATGTATTTCTGTCGCTTTATAGCCTTGCGGGGGATAAACATCTCTCTAATATACGTCAACATGTCTGACGCATTTTCCTCCCCGCTGCCACCTACCCTCAGCGAGGCTGATGTCCGGCGTGGAATGGAACTTTTATATTTCGGCTACGCAAACTTTATAAAACAGGCCGATAACCGCCTTGCCAAAACACCCTATGGCCGCGCTCACCATCGCGCGCTTTACTTTATTGCGCGCAAGCCTGGCCTCACAGTTTCTGACCTTCTGCGTCTCCTTGACATTACAAAGCAATCGCTTGGGCGCGTGCTTGGCGAATTACAGAGGAACCAACTCGTTGAACAGAAGATCGGCACGCATGATAGGCGGGAGCGCCTCTTATACCTGACCCCGGAAGGTTCCGCCTTTGAAATGGAACTTTTCCACGCGCTGAGGACCGGCATTGAACGCGCTTATGCCGAAGCTGGCGCCGAAGCTGTTGAAAATTTCTGGGCCGTACTGACCGGACTCTTGCCAGACGATGTTCGTGCCGACGTCGCCAGCCTGTCGACAAGGCGCGATTAGCTCTCGCCGAGTTCTTTCGACCGGTTTGCCGCCGCGCGAACAGCGTTCCTGACCAGCAAAGGCAGTCCAGGGTCAGCATCCAGAGCCTCAAGCCCTGCTTGCGTCGTGCCTCCAGGACTTGTTACCGCACGGCGAAGCTCGGCAGGCGAACGAGAATCCTGATCGGCAAGCATCGCCGCGCCGACCACAGTTTCCTTGGCAAGCGTCGCGGACAGGCCTTCGGGAAGCCCGGCAGATTCTGCAGCCGCCGCCAGCGCCTCTATAAAGCGAAACACATAGGCTGGCCCCGACCCGGATACGGCAGTGACCGCATCGAACTGGTTTTCCGTTTCAAGCCAGATACTGGTCCCCGATGTTTCAAAGAGCGCCTGCGCATTGGCCTTCGCCGTGTCATCGAGGTCGTTGCCGAAAAGCGCCGTCATACCACGACCAATGGCGATGGGCGTATTGGGCATGGAACGGACGTGGACTGCAGGTCCGCAAAGAGTCGCAATTTCGGCAAGACTCGTTCCTGCCATAATCGAAACCACCAGAGCCTGTGGCCTGACAAATTTGGGCAAATTCGCTGCCGCTTCCGCTGCCAATTGTGGCTTCACGGCAAGAACCACTGCATCGGGCAGCATATCACTGGTTTCTGGAAGTGCGGGCCAAACCTCAACACCTTCCGGCACCTTTGGCATGCCCGGATCGATCACAATGAATGTGTCGGCAAGGCCGTTTTCAACCCAACGCGCGAGCAGCGCACCACCCATGTTGCCACAGCCGAGCAACCACAATGTTCCGATTTTGTTCTTATCAGTCATAGCCCGGTCTTAGCCGACGACTGCAGGGGCGGCAATGCCTTCGTTCACCAGCATTGTTATTTAGACGAAACAATTTGTCCCAACCAACGCATATCCGCCGCCTTTACCCGTTCTGCATATTCACGCTGCCACCAGGCATACGGACTTCGAGACGCTCGAGACCTTCGACCGTCCAAAGCTGACAGGCAAGCCGCGAATAGCGATTCACCCCGTAGGCGAAATCGAGCATATCTTCCTCCTCCTCGCTTGGCGGCGGCAGATTTTGAAAATCCTCGGCAGCGACGATGACATGGCAGGTCGAGCACGCCATAGACCCTTCGCAAACACCTTCGAGCGGCTGTTCATGCACTTGCGCGAGTTCGAGAAGTCGTTTTCCCGGCGGCGCGTCGATTTCGATCGATTTCTGGCCGTCAGCCGACACAAATATTACTTTTGTCATGCAGCATATCTCTTCTGCTCGGCCACAGCCGTGTTAATCATCGCGGCGGCATCTTCCACATCTTTTTCATTCACAAATCGGCCCCATCCTATGCGCAGGCTTGACTTGGCCTCGGCGCGATCAAGGCCTAGGGCGTCAAGTACATGGCTATGCTTGCCTGACGCACTTGAGCAGGCCGCGCCCGATGAAATCGACAGGCGGCGAAGGTCTGCGATCAGACGCGCCCCATCGATACCGGGGAAGCCGATATTAAGGTTACCACGCCAACGATCAATCATCGAACCGTTGATCGTGTAGGGGCCATCAAGTGCCAAGAGCATGGCATTCCAAAGCTTTTCTGCATGATCCCGATCCGCTTCCATAGTCGCTTCCGCCAGTTCGGCAGCCTTGCCAAGACCGGCAATCAGTGCAGGCGCAAGCGTTCCCGAGCGCAACCCGTCACCTTCCTGTCCGCCACCATGCATTTGCGGTTCGAGCATGATATCGGGACGTCGCAGCAACGCCCCAACACCTTTTGGGCCATAGATTTTATGTGCTGAAACGCTCATCAAATCGATCTGCATCGCCGTCATATCGAGTGGGATCTTGCCAAAGCCCTGCGCAGCATCGCAATGAAACAATATGCCCTTCGCCCGCGCCAGCGCGCCGATTTCGGCGACAGGCTGGATGACACCGATTTCATTATTGACCGCCATGACCGAGATCAGCGCGACATCATCGCCAAGCGCCTTATCAAGTTGCTCAAGATCGACAAGACCATCGGCTTTGACATCAAGAATGCTCAGATCATAGCCGCTTTTTTCAAGAAACCGAGCGGATTCGAGCACGCAACTATGTTCGGTGGCAAGCGTCACGATGCGACAGCGTTCGCGCGCGCGGGCTTGGGATTGCATAACGCCTTTGAGCGCAAGATTATTGGCCTCGGTCGCACCGCTGGTAAATATCACCCAGTCCGGCTCAACACCCACAAGCTTTGCGACATGCTTGCGCGCGACATCGACGCCAGCCGCGGCCTCCCAACCATGCCGATGCGCACTGTGCGGGTTGCCCCATAATGTATCCATATAAGGCTGCATCGCGGCAATCACGCGTGGGTCGGGTGGCGTTGTTGCCTGATAGTCGAGATAAAGATTCACGCCGCCTCGCTTTGACCTCCGCCAGTCTTCTCTACTGCTTTTCGCGCCATTTTTTCCCAAGCGGTACAGAAAAGCTCGATATCTGTCGCACTGGTCGTCCAGCCAAGGCTAACACGTATAGCCTCTGCCGCCGCGACATCATCGACACCCATCGCGGCCAGAACCTGACTGCGACCAACCTTGCCCGACGAGCACGCAGATCCGCTCGACACCGAAATCCCGGCAAGGTCGAACTGGATGAGCTGGCTCGTCGCAGCAACGCCCGGCATTCGGAGCATACTGGTCGTCGGCAGGCGATCGGCATTCTCTCCATAAATTTCCGCACCTGCCGCCTTTAATTGCTGCTCCATGATGCCACGCAAGGCGCGTGCGCGCTCGACCCATCCCGTGTCCGCCATCCTCGCATCCAGCGCGGCCGACATCGCGGCAACGCCCGGCAGGTTTTCGGTACCACCTCTCAACCCACGTTCCTGTCCACCCCCTTTGAGGACCGCCGACAATTCACTTGCGCAACGGGCAACAAGCGCACCAACACCCGGCGGACCACCGAATTTATGCGCCGAGACACAGACATAATCACCCGATGGAAACGGCAACTTCCCGACCGTCTGCACGGCATCGACGAGCACGCGCGCACCATGCGCATGTGCAATGGAGACAATCTCGTCTATGGGCTGGATGACGCCGGTTTCATTATTGGCGTGCATGACCGCGATCAGCGCGTGCCTCCCCGATTCGGGAAGCATGCGTTCAAGGGCATCGATGCGGACACGGCCTTCGCTATCGACAGGAATGATATCGGCATCGGGAACCGCCGCACCAACTGCACCATGTTCGACTGCGGAAATCAGCCACCGTCTTGCGCCACTGCCATGAAGGGCAAGACCAAGCGCCTCGGTCCCGCCGCTGGTGAAAATGATTTGCGCAGCATCACAGCCAAAATTGGCGGCAAGCCGCTCGCGTGCGCTCTCAAACGCACCTCGCGCCGCGCGACCATCGGCATGAACGGATGAAGGATTCGCCCAGCTTCTGGCTGCATGACTGAATGCGTTCACGGCTTCAGGCGCAATCGGCGCGGTTGCATTCCAGTCGAGATATATCCTGTTTTCGCTCATAATTGAGCATTCCTCTACCTTTGGCGCGACTCGGCATTGAGTCTTGCCAATAAAACCATATATAGGCGCCACTGTACGCGCGCACAGTGCAAGCTCATAGTTATGCAGGATCCCATCTGATGCCCGAAGTTATTTTTCCCGGCCCCGAAGGCCGTCTCGAAGGCCGCTACCAGCCCGGCAAAAAGCCGCGTGCCCCTGCGGCCATCATTCTCCACCCGCACCCACAGGGTGGCGGCACTATGAACAATGCCATCACACAGGCCATGTACCAGACCTTCGCACGGCGTGGATTTGCGACCCTGCGCTTCAATTTTCGTGGTGTCGGGCGCTCTCAGGGCACGTTCGACAATGGCATTGGCGAGCTGTCGGACGCAGCTTCCGCGCTCGACTGGATGCAACAGTTCAATCCCGAGGCCTCTACGACATGGGTGGCGGGGTTCAGCTTTGGCGCCTGGATCGGGATGCAGCTTCTGATGCGTCGTCCTGAAATCAAGGGTTTTATTTCCGTCGCGCCGCCCGCGAACATGTATGATTTTGGCTTTCTTGCTCCCTGCCCCTCATCGGGCATTCTCGTTCAGGGACTGTCTGATGAAGTCGTCGCACACGGCGCCGTGCAGAAGCTCGTCGACAAGCTGAAGACACAAAAGCATATCACCATCACATACGAAACCATCGCCGGCGCGAACCACTTCTTCGAAAAGGAAATGGTTCAGTTGATGAAGATCATCGACGATTATCTCGACATGCGTCTCGCGACGGATTGATGACTATCTGAGCCGCGCATGCAAAACGCCGCCAATCGTCGGCGCTGTGCAGCCGGTCGTGCCGGGAAAGCTGATCGGCAGGTTGCGAAGTTTGCGGACCGCGAAATAGGCAAACCCCTCCGCCTCCATCGAATCGCCGCGCCAACCAACGGCTTCGACGGGCCTGGCCTCAATACCCGTGCGTGTGGCCAGCATCTCCATCAGTGTCGGATTAAGCCGACCGCCACCGGTCACCAGCAATAGCTGCGGCTGCGATGGCAAATGCCTGATCGCGAGACGAACAGTCTCCGCCGTAAACGCCGTCAGCGTTGCAGCGCCGTCTGCGTCCGAAAGTCCGCGAACACCTTCAAGCGTAAAATCGTGCCGGTCGAGAGATTTTGGCGGCGGCACGTTGAACCACGCGAGGTCGAGCATTTTTGCAAGCACCGCTTCATCCACCACCCCACTTGCCGCAAGCGCGCCATCGGCATCGTGGCTCAGCCCGCGCCGTGCGTGCATCCAGTCATCGACAAGCGCATTGGCAGGCCCCGTATCAAAGGCCAGCATCTCGCTGTCTTCTCCGATAAACGTCAGATTACCAACACCGCCAAGGTTCAAGACTGCAGTTGGTTTGGGCAGATCCTTGGCAAGCGCGCGGTGATAGGCTGGCAGCAACGGCGCCCCCTGCCCGCCCGCAGCAACGTCGGCTCTGCGCAGATCGGCAACAACCGGCAAACCCACAATCTGCGCCAATAATGCCCCATCGCCGATCTGCCACGTCCAGCCGCGTTCGGGACGGTGCGCGATCGTCTGACCGTGAAATCCGATAACATCCGCGTTCTCGCCCGCCAGAACATCGCGAACCGCTTCGGCATGCAGCATGGTCAGCACGCGCGCTGGCCGGTCGATAATCGGGTCGACGGCAGGCGCCTCCATTGCAAGCGCGCGTTCAATCGCCCGGCGCAATTGCGCACGCAGCACATCATCATAAGGGTGAGATACAAAACGCAGCACTTCGACATGGCTTTCACCATCGGTTTCAATCAGCGCGGCATCGATGCCATCCATCGAAGTTCCGGACATCAAACCGACACTTCGGTAAAGCCTGCTACTCAACCCCGATCCTCCATGCTATGCGCGCACTCGACATGACAAACTATACATCCAGCCTTCTAACGCTGCTCGACGAACGCGGCTACATTCATCAGATCACCGATCCGGCCGCGCTCGACGCGATGGCGGACAAGGAGATCATCACAGCCTATATCGGTTTTGACGCAACAGCACCCTCGCTTCATATTGGCAGCCTCGTCCAGATCATGATGCTGCGGCGTTTGCAACAGGCAGGCCACAAGCCGATCGTACTGATGGGCGGCGGCACGACCAAGGTTGGCGACCCGTCAGGCAAGGATGAAGGACGGCAATTATTGTCCTCCGAGACCATCGCAGAAAACATTGCCTCAATCCGGCAGGTCTTCGAAAACTTCCTGACCTTTGGCGACGGTCCGACCGATGCGGTCATGGTCAACAATGACGATTGGCTGGGCACACTCGAATACATCCCCTTCCTGCGCGACGTCGGGCGGCATTTCACCATCAACCGCATGCTGACCTTTGATTCGGTCAAGCTGAGACTGGAGCGCGAGCAGCCACTCACCTTTCTAGAATTCAATTACATGATTCTTCAGGCCTATGATTTTCTCGAACTCGGGCGCCGGATGAACTGTCGCCTGCAAATGGGTGGTTCTGATCAGTGGGGCAATATCGTCAACGGCATGGAGCTTGTCCGCCGCATTGATGGCAAGGATGCCTATGGATTGACAACGCCGCTGATCACAACGGCAGACGGCGCAAAAATGGGCAAGACCGCAAAAGGGGCAGTCTGGCTGAACGAGGCACAGCTATCGAGCTATGATTACTGGCAATTCTGGCGCAACACGCAGGACGCCGACGTCGCGCGTTTCCTGCGACTGTTCACCGATATGCCACTTGATGAAATCGCGCGCATTGAAACGCTCGAAGGCGCGGAAATCAACGAAGCCAAGAAAATACTCGCCAATCTAGCAACCGCAATGTGCCGCGGCGCTAACGAAGCCAATGCCGCAGCCGAAACCGCCCACACAACATTTGCCGAAGGTGGTTCAGGCGAAGACTTACCCTCAATCCATGTGAGCGAAACGATTCCTGTCGTCGATGCTCTGATTGAACTTGGTCTCTGTGCGTCAAAAGGGGAAGCCCGCCGGCTGATCAAGCAAGGCGGCGCGCGGGTTGATGGGGAGCAAGTAACAGACGAAGCAGCAGTGCTGCAAAGCGCCGATCAACTCAAATTGTCTGCAGGCAAAAAACGCCACGGCGTGGTCGTTTTCACGACCTAGGATAGGAACCCTAGCGAAACCGTCGCGCGCGCGGTCGCCATTCTTCGGCTTCCTCTCGCAGTTTCTGTATATCGCCGGGCAAAAGACGTGATGACAGCGCCGCCAAGCGTCCGCGTGCTTTTTCGACAATATCCACATTGTCGGCCTCAAGCGCCAGAGTCGCCCAGAAAAAGGCCTGATGTGCGCTCACCCTGACGCCGCGACCCGACGCATAAACATCCGACAATGCGAGCTGTGCTGGACCATAACCACGGTTCGCCGCACGATAAAAATAGCCCGCGGCAACAGCATTATGAACCGGCACGCCCGTCCCGCTGGCATACATCGACCCAAGCATCGTTTCAGCGATTGCCGAACCATGATCCGCAGCGCGCTGAAATTCGACACGTGCAGCACGATAATTGCCCGCCTCATAATCGGACATTGCCTGTTCGATGCGCTTTGCAACCCAGCCTTCATCGCCGGCAACGGCCGGAACGAAAGCCGGAACGGCCAGCAACCAGATCAAAATAAAAATCATTGCGCGCATCAGGCGTGCAGCCTTCGCAAAGCCCTAGCCCGAACGCAAGAGGCCAACGGCCTCGTCGCGCTCAAACAGGTAGAGAAGCACACGCGCCGCTTCTCCACGCTTGCCCGCAAGACCGCCTTGGTTTTCGACCAGCAACCGCGCATCATCGCGTGCTGTTTCAACAAGTGCACTAATCTGCTCTGGCGTTGCCACGCGAAATACCGGATCACCTGACTGCTTGTGACCTAGCAGTTCTCCGCCGCCGCGCAGTTTCAAATCCTCTTCGGCGATATAAAAGCCATCGTTCGATTCGCGGATCAACTTCAGGCGCTGCCGTGCAGTTTCCGAAATATCAGGTGCTCGTAACAGCAAACAATGCGACGTCGCAGCGCCACGCCCGACACGGCCACGCAACTGGTGCAATTGCGCAAGACCGAAACGCTCGGCCTGCTCAATAATCATCAAACTTGCCTCTGGAACATCGACGCCGACCTCAACGACCGTCGTCGCCACCAGAAGCTTGATGCGCCCATCCTGAAAGTCGGCCATGACCTGATCTTTATCAGGCCCCTTCATGCGTCCGTGGACAAGGCCCACAATCTCGCCAAAGCGCGCCTTCAAAAGCGCTGCCCGCGCCTCGGCGGCGGCAAGATCCCCACCTGTCTCGCTTTCTTCGACGAGAGGACAGACCCAATAGGCCCGCCCGCCGCTGTTCAACAGACGTGCGACCCCTTCAATCACCTCTTCAAGCCGTTCCTGGTTCATGACACTGGTCGCAACCGGCGTTCGTCCCGGCGGCATCTCGTCAATGCGCGAGATATCCATCTCTCCATATTGAGTCAGCGTAATCGTGCGTGGAATGGGCGTTGCCGTCATCACCAGCATATGCGCGGTCTTTTCTGCCTTACGTGCCAGCATCATACGCTGGGCAACGCCGAAGCGGTGCTGCTCATCCACAACGACAAGCCCAAGCTGTCGATAATCGACGGCATCCTGAAAAATCGCATGCGTGCCGATCAATATATCGATCGCTCCGTTCGCAAGATTATCCAGTATCTGACGTCGCGCTGCACCTTTGTCGCGCCCGGTCAGGATCGCCACGCGGACATCAATATCGCCAAGCAGCCCAGAGATCGTCGCCATATGCTGCCGTGCCAAAATTTCAGTCGGCGCCAGCAGCGCCGACTGCGCACCGGCCTCGACCGCACTCAGCATTGCGGCGAGCGCAACCAGTGTCTTGCCCGACCCGACATCGCCCTGCAGCAGGCGCAGCATCGGTGCTTTGCTACCAATATCACCGAGTATTTCAGCGATCGAACGTTGCTGCGCACCCGTCGGGCGGTAAGGCAGAGTTGCCATCAACGCATCAAGATAACGCCCGTCGCCTTTCAACGCCTGCGCGCCCTGCCGCCGCGCAGCTTGCCGCATCAAGCGCAAGGCAAGTTGTGAAGAAAACAGTTCGTCATAAGCAAGACGATCGCGCGCGACATTTTCATTCTGCAGCGCATGAGCATCAAGCAAAGCCGTTCGCCAATCAGGCCATTTCTTCCGGTCAAGAAGACTTGGTTCGATCCATTCATCAAGGTCAGGCAGACGCTCGACAATGGCTTCAATCTGCATTCGCATGCGGCGATTGGTCAGTCCTTCGGTCAGCCCGTAAACCGGCTCACGGCGCGGTATTTCCTCGGCCTTGTCCTGCATAACAATATGATCGGGATGCACGATTTGCAGCGCCGCACCATAGCGTTCCAGCTTGCCGCTCACCACGCGACGCTCACCGACCGGCAGCAATTTCTGCGCGTATCCGCCTCGGTCGGTGAAAAAAACCAGCATCAATTCATTACCGTCCGCATCGTTTGTGCGCACGCGCAGCGGACTTTTGGGGCCAGCTTTATCGTGACCGGCAATATCGACACTGATCGTTACAAAGCGGCCCTCAAGCGCGGATGAAATCGATTCAACGCGCAACCGTTCGATACACCCGGCAGGCAGATGATAGGCAAGATCAAGCACACGCTCGATTCCAAGCCGCGAAAATTGTCGCGCCAAGGCGGGGCCGACGCCTTTTATCGCCGTCATTTCTGCGAACAGGGGGTTGAGGATCGCGGGTCTCATGCTATCTCGACCCTAACCCAAGGAACGGGATGTGCGAAAGCCGCATTCCGTCGTTTTTCTATGGACGCAGCACAATGACCGAAGAGCTTGCCGCACGCAAACGCCGTCTGAAATTCCGCGCATCGCATCGCGGTACCAAAGAAGCTGATATTATGATCGGCAGCTTTTGTGACGCGCATGTCGATACATGGGGCGAAACAGAAATCCTGTGGTTTGAAGCACTACTCGAAGAACAGGATGTCGACATCATGGCCTGGGCGATTGGTCGCGAAGAGGCCCCTGCCCGCTATCACGGCCCGCTGCTCGACGCCTTTTGCCGCCTGGATTTCATGGTTCCACCAAAGTGACATCGACCGACAAAACCTATATCAAGGCCGTTGCAAACGCCGCCAGCCCGCAAATCATTGCGAATGCGCCCACGGGGTTTCAACCGTGGTTGCTCGCCGATCTCGCGCACGCCGCCTTTGCACGTGGACGTCGCGCAATCTTCATCGCGCCTGATGACCTTGCTGCAAATCAATTGCTCGAAGCCGCGACATTTTTCGCGCCCGACCTGCAAACGATCTTCGTACCGGCATGGGATTCGCTGCCCTATGACCGCGCATCGCCTTCGCTCAGAATCGCGGCAGAGCGTGTCGCAGGCCTTGCCGCGCTTTTGCACCCGATCAAAACGCCCCAGCTAGTCGCGACGACGGTGAACGCAGCGCTGCAAAAGACCATAAAGCCAGAACGACTCGACACGCTCAGCGCACGGATCGCACCGGGTGCACGGATTGACCGCGATGCACTTGCCGAAAAGCTCGTAGCAAACGGCTATTCGCGCACCGATACGGTGATGGAAGCTGGTGAATTTGCCGTTCGCGGCGGTCTCCTCGATCTTTTTCCCGGCGGGGCGGAGGATGCCTTGCGGCTCGATTTCTTTGGCGATGAGATCGAATCGCTTCGTCACTTTGACCCGGCCAGCCAACTGACCACCGGAACATCGGATGGCTTTGACCTGTTGCCGGTCTCGGAAGTACTGCTCACGCCCGATGCCATTGCACGCTTTCGTCGTGCCTATGTTGACCTCTTCGGGGCGACCGCAACGAGTGATCCACTCTATCAGGCAATCAGCGAAGGGCGCCGGCTTGCGGGCATGGAGAACTGGTTGCCGCTGCTCGAAGACGAGTTGGCGAGCCTTTTCGATTATTTTGCCGAAGACGACATCATCGTCCGCGACGAAGGCACCGGCCTTGCCGCCGAACAGCGCTTCGATGCGATTGCCGATTATCATGCCAACCGCCTCGCTGCCATGACGCGCGACGTTGGCAGTTACCGCCCGCTCGACACCGATGCGCTCTATGCATCCCGCCTTGACTGGAGCGCGCAGCTTGAACGCGCAAAGGTTCACACCGCTTCGCATTTCGCGCGCCCCGAAGATGATAAAGGTTCAATCGACGCCGGGTTTGGCGCAGCGCATGATTTTGCTGCCGAGCGCGCTGCGCAGGCAAATATCTATAAAGCTATCGGCCTTCACATCGAACAGCAGCGTACGGCAGGCCGGCGCGTTATTCTCGCAAGCTACACGTCAGGCTCGCGTGATCGCCTACAGTCACTTCTGACCGACCACGACATTGCCCCCTTGCATCTTGCCGACACGTGGCAGGATGCGCTTGAGGCTGCAAAATCAGGTGGCGCGGCGCTTGCCGTTCTGCCCATTGATCACGGCTTTACCAGCTACGACATCGCACTGCTCAGCGAACAGGATATGCTCGGTGACCGGCTGGTCCGCCGCGTCAAGCGCGCACGCAAGGCAGATGCCTTCATGGACCAACTGGCGATGATGACGCCGGGTGATCTTGTTGTTCATACAGATCACGGCATCGGCCGCTATGAAGGTCTCCTGACCATCACCGTCGGCAAAAGCCCGCACGACTGCGTCTCCCTCACTTATGCGGGCGGTGACAAGCTCTACGTTCCTGTTGAAAATATGGACGTTTTATCGCGCTATGGCTCTGATTCCGATGGCATTCAGCTCGACAAGCTCGGCGGCGCGAACTGGCAGGCCCGCAAGGCCCGTCTGAAGGAACGCATCAAGGAGATCGCTGGCGAACTGCTGAAGGTCGCTGCGGCACGCGCCACGCGCCCCGGCACAGTCATGGACGTCGACCCTGCGGCAATGGGCGCGTTCGTCGACCGTTTCCCCTATGCCGAAACTGACGACCAGATGCGCGCGGTCGACGACGTCATCGGCGACCTGTCTGCCGGGAAACCTATGGACCGGCTGGTCGTCGGCGACGTTGGATTTGGCAAGACCGAAGTCGCACTGCGCGCCGCTTTCATCGCGGCAATGGCGGGAAATCAGGTCGCCGTCGTTTGCCCGACAACCCTGCTCGCGCGGCAACATGCACAGAATTTTCGCGAACGCTTCAAGGGCATGCCGGTCAGGATTGGGCATCTTTCACGCCTTGTCCCTGCGGCCGAGGCCACGCGAACGCGCGCTGGCGTCGCCGACGGCAGTGTCGATATCGTCATCGGAACACACGCACTGCTTGCCAAATCGATTAAATTCAAACGCCTCGGCCTTGTCATTGTTGACGAGGAACAGCGCTTTGGCGTTACGCACAAGGAACGCCTGAAACAGTTGAAAAGCGACGTGCATGTCTTGACGCTCACCGCAACGCCGATCCCGCGCACACTGCAAATGGCGATGTCGGGTCTGCGCGATATGTCGCTGATCGCAACCCCGCCTGTCGACCGGCTGGCAATCCGCACCTACGTCATGCCGTGGGATGAAGTCGTTGTGCGCGAAGCGCTCTTGCGCGAACATTATCGCGGCGGACAGAGCTTTTTCGTCACACCGCGCATCGCCGATATCCCCGAGATTGAAACTTTCCTTCGTGAACGCGTGCCCGAAGTGAAGTTCATCACTGCTCACGGCCAGATGAGTGCCACCGAAGTCGAAGCGCGGATGACGTCCTTTTACGACAAGCGCTATGATGTGCTGCTATCAACGACCATCATCGAATCCGGCCTTGATATCCCAAGCGCAAACACATTGATCGTACACCGCGCGGACATGTTCGGGCTCGCCCAACTTTATCAGCTTCGCGGCCGCGTCGGGCGCTCAAAAGCGCGCGCTTATGCTTATCTCACGACACAGGAAGATGCCCACCTCACTGAAAACGCCACCAAACGCCTGCAGGTTCTGTCAAACCTCGATACGCTTGGCGCCGGGTTCCAGCTTGCCGCACAGGATCTAGATATTCGCGGTGCAGGCAACATGCTCGGCGATGAACAATCGGGTCATATTCGCGAGATCGGCTTTGAACTCTATCAGGACATGCTTGAAGAGGCGATGCTGGCAGCCCGCGCCCTTGCCGCAGGCCTCGACCGCCCACGCGAAGCCTTCAGCCCACAAATCGGCGTTGATGCCCCGATCCTTATCCCCGAAGATTATGTCAGCGACCTCAACCTGCGCATGGCGCTTTACAAGCGCCTCAATGAAATTGACGAGGTCGACGCGTTGCAGCCGTTTGCGGCCGAACTGATTGACCGCTTCGGGAAACTGCCTCTGGAAGTCAACAACCTGCTGAAAGTCATCGAAACCAAATTATATTGCAAGACTGCCAATATCGCCAAGCTAGAAGCCGGTGCGAAAGGCGCGCTGATCACCTTTCACGAGGGGCACTTCGCCAGCCCGGCGCGGCTCATCGAATTCGTGCAGAAAAACGCAGGCGTCGCAAAGTTGCGCCCCGATCATCGGCTCTTCATCGCACGCGATTGGCGCAGCGCGGATGCCCGATTGATCGGCGCCATGAAGGTGGCAAGAGCAATGGCAAAGCTTGCAGCTTAGCGCCAGAAACGGCCCATCACACGCGCACCAAGTGCTGCAAAGCCTGGTGACACAAAGACATAATCCATAATTTCAGGCCCGACACGCGCCCCGACCGTGGCTTTGTAACCATTGTCCCCCGCGCCCCAATCGACCAAACTGATGCCATCCTCAATCCCGCGAACAAGGTTGCGATAGTAAAGCAATTTTCCGGGACTGTGCTTGGCAAAAGCACTGTCATAGCTGGTCGCAACCGCATATTTTATATGCCCCGCGTGAATATCGAAGCAAAATGCGCAAGGTCTGCCATCAATATAAAGGATTGCCGCCCACATTGCCGCGGCGATTTCGGGATCCTTTACCGTCGCCCGCCACAAAGCCCCATGCCCGTCTTCTGTAAATTTCGCGTCCGCCCCTTTGATTTGCGTGGCAAGCCAGCTTCTCTTCTCGATACTCGCTAGGTCGTCAAATATCGCTGCTGTCCAGTCCGCTCCGGTCACAAAGCGCCAGTCGAGCTCACCTTGCTTGCCAAGGTGTTTCTCATGATAGCGGTTTTTGAGCAGCGTCGATCCACGCGGCCATGGTCCCTCTGCCCGCACTGCATGAATATCGAACAGAAAACTTGTCGCAATGCGGCGACTGATCATGGTCCAGCCTGACACTTCTGCGACCTTGCGTAGCCGCAGCACGGCAGGATCATTCTCGTAAATTGGTCCTATCCGTACGAACCTGACATCGCAGGCAAGCTTTTGAAGCGCGACGGCAAGTTCATCGTCATGCATATTCGGGTCGAACGGGAAGCTCCGAAAGGGCCAGTAACTGCCCGGAAGCGCCCGGATGCCAGCCCAGTCGGGACCGATCGACACCATTGGCAAGGCCATCAGGGGCGTGGCATCAGGCGTATTGAGCACCAATGTCGATGTCCGCTGCCTGCTTTTGCCGACTGCAGCCTCATACCAGTTTCGGCGTAGAAATTGATGACTTGTCGGCGCCATTCGCGCGACATCATCGATCGCCGGGGCAAACCCCGCCACAATTTCAGCAGACACATTCCGTGGCAAAAGCGCAACCAGAGCACATGACGCGTCAATCATACTTACAGCTTTGATAAGAGGCCGGATTTCAGGTTACACATGATTCACAAAACGTAAAGCCTCGTGGCCACGATCAGGCAGCAAGCGCGAGACGGTGCTTTTTCAGCCCGGCAACGAGGGTTTCGGCATCCGCCTTCCCGTCCCATCCGGTCAGATTATAGTCAAGTTCAACGTTGATCGGTCCAGCGCCGTCTGGCAAATCAATCTGCTGAAAACGCAGCACATTGCTCAACCTTTGTACCGCAACGCGCGCCGCGCCGTAATTCGTGTCGGGGAACTGTATCAGGAAATTTGCTCCACCCGTGCGTGTCGCCATGTCCTCACCACGAATACAGCGGCGGATGGTATCGCCAAGCTTGCGCAAAACCGTATCGCCAGCGCGATAACCATAGACACGGTTTATCTCGTCCAGATTCTTGAGCCGCAGGCTGGCAATCGACAGCGGCAGGTCAAGCGCTGCACAATCGTCAAGCGTGCGTTCAAGATGCCCCATGCCAAAGCCAAAGCACGCCATGCCGGTAACGCCGTCACGAATGACCATCTCGACATGCTGTGCAAAACGCGCCGCAAGTGATCCCCGCAGCGCTTCAAGGCGCTTGAACGAGGCGAGATGAACGGAAAGCTGCTCGCTTGAAAGGCTGGTTTCTGTAACATCGGTGATGCCAACGGCAAAAATCTCGTCAAGGTCAAGCGCACTAACGTCGGACGAAGCGAGCAGAACCGGCAAATTGTAAAGCGCCGGAATTTGCCGCATCCGGTCCGCAAACGCGATAGCGGCGTCCGCATCCGCGTCCGCGCACAACAACACGGCATCAAGACCGCCACGATACAACATCGACTGCGCTGTTTGCGGATCGTCGGCGATCTGCGCCTCGGTGCAACTGCGAACCGCGCGCGTAAACTGCTCGGCACTTTCAGAACTGCTGTCGAATTGCACCAGCAATACCGAGGCCCGTCGCGCTCCCGAAAGCGGTTGTCCAGGGGCCAGAAACAGACTCTCGCCATTTGTAAAGCCGCGCGCGGTTGCCTGTCTGCGTGTCAGCTCGCGACGCATGGTGGACAATCTGAGCAGAACCGAAATTCGGCTTGCAATCTGGGCCTTGTGGACGGGCTTGTGGATGATGTCGTCAAAGCCCGACATCTGAAGATCGCGATGAATGGCAGTACTGGCTTCATCGGTCAGCGCCACCAGCAAGATTGAATTGCGATTTTGCCAGCGTGCTGCATTGCGCGCAAAGGTCGTCGCGGACGCAACGCCTATATCGCCACCAAGCTGCACGATCACGATCTGGTATTTGCCCGACGCAGAAAGCTGTGGGGCATCGACCCAGGACGACGGGAACATGTCCGCGTTCGCACCCGACGCCAGGCGTTCAATCGCCTGGACGGCCCAGTCATCGTTTTTTGCAACGACCAATATGCGATTCAACCGCGTCAGCGTTCATCCCCTGCATAAGAACTCAAACAGATTATGACGGCGTATGATTAACGATTGGTCAAGACTGCTTTTGCTTTTCCACAGCCTTGCGCCAGTTTTCGACAAAGGCAGGCAGGTCCTGCAATTTCAATGGCGGACTGCAATGAAATCCCTGATACCAGTTGCAACCCTCGCGCACGAGCGTTTGGAGCTGCGCATCCGATTCCACACCTTCGGCGACAACCACCATGCCAAGCGAACGCGCCATATCGACAACGCCGCGCACGATCACCTTGTCGCGCGTGGACCCGCCAAGATCGGTCACAAGTTTCTTGTCGACTTTCAATATGTCGAGCGGCAGCGATTTCAGATAGGCGAGCGAAGAATAGCCCGTACCAAAATCATCAATTGCCACACTGATGCCACGTCGACGCAGGTTTGAAAGCAGCTCCGACGTATGTTCCAGATTTTCAACCAGCCCGCCTTCGGTGACTTCCAGCGTCAAACGGTTTGGCGGGAAATGGCTGTCGGCCAGCGCCTCCTCGACGATCTGTTCAAAATCAAGCGCACGCATATCTGCAGCCGTGACATTCACCGACAACCGCAGCGAGCGCATATGCAGGGGCCATGCAGCAGCTTCGCTACATGCCTGACGCATGATTTGCTCGCCAAGGCGGGTGCCAAATTCTGCGCGTTCAGAAATCGCGAACAGTGTTTCTGCGGGCAGCACACCATAAAGCGGGTGCTCCCAACGGACGAGCGCCTCGACCCCGACTATGTGATTGCTGACGATATCGACCTGCGGCTGATAAAAAATGTCGAGCAGCTTTTTCTCCGCTGCGATGCGAAGGTCCGCTTCCAGACTTGCTAGATGTGCCGGATCATCCTGATTTTCGGAAATAAACACCTGAAAACTGTTGGGATCCTGAACCTTTGCGCCGGCAAGCGCAGCGCTTGCACGCTGAAAAAGCACCTCGGCCGAGGCGATCTCCGTGTCACTTGCCGCAATGCCCATCCGGCAGGACAGATGAATCACCCGACCGCCAACGATAAACGGCTTTTCAAACGCCTTGCCAATTCTCTGGCTGAAGAACACCGCCTGATTGAGCATGATAGGGCCAGCAAAGGCGACGACAAATTCTGCACCACCAAGCCGCGCAGGGAGCTCATATTCGCCCGTCTGGTCGTTCAGCAATCGACGAAGACGACGCCCGACTGCCTGCAAAAGCGAATCTGCAACCGCCCGACCATAAGCGGCATTCACCTGATCGAATCTGCTGATCGAAAACATGACGACAATACAGGCCGGGTCGTGTTTACCACCACTAAGCAATTGCTGATCAACCCAGGCACGCGCGTAGCGCAGGTTGGCAAGCCCCGTCAAAGTATCGAAATGCGCCGACAGACGTCGCTCTATTAGCGTAAAATCAAGGTCTTCGACCGTTGCGACCAGTCCCGTCACAACACCATTTTCATCTTTTGTCGGACGGATGTGATGCACAAAATTGTGATCGCGGCCATCAATCGTCAGCGTATGTTCGAGTTCACCTGCGACACCGGTCTGAACCAGTCTGCGCAGGGTACGGCGGGCATCCGCGCGGTTTCGTCTTTTAAGTCGCATAAGCGCGTCTTCCAGCGCCACTTTTCCGGACTGTTGCGGTTCGCCGAGCAATTCGGCAAGTTTGGGATTGAGACAAATAAAATCGTCCGTCACGCTCCATTCCCAACGCGCGGCACCCGAAAGCGAGGCCTGCGCTGACGCCACCGCTGCTTCGGCACCCGTTTTTTGCATGCGACGGATCGATCGTTCGACGAAGCGTAGCGCCTGTCCAAGCTCGCGTGCGCCAAATGGGCTGATCAGATAATGCGTCGCGCCTGCCGCATAAATCTCGTCAAGCGACTCCGCGTCACTGCGTGAAATCAGTGCAAGCAGACCCCCACGCCGGTTTTCAACGGCTTCTGAAAGCGCGCTGATTTGCGCGAGACCGCGATTAAGCGCGCCACGCGCATCAACAACCGCGATCAGCGCTTCGGACGCCGCATAGCGCCGCGCAGCCTCTTCCGCGCGCGGACTGACAATCACGTCACGACCCGTGGCCTCGATGGCGTCCTCGGCTTCCCGGCGATACCGAAAGGATGCGAGAAAAACTGGATCAGTTTGATTGGAGCCGTGCATTAAACCTCAAACAATCGCGCGCGTGCCTGTCCAGCCCACACCGTATAAAGCAGACCCCAGCAGGAGGCTTGCTGCAACACTAACCTTTCAAACGATTAAAGACCAGAGTACGATCAGCGCTCATAACGTATTTGATGCTGGAATTTAGGCCACAGGTCATGGAAACGAAACTTGCCGAAAGATTGACTGGCAATCGCCAACCCCTGATTGATTCATTCGGGCGGCATGTCACCTATTTGCGCATATCGATCACGGATCGCTGCGACTTTCGCTGCACATATTGCATGTCCGAACACATGCAGTTCCTGCCGCGTAGCGAAGTGCTGAGTTTCGAGG
>JBFKAE010000013.1:0-34482 GCA_041621755.1 Sphingomonadaceae bacterium | reverse complement strand
GGCTACCTGCACATCGGCCAACCCAGCCCGACGCTGTCGGGGGGCGAGGCGCAGCGCGTCAAGCTCGCCTCCGAACTCGGCAAGCGCTCGTCGGGACGCACCCTCTACATCCTCGACGAGCCCACCACCGGCCTCCACTTCGACGACGTCCGCAAACTCCTCGAAGTCCTCCACGCCCTCGTCGAACAGGGCAACAGCATCGTCGTCATCGAACACAACCTCGAAGTCATCAAAACCGCCGACTGGATCGTCGATCTCGGCCCCGAAGGCGGCAATGGCGGCGGCACGGTGGTCGCGGCGGGCACGCCCGAGACGGTTGCGAAGGCGAAGGGCAGCTATACAGGGCGGTATCTTGCGCCGCTTCTTGACAAAACCTCCAAATCCATAGCGGCGGAATAATCTTGCACAATTATCTCTTTTTTGCTATATGTTATCATGTGGAAGGTTGAGTATGTCAGCACTACGGCAAAGGCTGAGGTGCACGAGCTGCCCCAGGATTTGCGCGCTCGCTTCGAACGCATCGTTACGCTGATTAGCGTACAGGGTCTCGAGCGTGTACGCGAACCCTACGTAAAGCATCTACAGGGTAAACTCTGGGAGATGCGTTTGAAGGGTCGAGACGGCATTGCGCGTACACTTTATGTCACAGCGACCGAACAACGTGTGATTGTACTACGGACCTTCAGAAAGAAGACGCAAAAAACGCCGAAGCGCGAAATTGAACTGGCACTGCGACGGGCGAAGGAGATCGAATGAGCAAGAAAACCATCCCGGTCGAAGAGTCATTTGCCGAATGGCGTAAAGACCCCGACTATGTCTCCGCCTATGACGCGCTCGAAGAAGAATTCGCACTTGCCGCGCAGATTATCGGCGCGCGGGCGCATGCGAACCTGACGCAAGCCGAACTTGCCGAGCGCATGAACACCAGCCAAAGTGTCATTGCCCGCCTCGAAAGCGGTCGCGTTCGCCCCTCGACCCGCACCCTGGACCGCCTCGCCGCCGCTACCGGCATGCGCGTGCGGATCAGCCTTGAGCCCGTAAAGAAGGGCAAGGCTGCGTAAAGTGGCAGGTCGGCGGCAACGCCTACTCCCGCTTCCACAAAAATTCTCTTTCCTATTAGGACTTTATCTGGTTCACCCTATTGGATGAACGATCAGACCCCCTTTCCCTCCGCCCCGTCACCGGATCACGCCATGTCCGACGACGCTTGTCACGACTCCTTTTGCCCGGACTTTACCCCTGCCCCTGCGGCCGCCTTGCATCACTGGACGGTGGCAAAGCAGCGATGTTTCATCGAAACGCTGGCCGACACCGCGTCGGTCTCGCACGCCGCGCGCGCGGCGGGGATGAGCCGGGAAAGCGCTTATCGCCTGCGCCGGCGCGAGGACGCCGCCGATTTTGCCCGCGCGTGGGAGGACGCCTTGCTTGTCGCCACGCAGCGTCTGACCGACATCGCCTTTGAACGTGCGTCGGTTGGGGAGCTGATGGAAACCGTCAAGGATGGCGAGGTCGTCTCCGCGCGGCGGCGGACGTCGGATCAATTGCTCATGTTCCTGCTGCGCAACCACGACGCCGTGCGTTATGGCTGGCTGGCGCGGCCTTTGCCATTCGATGCCAGCCTTGTCGATGCGCGCGCGCCTGCAATTGAAGGCTTTACCGCGACGCTTTCGCGTCTGATTACCAATATCCGCCTGCGCCTTGCAGATCCGCTGAACACGGGTGCGTGCGAAGACGACAAAGCCGCCAAGACGGACCGCGCCACGCACGCTGATCGGGTGTGACCTGCTGTGACCTTGGCGGGCGCCCCGACCATCTGACCGGCTGAACGCTGTTATTTCGCATATATGCTGCGTTTTCGGTAAGTTAGGAGGAAAACCTCTCTGTTACATTTTTGTGGCAGCGCACCGCGACTCATTGTATATACGCGCACCGCATACCGCACTTCGCGGACCATGCGCGATTGGGAAAGCAAAGAATATAATGTCGATGAAACTCGTTTTGGTTGCCGCAAGCGTGCTCGCGCTGGCGGCGTGTCAGCAGAAGGTCGAGGAAGCAGCCGAGACCGACGCAGCAGCAGTTGAAGAAGCGATGCCAGCTGAAGAAGCAATGGAAGCACCGGCAGCTGACGCAGTGGCAGCAGACGGCGTTGAAGTACCGGCAGCAGAAGCGCCTGTCCTCGACGCACCGGCTGAAGCGCCTGCAGAGTAAAAACGCCTGGTCGGCGGTGTTCGCATCGCCGGCCTAGCGACTGACCTATGGCACGCGGATGCGAACCCCTCGCGTCCGCGTGTTGCGTTTGTAGACGCTCTGATTTTACGGGGTCGTCGTCGCCACCTGCGCCAATGGCGGCATTAGAACGCCATCAATGATATGCACCAGGCCATTGGCTTGCGGAATATCGGACTGCACCACGCGGGCGCGCCCGCCCGTCGTATCGCCGAGCACAAGATCCTCGCCTTCCAGCGTCGCCTTGATCGTATAGCTGTTCGAGGATCGAATATCGGCAAAACCAGCAACGCCGCCTGTAATCGATCGCTCGATCGCTTCTGCCTTCATTTCTCCAGCGACAAGGTGAAAGCCCAGTATGGCGACAAGCCCGGCGTCGTTTTCGGGCGTCATCAACGCCTCGACCGTGCCTTTGGGCAGCGCAGCGAACGCTGCATTCGTCGGCGCGAACATCGTCACCGTCTTCGCCTCAGTAATATTTTCGCCAAGCCGCGAGACTTCAAGCAATTTGGACAGCGTCGACAGTTCAGGCACCGCGGCGATATTTTCCACAATATTGCGGCCACTATACATTTGCCCACCGGCAACGCTCACCGCATCGCCAAGCGTGGCCGGGTCCAGCGACGCTTCTACGGACGTACTTGCTGTGTCTTTCGCATCATCGGGCGCTTGCGCCTTGTCGGAGCAAGCGGCAATCACGCCCAAGGCAAAAAGACTGATAATCGGTTTGGCGAATGCTTGCAGTGTCATGGCGAATCTCCTGTAGCCCATTATGATCGCACATTTTATTCAGCATATCCCCAAACGCAAACGGGGGCTGGTCTTGCGACCAGCCCCCACTCGCGCGGATATTCGAATAGTCTGTACCTTGCGGTCCAATTTCATCGATGTTCCGTGCTATTTGCTTCCGCGCTCAAATCCCTCGCAGGTTCTGATTGCTTCAGCGTTCGGATATTATCTCCCTGCTACCCTTGGCATTCGGGACGCTCGCGCACCCCGTCCGCTCAGGCCCGCAAAGGGACCTCTATCCAGCCTCCCCTTCTCTCCACATCCTGCCCAAAGGCCTTCAGTTCATGATCCAGATCGGCTATGACCACCGGGTCGGGCAGCTTCGCCTGTGAAGGCGCGGCGCGTTCTTCCCTCTGGCCACGGTTGAATAGTCTCACATTTTGCCGAGTCGCCAAAGCAAAATGCGACGATTTGCCCCTGTGGATAACGAGGATATCGGGGATAACTCCCTGTCACTTAACCTTGTATGGCGATGCGTGTAAGGTCAAAGCAACCCGTTCATATCACTGAGACAGGAGGCGCACATGCGTTGGCGCGGACGTCGGCAAAGCAGCAACATCGAGGATCAGACGGGCCAGCGTGGATTTCGTCGCTTGCCTTTGGGTGGCCGTCGTATCCCTGTCGGCGGCAAAGGCGGCATGGGCATTGGCACTCTGATCATTGTTGGCATCCTGCTTTATCTCATGGGCATCAATCCGCTGACGCTGCTTGGTGGCGGCGGTGCAGTTTTACCCGGCGACTTGCCTGCAACGCAGGCGTCAGCGGCATCCGGTCAGGCGTGCGAGCGTAGCGAGACCCACGCTTTTTCCTGTACCGTTCTCGCCGACACCGAAGATACGTGGAACGCCATTTTTGCAGAGCAAGGCAGCAACTATCCTGAACCGGTACTGGTTTTTTATGCCGGCACTGGTCAATCGGGCTGCGGCGCTGCGCAATCCGCAACGGGACCATTCTACTGTCCGACAGACCAGAAAATCTATCTCGATATCAGCTTTTTTGACCAGCTGTCGCAAAGCCTTGGCGCCAGCGGCGATTTCGCGCAAGCCTATGTCATCGCCCACGAAGTTGGCCATCACGTTCAAAACATCACCGGCGTAGCCAGCGCAGTGCGGAAACAGCAATCGCGCGTTAGCAAGCGTGACGGCAACGCATTACAGGTTCGCATGGAACTGCAGGCGGATTGCTACGCTGGCATCTGGGCGCGCAGTATCGAACAACAGCTCGAACCGGGCGACATCGAAGAGGCTTTGACCGCAGCAAACGCCATCGGCGACGATCGATTACAGCGGCAAGCACGAGGCTATGCCGTTCCCGACAGCTTTACGCACGGCACGTCGGAACAGCGTATGCGGTGGTTTCAGCAAGGCTTTCAGAGTGGTGACGCGCGTAGCTGTGACAGCTTTGCCGCGTCCCGGCTCTGAGCATTCGCGCCTTCTCAGCTCGTCTGCACCAGGTATCCCAATTGGCCAGCCTTGAAGATCGTCTGGCTACGATTGACCGCGTCAAGTTTCTGTCCAGCATTCTGGATATGGAAGCGGACTGTCGCGTGGCTTCTGGCCAAAATCATACTGATTTCTTTGTCGGTCTTGCCGACGGCCGCCCAGCGCAAACATTCAACTTCGCGCCTAGTCAGCTGACAATCCACCGGAAGCCAGTGCCGCGTTCTCATCAATTTCACATATCCGGCCAAAAAGCGGTGCACATAAACGCCCCATGCATCAGCATAGTTTTCATATGTTTCGGCAAGTTCCAGCGAGTCCGAAGCCCCAAGGACCGCGACCCCGATCTGGCCAAAGGGCAAGTGCACCGGCACCACGATCGCGGCTTTCGTAAATGCACGTTTTTCAAAATTGGAAAGGTCAATGCCGTCAAGATAAGGGTTTGGCTGCAGTGTATGAAAGCCCGATTCATCGGCCCAGAATGGCTCGCTTTCATATCGGCACGCGCGCAGCAAAGGTGAACTGAGCGCAACACGGCTTTCCGCCCACATCCTCTCCTCGTCGTCGCGCCAACCAAAGACCTCTGACGACAAAAGCTCTCCCTCACCATCGACGAGAGGACGCTTTGACGCAATATTATCGCTCATCGCAATTTGCAGCGTCGGCGCGTCGGCCATGATCATTTCGCAAAGCGCCTCTGCCGCCGGGCGGATATCCTTCATTTTTCGCACTGAAACGCGCATCAGTTGTTTCTGTAGCGACAAATCATGACTCCCCTGTCCGATCGACTCCAACGACTATATGCATAATCGCATGTGCACGATTGCAAGTCACCTGTTCCACTTCGAACTATGTAGGTGATTCAGATTTGGTTCAGGACGCAGCGGGCCTTATAACCGCACCCATACAAATAATACGTACAGCATTGATTTCATGAATCCACCGTCGCATGATTCAAGAAATGAAGTTTATCAAGGCAGGAGCGCTCTACACATGGTCAGCAAAATGCAATTCGCCAAGCTGATAATCCCTTTCATGCTTGCCGCGTGCCTACCGGCAACTGCCCATGCACAAGGCGCCGACTCCGATCTTGCCCCTGTGCCACAAAGTGAAGCTGCCTATGGCACAATTGACACTGCACCCGACACATCGGCTGCACCAACGGATGTCCTTCCAGACAGTTCAGCACCGGTCGCAGGCGCGAACGCACAGGCGGCAACCGAAGGACCGGTTGCAACCGATGGCGATGTTGAGCAGGTGTTCACCCAAAATGAAATTCTGTCCGCGGCAGAAAGCGTTTTTGGACGTGGCGCCGAAGGCCTTGCCCGTATGATAGAAACCATTTTCAAGGACAATGGTCGCCCGAATGCCTATATCGTCGGCAATGAAGGCGGCGGTGCTATTGGCGTGGGTCTACGCTATGGCAAGGGCACCTTATTCCACAAGGTTGAAGGCGAAATGCCAATCTATTGGCGCGGTCCATCATTGGGCTTTGATGTTGGAGCCGACGCCAACAAGACCTTCACGCTCGTCTATAAGCTCTACGACACTGAAGATATCTTCCGCCCCTACCCAGCCGTTGAAGGCAAGGTTTACGTTATTGGCGGCCTCACCGCACATTATGAGCAACGGGGCGATATCATCCTTGTTCCGATCAAACTTGGCGTCGGCTGGAGACTCGGCGTCAATGCCGGTTATGTGCGTTATTCAAAGGAACGCCGGCTTCTGCCATTCTAGGATCAGCGTCAAATAACGCCATCACCAATTGTGGTCAGATAATTTTCCATCGCCTCGGCAGCTTTGTCGCTTAGCCGTATAAAGCTGCGACGGCCATCACCGGGGTCGGCCTCGCGTTCAAGAATGCCCGCGTTCGTCATGCCTTTGATCCAACGCAACCCCGTCGTAGTCGGGACCGAGGCAGCAATACACAGGCTGGAAACCGATACCGGCGAATTCTCAAGACGCGCCGCGGCAAGATCAAGCAAAATATCCCATGCGGGATCGGCAAACAGGTCGGCTGGGAAAAATTGCGCGCGCGCCCGCCGCTTGCGGATGATGGCGCGGAGTAGCAGTGCACTGTCTTTGGCAGTACGCAGTGATTGAACAGGAGGAACGTGGTGCCTCCCATCAACCAGGGCCGACAATGCCTTTGCAATGCGCTGCACTTCATCGCGCATTATGTCCGGATATCCAGGACATGTTTCTGATTGCTCATGGAGGGAAGTACCAGACTCAATTTGTTGTAATACAGACATAAACGCCTCTCTATCACACGGCCAAGCAACATACTCGGTACGCTCAACATCAAGAAAATCGGCCAACGTATCCACCATTTCGGCATCCAAAATGGCTATAATTGGCGCACGCTCCGCAAGTTTGGAAAGCGACACCTTAAGTGACTCCGGTGATGTTGTAAGTTTGTCACGGTCCAGTTCCAGCACAATCGGCTGTGGACCGAGCATAGGTTCACCCAGCAACGCCTCCGGCATCGTCTCGCCGAGTATCAGAAAATTTATATTCTCCTCGTAAAACCATCCCTCTATCGTAGAACGGACCGCATCATTCAGGGCAAATTGGGCGATCGGGCGATCGCGTCCAAACGTTGATTGCATCTCTTTACACCGCTCTGTTCGCCGTCGCTTTGAGCATTCTGCAGCAAAATCATAGTCCTATGAAAAAGCTGCATAGCCCCTCCTAACAGAGAAGAATGGAAACGGTCCATAGCGGATGTTGTTTCGTAACGTTTCGATATTTTCGTGAAAGCGACACCCAATGAACATATTCGCGGTCTCGTACGTTCAATACGTGGTGAGGCGCCACCTGTCCTTCATGATGAGAACCAAGTCGCGCGCACGGACTTGTTCCCCCTGTGTATCGACACAGAATTGCAGGACATGGAGCATATCACATCTTGGAGCCGAAAATCTGCGAAGCGAGACAAGACCAAAACTAAGTCCTGGACGGTCATTTTTAATGCATTTGGGGACAAGCCCCATAGAATTTATCTGGCTTCTTCCGCTACGGTTTCGCCAACAGACTCGACATCTTTCCCAACACCTTCAATCGTGTTGCAGCCAGCAAGCGAAAACGCACTGAAAAGCATCACAAACCCTGCGACCGTTATCATTCTCATATCTATTCTCCTGTGCCACATTGATCATGGACATTGATTTCTCTTTGTCGTGAACGAGCGGCTGTCTTTATAGTTCCCATCTGACCAGCAGCATGGCCAGTTCCACCGCCTTATGCTCTTCGGGAACCAGCAGGTTTGTAGTGCGTTCATTTTCATACACGAGTCAGCCAAAACCAAGCCTCGACACCCGGCATGGCATTTGGAAACGGCTTAAAGAAAGGGAATGTGATGGCCAATCTAAAGTCCAACACCCTCCGTTTGTCTCCCGCGAAAATGCGTGTATTCTTGGCAATGGGCGTTAGCGCCATTGCAGGTATAGCCATCATGGCCGTTAAAAATGGCGGCATGAACATGGTGACACGGCTACACATGATCCCGAAGCTCCGGCAGCCTACAAACACCCAGTAGCACCTGAAAATATGAATCAGACACGCAATGCGGGAACCGACAATATTCGGGATTTCGATAAAGGTGACAAATGGGACTCGGTTGACGAGAGTTCCGATGAATCCTTCCCTGCCAGCGACCCTCCAGCGAATTACTGAAGCAGAGAACCTCTCACTATAACATCAAACCATCATTTCTGAGGAATGGTCGGGGAGACAGGATTCGAACCTGCGACCCTCTGGTCCCAAACCAGATGCGCTACCAGGCTGCGCCACTCCCCGACTGGCCGCGTTCCTAGAGAAAGCAGCTTGAACCCGCAAGCTGCTAAATGGGGCTTGGCCCATATAAACGGCGTGTCCCTACTTCGACATCACTCGCTGTATCGCTGCTCAAGCCACGGATCTCCAATATTGTGATAACCGCGGGTTTCCCAAAAACCCGGCTTGTCGGCGTTTGCAAATTCTATTTTGTTCAGCCATTTCGGGCTTTTCCAGAAATAATAGCGTGGAATGACAAGCCGCGCTGGACCGCCATGCTCGCGACTGATCGGGTGCCCGTCGTGCGCGTGCGCGATCAGGCAGTCTGCTTCGGCAAAATGCGCAAGCTCGACGTTCGTCGTATAGCCATCATAGCTCGACAGCAGAACATGCGTGGTCCCGGGCATTGGTTTGACGATTTCGATCAGATGCTGTGTCGATACGCCCTGCCAGCGATTGTCATAGCGCGACCATTGCGTGACGCAATGAATGTCCGACATATCCTCGACCTGCGGCTGCGACTCGAATGCCGCCCAATCCCAAACAAGCGGGTTTTCGACGTCGCCGCAAACGGTCAACGTCCATTCGCTTTTCGGCACGTCAGGCTGAATACCAAGGTCGAGCACCGGCCAGTTCTCAACCAGACGCTGTCCCGGCGGCAGACGATCAACGCCATGCGCACCGATCTTGCCCGTCAAAAGTCGCCCGGCCCGTGCCCAGGCTTTTTTGGTTTCGATCAGCTTGGTCTTGATACTATCAGACACATGTACGCTCCTGAACAGCATGCATGCGATAATCTAGGACGGTGTATCCTCTCGTGCCGCACGCCGGTCATACATACGGCGGTGGACCCAAAATCGCCAGACGAGATGGCAGATCAAATAGCCAAGCACAGCCGATGTCACTGCCATCAAGCAAAGGCCAAAGGCAATCGGCATAGGCGCAGCGGCGAGCACGACCGATAAATTATCGTGCCAACTTGCACCTTCGGCAAGTTTGAAAACCGGCGCTTGACCTTCAAGCTGCAACACCCAGCTTCCAAGCTTATAGGCCACATAGAAAACCGGTGGAAAAGTCAGCGGATTGGTGATCAGCGTGCAGGCCGCTGCAACGGCAAGATTTGCCCGCATCGAAACCGCAAACAGTGCCGCGAAAATAACCTGCCCGACAGGAATAAGAAGGCCGAAAAAAAGCCCGAGCGCGACGCCCCGCGCTACGCTGCGTCGGTTAAATTGCCAGATGCGGGGGTCACCGATTGTCCGCGCGAACGGACGCAGCCAAGGGTGCTGCTCCATCTTTTCGCGCGTCGGCGTGTGTGCCTTTAGCCAACTAACCAGCGGCATCCATCCGCTCCCGTCTTCTCATCCTGCATATAATACTGCACGAAGCTGAGCAAAAGATGAATGCGACCATCAGCCCCGTTCGCGCATCACGCGCGCTTGCTGGCGCTTCCAGTCACGATCACGCTCGCTGGCGCGCTTGTCATGCAGTTTCTTGCCCTTGGCAAGCGCCAGCTCAACCTTTGCTCTACCCTGCGCATTAAAATAGATCGAAAGCGGCACCAAAGTCATGCCCTGTCTTGCGATGGCACCATACAATTTTGACAATTCGCGTCGGTTCAACAGCAGTTTTCTTGGTCGCTTTGGTTCGTGATTATTGCGGTTGCCGTGGCTAAATTCCGGGATATTGGCGTTGATCAGCCATGCCTGCCCGTCTTTCACCTCGGCATAGGATTCAGCGATCGACCCCTCGCCGCCACGCAGCGCCTTCACCTCGGTCCCGACAAGCGCAATGCCAGCCTCATACACGTCATCGATCGCATACTCATACCGCGCCTTGCGATTCTCGGCGACGACCTTCACCTTGTCGAATGCGCTCGCACGCTGGGGACGTACCATCAGCCAAGGCCAGCATGGGCAAGCGCCGCATCGACGGCGGCTTTCGACGCATCCGACGGTGGCGTCATGGGCAGCCGTAGATCCGCGCTCATCTTGCCGATCTTCGCCAGCGCATATTTGACCGGACCGGGACTGGCGTCGGTAAACAGCGCCGCATGTAACGGATAGAGCCGGTCTTGCAAGGCCAGCGCATCAGCCCAGCGGCCTTCCATACACGCCGTCTGGAATTGCGCGCAAAGCGCAGGCGCGACATTCGCCGTCACCGAAATACAACCGTGACCACCCATCGCCATAACGCCAAGCGTCATATCATCATTCCCTGACAACTGCACGAAATCGGGGCCACAGCCCATGCGCTGCTCGGAAATCCGCGCCACAACACCTGTCGCATCCTTGACGCCGATAATATTGGGAATCTCCGCAAGTCGCCGCATCGTTGCGGGCAGCACATCGACCCCGCTTCGCCCAGGTATATTATAGACGATGACCGGCAGCGAAGTCGCCGCCGCCACGGCACTGAAATGCGCGTAGAGTCCATCCTGATTTGGCCGGTTGTAATAAGGATTGACGACCAATGCAGCGTCAGCACCCGCAGCTTCGGCAGATTTTACATGGCCGATTGCGCAAACCGTATCGTTCGATCCGCATCCCGCAATCACCGGCACCCGACCTGCCGCCGCTTTCACCGCTGCTGCAACCACCGCATTATGTTCTTCGACCGTCATCGTCGCCGATTCGCCCGTTGTGCCGCACGGCACGATACCGCTGCTGCCTTCGGTGATCTGCCAATCGACGAAGGCCTCAAACACGGCAAAGTCAATCTTTCCATCGGTGAACGGCGTCACCAGCGCAGGAATCGAACCAAAAAATCTGTTGGTCATGTTATTTTCCGTTCAATCTGAAACGCCCCGACTTATGAACTGTTCAGCAAGGCGTTAGATATGTCTGTTATGATTTGCCTCAATAGGAGGGCGAGAAAGTCCGTGTCCAGTATTAGAACCCGTTTTCTTGCCGCAAGCCTCGCCGCGACGGCGTTGCTTCTGTCGATTCCGGCGTCTGCCGACCTCAACACCGCGCAACTCAGCAGCTTCAAAGCGGCGATTGCACAGCAGGCGCGCGGAGCATTTCCGCCGCTTTCGACGACCAACCTTCGCGGCGTGCCGGTGGCGGAAAAGCTGCTGACATGGGATCGGCTCCGACGCCCCGATTATCCGGCAACCTTTTTTGAACTTTCAGATTTCCTGCGCGCAAACCCCGGTTGGCCCGAAGAATCGACTCTACGCCGTCGCGCCGAAGGCATGATCGACGATTTGACGCCGATGTCGGCGCGTCTCACTTATTTTCGCACCTATCCACCTTTATCAGGCAGCGCCAAGTATCGCTATGCACAAGCCTTGCTGTCGGCAAGCCTCACCGCCGCCGCCAATGCGGCTGCGCAGGCGGCATGGCGTTCGGGCGGGATCGATAGATCGCTCGAATCGCAATTCCTTGCCGATTTTGGCGGCGTGCTCAGCATGGCGGATCACATCGCCCGAGCCGACCAGCTTCTATGGAATGATAGTGCGAGCGCAGCCGAGCGTATGCTGCCGTTCCTCAACGGTGAAGATCAAAAGCTGGTCACAGCCCGCATCGCGCTGCAACGCGCTGCCCGCGCAAACAATGCGACCGCAAACGCTCAGGCCATCACGATGGTTGCCGCGCTTGGCGACGTCTCGCGCAAGCATCCCGGCCTTATCGCCGACCACAGCAACTTTCTACGCAATACCGGCAACAGCATGGCCGCACGCCAGCTTATGGCGGCAAGCACGATCACACCGGGCAGCGCCGCAAACCGCAACGCCTGGATGAAAGAGGTGCTTTCCGTCGCCCGCGCCGCTGCAAACGACAATCAGGCACAGCTTGCCTACGACATTGCCCGCAAACATGGCGGCCTCGCCTTTGATCGCCCGCTCACACAATATGACGCTAGCGAGCGCGACACCTTCACCAGCCTTGAATGGCTGGCCGGCTGGACCGCCCTGCATGATTTAAAACGCCCGCGTGACGCCATAAAGCATTTTGAAAATTTCGCCGCAGCCGCGCAATTTTCCGGGACCCGCGCGCGGGGTCAGTTCTGGGCCGCAAAAGCCGCCGAGAGTGCCGGATTGGCGATCGATGCGAACCGCAACTATCAGTCTGCCTCGCGGTTCAACCTGACCTTCTATGGACAGCTTGCCCAGGAAAAACTTGGCCAAAGCGTGGCGCTTCACGATGCTCCCGAACCCGTGCCAACACCGACTGAACGCCAGGCGTTTGCGGCAAACCCGCTTGTCATCGCAGCGAAAGTTTTCGGTCAGATCGGCGAACGCGCCCGCCAGTCACAGTTTCTAAATGCCCTCGCCGACACCGCCACAGTCTCTCGCCGGGATTATCTGGTCAGTGAACTCTCAAAACAGCTTGGCCGCGCCGATTATGCGCTCATCGCCAGTCGCGGAGAGTTGGCCGATGGCCCGCCTGCCCTGCTGCGTTTTGCCTATCCGCAATTGCCGCTCTCATCCAATCTTGAACATAATTTTGTGATGATCCACGCCATCACGCGTCAGGAAAGCCGCTTCGACCCCAATGCTGTCAGCCATGCCGGTGCGCGCGGGCTGATGCAATTAATGCCACCAACCGCCCGCGAAACTGCTGGAAAGGTCGGGACCGGATACCGTTTCGACGCGCTCACGTCGGACCCGAATTATAATATTCTGCTCGGATCGACCTATTACAGCAATCTCGTCGATGCCTGGCGCGGCAACCACGTTTTGTCGATCGCGTCCTATAACGCAGGCCCGGGCAACGTACGCAAATGGATCCGCGCAAATGGCGACCCACGCCTACCCGGAATCGATGTCGTCAAATGGATCGAGGACATCCCGATTTATGAAACCCGCAACTATGTGAAGCAGGTGCTCGCCAATGCCGTCGTTTACGAACGCTTGCGCCCCGAACGCGCAAACATGCCGACCAGCAACACTCTATCGGCCTATCTAGGCGATGCGCGCCCCGCAAAATCATCCTGATGGCTTCTGCCCCGAATTACATAACGCCGACAGGCATGGCCGCGCTTATCGCTGCGCACAAACACTTGTTCGATGTCGAGCGCCCCAAAATCGTTGAAGTCGTCTCATGGGCCGCAGGAAACGGCGATCGTTCGGAAAATGGCGATTATATTTACGGACGCAAGCGCCTGCGGGAAATCGACCGTGAACTGACCCGCCTGTCAAAACGGCTGAAAAACGCCAAGGTCGTCGATCCGGCGCAGCAACCCGACAAGACCCGCGTCTTTTTCGGCGCAACAGTGACCATTGCTGACGAGAATGACGAGCAGCGGACGATCACCATTGTCGGAGAAGACGAAACCGACACGCTGCGCGGTTTTATAAGCTGGCGTGCGCCGCTCGCACTTGCGTTAAAGGGGGCCGCAATTGGTGACGTGCGCAGCGTGCGCCTGCCCGGCGGCCTGCGCGATATGGAAATCATCGAAATCAACTACCCGGAATGAAGTGGGCGCCGACCCATAGGTCGACGCCCTGCCTGTTACCCGTACTGATAGCTGTACCTGTATTCGTCGCGCAACTCATCCAGACCATAGCGGATTTCCCGGTTGCTCAGACGACCATCGCGGTTGCGATCGGCCAGTCTGCCAAACGCATCATTTGCACGCCTGGCCTCGCTTTTGCTCAACCGTCCGTCACGGTTGCGGTCGAACTGCCACATCACCCAGTGACGTGCTGCTGCATCTTCACGCAGCCATGGATCGAGCCGCGACCAGCCGCTGCCGCCCTGCGAACCGTAAAACCCGTATCCAGGCCGATAATATGACGAATAGTCATAGCCGTATCGGTCGTATCGGTTGTCGAAATAGAACAGGCTCGTTCCCCACCAATGGGGCCGGTAATGATAATGCGGACTTGGCCTTACAATGACCCGTGTCGGTCCATGTCGGCGATGGTCGTAACGCCTGTGATCGTCACGGTGATGACGTCTCACATCTTCTCTGCGTGTCTCACGATGGTCATCGATCCGATGATCGCGGCGATGGTCGCGACGGACCTCGCCGCGTTCGTCTCTGACGTGATCGCGCCGATGTTCAAAACCGCGTACCACGCGCTCGTCATGGCGGTCGTTCCGTCGTTCGACACGCTGGTTATCACGATGATCTGCGCGGTGGTCACGACGGGTCTCGGCCCTGCGTTCCATGTGCCGTTCTGTACGATGCCTCTCCACGCGATCCGCATGCGGCTGGCGGTGTTCCATAGACTGTCGCTGCGCACGCTGGGCATTGGAGCCACGTTCGGATTGCTGCGCTTCGGCGGGCACACCGGCAAACGCAAATATTGCCACGCATACGCTGCCCATCAGGCTGTTTTTCGTCTTACGCGTCATAGCTACTCTCCTCACCATATGCGATGAAGATAAGCCTTCAAAATTGAACCCTACCTGAAGCCGAAGCTTAATCGCCGTTCAGCTTGTCGCCAAAAGTGGCGCGGGCAAGCGCGGCAATCTCTGGTCCCAGTTCCGGTTCATGCAAGTCGCACCCTTTGGAAAGCTGCCCAACAACATGGCGAAGCGCCGCAATACGTGCGGTTTTCTTGTCATTGCCGTTGATCACCCGCCACGGTGCGATCGTCGTGTGCGTCCGTACAAACATCTCGTCGATTGCCTGCGTATAGGCCGCGCGCTTGTTACGATTGCGAAAATCTTCCGCTGACACTTTCCAGCGCTTGTACGGCGTCTTGATACGCGCGATCAGCCTTTTGTCCTGGACTTCCTGACTGACGTGAAAGAACAGCTTGATCAATATCGCTCCGTCATCGGCAAGCATCGCTTCGAACGCATTGATTTCGTCGTAGGCGCGCTGCCATTCCGCTTCGTTCGCAAAACCCTCGACGCGCTCGACAAGCACGCGCCCATACCATGTGCGATCAAAGATGTTGACCTCACCATGTGCGGGCAAATTCTGCCAAAACCGCCACAGATAATGATGCGCCTTTTCTTCCGCCGTCGGCGCACGCACAGGAATGACATCAAAAAAACGCGGGTCCCAGTTCGCCGTCAGTCGCCTTATAAAACCGCCTTTACCCGCCGCGTCCCAGCCCTCAATGGCAATGACAACGCGGCGATGCTGACCGATATAGACCGCCTGGATACGTCCCAATTCCGCCTGTAATTCCTTAAGCGCAACTGCGTAAGCCTCTTTTGAAAGCTCTTCATCGCCTTCATAATCAGCAAGGCGCGGCGCTTCGCTCATCCCTTGGCGGGCGCCTTTGGCGGCAGGGCAATTTTCAGGCTCAGTTCTTTCAACTGTTGGTCAGAAACGCCAGACGGCGCGTTCATCATCAGGTCTTCGGCGCGCTGATTCATCGGGAACAGTACTACTTCACGAATATTCGGCTCACCAGCAAGCAGCATGACAATGCGGTCCACACCCGGTGCTGATCCACCGTGCGGCGGTGCGCCATATTTAAAGGCGTTGATCATACCCGCAAAGTCACGGTCGACGTCGTCTTTCGAATAGCCCGCAATCTCAAACGCCTTGTACATGATTTCAGGTCGATGGTTCCGGATCGCACCCGACGACAGCTCGACGCCGTTGCAGACAATGTCATATTGCCATGCCAGCACATCAAGCGGGTCTTTTGTTTCGAGCGCTTCAAGTTCGCCCTGCGGCATTGAAAACGGATTGTGCGAAAAGTCGATCTGCTTCCGATCCTCATCATATTCAAACATCGGAAAATCGACGATCCAGCAGAATTTGAACGTATCCTTTTCGATAAGGTCCAGATCCTCGCCAACCTTGGTCCGCGCGGCGCCTGCCAGCTTCGCCGCATCTTTTGCCTTGCCCGCTGCGAAGAACACGCCGTCATCAGGGCCAAGACCGAGCGCGTCGAGCAGCTTTTTGGTGCCCTCTTCGCCATGATTCTTGGCAATCGGCCCGCCCGGTACGCCGTCCTTGATGTTGATATAACCAAGCCCGGCATAGCCTTCGCCGCGCGCCCAGTTGTTCATGTCGTCAAAGAATTTGCGGCTGAGCTTGCCAGCGCCCGGCGCCGGTATCGCCCGCACGACATTACCGCCCTCGACCAGGCTGGCGAACAGGCCAAAGCCGCTGCCGTGAAAATGGTCGGTGACATCGACGATTTCAATCGGGTTGCGAAGATCCGGTTTGTCGGACCCGTATTTCAGCATCGAATCGGCATAAGCGATTCGCGGGAACGCGCCTTTGGTGACGCTTTTGCCGTTTGCAAATTCCTCGAACACGCCACCAAGCACAGGCTCGAGCGCCGCGAAGACATCGTCTTGCGTGGCGAACGCCATTTCAAGGTCGAGCTGGTAAAACTCGCCCGGACTGCGGTCGGCACGGGCGTCCTCGTCGCGAAAGCATGGCGCGATCTGGAAATAGCGGTCAAAGCCCGCAACCATGATCAGCTGTTTGAACATTTGCGGGGCCTGCGGCAGCGCATAAAATTTGCCCGGATGCAGGCGGCTCGGCACCAGAAAATCACGCGCACCTTCGGGCGATGACGCGGTCAGGATCGGCGTCTGCATTTCCATGAAACCCTGCTCGATCATCCGCCGCCGCAGTGATGCAATGACGTTGGAACGCAGGATGATATTCTTGTGCAGGCGTTCGCGACGCAGGTCGAGATACCTGTATTTCAGGCGAATTTCCTCGGGGTAATCCGCTTCGCCTGCAACTGGCATTGGCAGTTCCGCCGCCGCCGATTGCACTTCGACCGTCTCCGCGACAATCTCGATCTCGCCCGTTGGCAGATCGCTGTTGATCGTTGCTTGAGACCGCGCAACGACCTTGCCTGTTACCGTCAGCACGCTTTCTGTCCGCGCCGCATCAAGCGTCTTGAATGCGGGCGAATCCACATCGCTCACCACTTGTGTGATTCCGAAATGATCGCGCAGATCGACGAACAGCAATCCGCCATGATCGCGCTTGCGGTGGACCCAGCCGGATATGCGGGCCTGCCCTCCAACATCGGCTTTGGAAAGGGCGTTACAATTGTGTGTACGATAGGCGTGCATGTTGTTCGTTTTTCCGGTGTAAACTATAGGTGCTGGCGTCAAAGCCGATACGGCCCTAATAGAACCGCCCATGAAAATCCATCCGCTGATTACAGATACCGACACACTTGCCGCTTATTGCGCCAAAATCGAAAGCGCCGATTTCGTCGCGGTCGACACCGAATTTATGCGCGAGAATAATTATTGGGCCGACCTTTGCCTTGTCCAACTCGGCACGGAACACGAAGCCGCCGCAATCGACCCAAAGGCCGAAGGCATCAACCTCGACCCTCTCCTTGAACTGCTCGTCGAAAGCGAAACGCTGAAAATCTTTCACGCTGGTGGGCAGGACGTCGAAATCATTCACAATCTGACCGGAAAGACACCTTCGCCGGTTTTCGACACGCAAATCGCCGCTATGGCGCTCGGCATGGGAGAACAGGTCAGCTATATAAACCTCGTCTCGTCGATGACCGGTGCGAAGATCGACAAGGGTGCGCGCTTTACCGACTGGGGCCGACGTCCGCTCGACAAGCGGCAGATCGATTACGCCATTGGCGATGTGACACATCTTGCAAAACTCTTCCCCGACCTCCTAAATCGCCTGATCAAGACTGGCAGGGGCGCATGGCTCGACGAAGAAATGGCGCGGCTTTCCAATCCAGAGAATTATATCAACAATCCCGAGGCTGCATGGCGGCGGATTCGTCCGCCCAGTCGCAAGCCTGATGTGCTTGGCCGTCTGAAAGCGATCGCCGCCTGGCGTGAACGTGAAGCGCAAAAGCGCGATATCCCGCGCGGCCGCATCATCAAGGATGAAACGCTCGCAGATCTTGCCGGACACCCCCCAAAAACGCAGGAGCATCTCGCCAAGGTGCGCGGCCTCAGCAACGCATGGGCGCAAAATGAAATCGGCGCACGACTGATGGCCGCAATCGCAAATGCAGAACCTCTGCCAGAAGACGAGATGCCCGAGCGCGACACGAGCCGGGTGCGGCTTGGCAGCGAAGCCATCCTGGTTGCTGATTTGTTGAAACTACTTCTTAAAATTCGTTCTAAAGAATCTGAAGTTGCAGCAAAATTGATCGGGCGTTCAGAGCATCTCGAAGCGCTTGCCGCAGGCGTCCGCGATGACCTGCCACTGCTCTCAGGCTGGCGTTACGATATCTTCGGACGTGACGCGCTGGCGCTTGTTGAAGGTCGGCTAACCTTCACTGTGCGCGACGGAAAGCTGCTGATGAGCGAACTTCATGATTAATCTTCGACCCTGAACACCGGCTTCAGGTTTAGCGCATCCGCCAGCGACTGCAGGCGCTTTGCCACCGTATCGGCGTAAAGCGCCTGATACCGTGCCGAGAGCGTCAATATCAGCCTGCCATCGTTACGATAGAGCCTGCTTTTTTCAAGCGGAACCGACGTACCTGCAGTCAGACGCTGCCCAAGCCTCAATGCCAACCCCCACGCAAAGGCCCGGTCAAGACAGGAGCCTTCCGCAAGCCTCAACAACGCTGTCACTGCGTCGTCATCACGCGCGCCGCCGTAAACGGCAAATAATGCTGCTCCTAGAATCGCCCGTTCGCGCGCATTGATACCGACCCAATTGCCGTGTAGCGCCATTTCCATACCGCGCTCGGCACGAAAGTCAGGATGCGCACGCCAGGCGGTGTCGGCAAGCAGAGAAGCCACCAGACGCAGGCGCATGTCTTCGTCCGATTCGGGTTGGAAAAGCCCGTTCATCCAATGCATCAGCGCTTCGCCATGTTCGGGAAAACGCCCCTGCACCCGCCCCTCTTCGCGTGCTGCGGAGACTAGCGGGTCTTCATGACGCATGGATTTCGGCAAATTCGCGAACAAAACGCCCTCGCGCACGCCATAGGCCGATGCGATCACACCGCTGCTGCCCAGACGCTTGACGACCGCGCGGAGTAATAAAGCGGCGCCGGGAAGATAAGGCACGCGCGAGCTTGAAAGCCGTGGCACAGCCTTCATGCGCTTGGCGCCAAGATTGGGTAACGCCCTTGCCAGCCGCTCGACCGACTTTGCGTCCATCGCATATTGGTGCACGACGGGCAGCGGATAATCGGTCAGATACATATGGAGCTGCGCAAGCGCCCGCCACGACCCACCAACCATATAGAACGGCAAATTTTTGCCAGACGCGGCCCAATCCACCTCGGCCAGAGATTTCTTGATCAGCCGCTGCATGGCGCGTGGGCTTTTGTCGCGCGCAGCGCTCAGCTTCAAGGAACCGATGGGCAGCGAGAGTTGCTGTTTGATCTTGCCGTTCTTGACCCGAACCAACTCAAGGCTACCCCCGCCAAGATCACCGACAACCCCATCAGCATCAGGTATCCCTGCAATAACGCCATAGGCCGCGTGCCGCGCTTCATCGAGGCCTGAAAACAGCGTGACCTCAAGCCCGCTGCTCTTGCGGATCAGATCAATAAAGACGTCCCGATTCGTCGCATCGCGCACCGCTGCGGTTGCAAACACATGCACCGCTTCAACCTGCATATCCTCGCAAAGCAACGCAAAGCGGCAAAGCACCGACCGCGCAAGCTCTATCCCCTCGTCCGATATCGCGCCGGTCGCGGCAACCCCGCGACCAAGGCCAGCCATGACCTTTTCGTTGAACAGCACGAGCGGCGTCCTGCGTTGCCCGCGAAACGCGACAAGGCGAATGGAATTCGACCCAATATCGATGACCGCGCGAACCGGCGCATCTTCACTGCGTCGGCGGAAGACGTTGATGCTTGGGATCAGGTCTCTGGACACGCACAGGCTCGCATAGATTTCATGCCGCCAGCCAATAGTCGGCCTTGGCAGATAAGTCTATTCGGCAGCCTGTTCGCTGAGGTCGCGCAGGTAAAGCCTCGGCACCGGCGCAGCCGCTTTAATGGCAGCGCCACGCCCGGAAAGCGACGGGTTGGTCATGAAATAGCGGTGAAGGTTGAAACTTTCTCCATCCGTCGAAATTCGATCATAAATACCATCAGGGCCAAGCTCCCAAGTCTGTTCGGTGTCCTTCAGATTCGCCAGCATAACCTGATCGAGTATCTGCGCGTGCACGGTCGGGTTTGAAATCGGCACGAGCAGTTCAACACGCCGATCAAAATTTCGTGGCATCCAGTCCGCCGACGACGTGAAAAGCTTGGCTTTGCGTGATGGCAGCGGTTCGCCATTTGCAAAAGCCACAATACGGCTATGTTCAAGGAACCGGCCGACAATCGAACGCACACGAATATGTTCTGAAAGCCCCGGAACGCCCGGACGCAGGCAGCAAATGCCGCGAATGATAAGCTCGATCGGCACACCGGCGCTGCTGGCCTCGTAAAGCTTGTCGATCATCTCCTGATCGACAAGCGAATTCATCTTTGCCCAAATGCCCGACGGCTTGCCCGCTTTGGCGTTTGCGATCTCGGTATCGATCAATTCGCACAAGGTCCGCCGCAAACTGCGTGGCGAAATCGTCATGGCCTCCAGCCGCCGCGGCTCTACATAGCTCGTGACATAGTTGAAAATCTGCGCCGCATCGCGGCCCAGCTTCGGGTCTGCCGTAAAGAAACTGAGGTCGGTATAAACCTTCGCTGTCACCGGGTGATAATTGCCCGTGCCAAGATGACAATAGGTCCGCAAGCCACCGTTCTCGCGCCGCACGACCAGCGAAATCTTGGCATGCGTCTTCCATTCGATGAAGCCATAGACGACCTGCACGCCTGCGCGTTCAAGCGCGGCGGCCCACATCATATTCTGTTCTTCGTCAAAGCGAGCCTTTAGCTCGACAACCGCCGTTACCGACTTCCCGGCTTCTGCCGCATCGATCAACGCACGGACCACCGCCGACTGCTTGCCCGCGCGATACAGAGTTTGCTTGATCGCGACGACATCCGGATCGGCCGCTGCCTGCCGCAGGAACGTCAGAACAACATCGAAACTTTCATAAGGGTGATGGACGACAATATCCTTTGCCCGGATCGCCGCAAAGCAATCGCCGCCATATTCACGAATCCGTTCTGGAAAGCGCGGTACATAAGGCTCGAATTTCAAATCCGGGCGGTCTTCCTCGACAAGCTGCGCCAGGTCGGCAACACCAATGACCCCGTCAACCTTCGTGACATCGCTATCGGGAATGTGAAACGCCTGCTGCACCATATCGAGCAGATTGGCAGGCATGGAATTTTCGACCTTGAGCCGAATAACCTGACCCCGGCGGCGGCGTTTGATGGCACTGCGGAAAAAGCGCACCAGATCTTCGGCCTCCTCTTCGACCTCGATATCGCTGTCGCGGATGATGCGGAACACGCCGTCACCTTCGATCCGGTAATCGGGGAACAATTCGTCAAAAAAGATCCGCACAACGTCCTCAAGCGCAATATACCTCGCTTCGCTACCCGGCAGGCGCACAAAACGCGGTAAAGGCGGCGGCATCATTACCAGCGCCAGCAACTTGCGTTCGTCCGCTATCCGTCTCAACTCCATCGCCAGCGCCAGCCCCTTATTGGGGATGAACGGGAACGGGTGCGCCATATCGATCGCCTGCGGCGTCAGCACCGGAAAAATCTCGTCACGGAAATAGGTTTCGAGCCACTGCTTCTCATCGGCGGCAAGCTCGGCCGCCTTGAGAACGAAAAAGCCTTCATCCGCAAGCTCTCTGCGCAGTGACGTCCACGCAGCCTGCTGACGCTTCATCAGCGCATCCGCATGGGTAACAACAGCCGTCAACTGCTGCTGCGGCGTTGCACCTTCAGGACTACGGGTTTCAACACCCTCTTCAACCTGACCATGCAATCCGGCGACGCGCACCATGTAAAATTCATCAAGGTTCGCGCCCGAAATCGACAAGAATCTCAAGCGTTCGAGCAGTGGATGACGTGTGTTGCAGGCTTCCTCAAGCACGCGTTCGTTAAAGGCCAGCCATGACAATTCCCGGTTGAAATAGCGCTGTTGTTCAACGCCAGATAACGTTTCATTCGTCTTGGGAGCCGACACTTTCATTCTCCACAGCATCCATATCCAACACAGCACGCACCAGCGGGATTGTCACCGCCCGGCGTTCTGCCATCGCCGCATCATCCACACGCGCAACCGCTTCGGCAGCGCCAGCAAAACTCCGTTCTATACGTGCTATCATATAGGAAAGTATGTTTGGTGACACGATCAGCCCGCGATCACGAAAATGTTTTGCGACAAGTTCACATAAAAGCGCGTCATCCGGTGCCGCGATCTTAGCAATCGCCGCGCTTGCCAGTCGCGAATTGAGATCGGGCAGCTTGATCCCCCACTTGGCCGACGGACGACGCCCGACCAAGAGCAAGCCCTTGCCACCGGCTTGCGCAGCATTCCATGCGTGGAACACCGCCTCTTCATCAAGTCCAGCATCGGCCGGATCAATGACTTCGACCTCCGCACCGACCCGACGTGCAAAAATCCGTACCAAATGGCTCTTGCCCGCACCTTCGGGGCCCGTCAGCACCAATGTGCGCTGGGGCCAGTCAGGCCAGCGGTCAAGCTGCGCAACCGCGTCGGCATTTGCGGGAGATATATAAAAATCGCTTTCGCCATCAGCCGAACGATAGGCGAGTGGCAGCGGAATCTGGCTCATTGCGGATCGACAGCGGGTTCTTCCGGGGCCGCAAGGTCTTCATCGTAAAGTGGGCTGACCAGATATTCAGACAGCAACCAACGCACAACAACACCGATGACGGCTGCAACCGGAACGGCAAGGAACACGCCCAAGATGCCCATCAATTCACCACCCGCGAACACCGCAAACAGCACCCAGAGCGGATGCAGGCCAATGCGATTGCCGATCAAATTCGGCGTCAGCACCGACCCTTCCATGATCTGGCCAACAAAAAACACGCCCAGCACAAGCCCAAGATGCGCAGGGTCAAAGCCCCATTGCCCAAAACCGACGAGCAGCGCGAGACCGACCGAAACAATGACACCAATATAGGGCACGAAGCCAAGCAAACCCGCAAGCATGCCAAGCACCAGCGCATAATCGAGTCCCGTCAGGCTCCATGCGATCGCATAAAAAATCGCCAGCACCAGACAAACCAGCGACTGCCCGCGAATAAACCCGGCCAGAGATGCATCGGCTTCGCCCAACAGTTGCCGGATCGTCGTTGCATATCTCCGTGGCCACCATTGGTCGATCCGCGAGGTCAGATGGTCATAATCGCGTAGCGTATAAAAAGCGACGACCGGCATGATGATGATAAGCGCAAGCACATTGAACACTTTAAGCCCACCGGCAAGAACATTGCTCGCAACGCCTGTAACCCAATTCACCCCCTTGTTGACGAGATCACCGCTAAAGGCGCTGACGTCGACATAATCCCCCGCCTCAAGAAAGAATTTCTCCAACAAAGGCTTAATAGATTCAATGATTTGCGGAAGGTTATGAGCCAGTTGCTCCAATTGCGCGATCAACAGCGGCGTTGCCGCAAGAACAAGTCCCGCGAACAGGCCAAAAAAGATCGTTAGCACTATAAGAGTCGATGCCCACCGCCGAATGCCACGCCTTTCAAGCTTCGTGGTGAGCGGGTCGAGCAAATAGGCAATCACCAATCCGGCAAGGAATGGTGCGATAACCCCACGTGTCGCGTAGGTGAACCAAATTATGACCGCAAGGACAAGCAGCCAGCGCCATGAAACCCGTCGTCGCGTTATCGCGATTTCCACTTCATTCATCGCTCGGACCGCCTTCATAAATCTCGGAGGGTGAATCGCCCACACCCGTGTCCGCACGGCGCATCGGCGGGGAGATCGGCGCTTCGCCGGCGATACGGTGCCGCAGTCGTAATCCACGTTCGCCTTGCTCGAGTCGCAGTCCGCCCTGATCGAGCGCATATTGCAAGACGTCGAAATCTGAATTGGTCATCAGGGAGACCTGCGAGGTACCGCCTATCGACAGAGTGATAATTCTGAAGCTGCTTATATTGGGTACAGCACGCAAACTGCGTTCAAACACCGCCCAAGTCGCGGGATCGGGCGTCACAACGTTGGCGATATAAGCGCTACCGGCCGCAGAATGTTGCCCGTAATCAATCAATTCTGCCGACGTTTCAGCGATTGCAATCTGCTGCGTAAGTGTACTGTCTGCGCGAAGCGCTCCGCTTTGCAGCGCTGCTGAATAGGCGGCATCGATTCGCCGCACCGCTTTGTCGAGCATGGCATCAAGCTCGCCTGCCGCGCCCGCACGCAAGGTGAAGCGTGCAAGGATTTTGGAATCGGGCCCATGCCGCGCAAGGAACAGCCCTTTGATCGGTCCTCCCGGATAGCTGCGATCGAGATGCGCTTCTGCAACCAGTAGATTCTCGGCGCCATATCTGTTGAGGATCGAACTCCACAGCGCGCGATTGTCGCGGCGGGCTTGCCATCCCGTCAACAGCACGCCATCGCCTGCCGTGCCCTTGGCCCGAATATAATCGATCGGGGTTGAATCCGTTCCAAACCGCGCCCACGCCTGCTGCCAGGGCGATTTACCTTCATAGATCGTCTTGACGCCGCCATCGACGAGCACCGGCAACAACAGCAACGGTCGTGAATGCAGGATCCGTGCGCTTTTCGGCAAGCGCTCACCCGCACGGCGACTGTCGAACAATATGCCGAGCGTCGCGATATAACGCGAACCCCAGAATCGTTCGCTCTGCACCTCGACACCGCCAATCATATTTTCAATGGCACTGTCAGGAAGCTGTGGCGCGCTTGCAACGGGTTCACCCGTCAGCCGCGCCCAAAGCTGGGGCCAGGCGCTGCGGGCCGCATCGCGAAATGCTGTGATGCGCGCCTCCTCTGGCGTTTTGGCAAGCACATCAACGCGAAGATCACCGATCAGAAACGCGCCGCCCCCTGCACTTGGACCGGGATCTGTTTTTGCAATCCGCTCGCTCTGCTCCTGCGCGGCGAGTGGAAAAACGATCAACAGGATCGCAGCGGCCAGAAGCCCGAAAAGCGGTCGAAGTGTCATGGTGTTCATCACTTAACGGCCTCTAGCGCAATGCGCACGTGATTTGGGAGTCGAATATTTCTTTGCACAGCGTTATTGCCATGCCGCATGTCTGACAAGAAATCCTATAGCTACGCCGAAGCTGGCGTCTCCATCGCCGCCGGAAACGCGCTCGTCAAATCGATTGGCCCGCTGGTCAAGGCCACTGCACGCCCCGGCGCAGACGCCGAGATTGGTGGATTCGGCGCGTTCTTCGATCCCCGCGCCGCCGGGTTCAAGGACCCATTGCTGGTGTCCGCGACCGATGGTGTCGGCACCAAGCTGAAACTCGCCATCGACTCTGGCAAGCATGACACGGTCGGCATCGACCTCGTCGCCATGTGCGTCAATGATCTGATCGTGCAGGGCGCGGAACCGCTTTTCTTCCTCGACTACTTCGCCACCGGCAAGCTGGACGAGGGTACTGCCGCCAACGTGGTTGCAGGCATCGCCGAAGGCTGCCGCATCTCGGGCTGTGCGCTTGTCGGCGGCGAAACCGCCGAAATGCCCGGCATGTACGGCAAAGGCGATTACGATCTTGCAGGTTTCTGTGTCGGCGCTGTTGAGCGTGGCGAGCAATTGACCGGCGACAACGTTGCCCCCGGCGACGTGCTGATCGGCATTGCCTCGTCCGGTTTTCATTCAAACGGCTTTTCGCTCGTCCGCCGTATCGCCGATGACAAAGGCTATAAACTCTCCGACCCCGCCCCCTTCGACACTGCGCGCAGCCTTGGCGAAGCGCTGCTCGAACCAACGCGAATCTATGTAAAGACCCTGCTCCCCATCATCCGCGCAGGTCACATCAAGGCGCTGGCGCACATCACTGGCGGCGGCCTGCTGGAAAATATTCCCCGTGTTCTTCCAAAAGGCGCCCATGCGCGCATCGATACGGGCGCATGGATATTGCCACCCGCTTTTGCCTGGCTGCAGCACGAGGGCAATGTCGAACCGAGCGAAATGGCACGGACCTTCAACACCGGCATCGGCATGGTCGCCGTCGTCGCTGCCAGTAACACTGACGCCGTCATCGCCGCGCTACAGGCTGCAGGCGAAACGCCCTATGTCATTGGCAGCATCGACAGCGGCGAAACCGGCTGCACCGTCACCGGACGTGCCGGAACATGGAATAGCGAAAACGACTGGGAAGCGACACATGTCGGCTAAATGCCGCATTGGCATCATGATTTCGGGACGCGGCAGCAACATGGCCGCGATCATCGCGGCCTCTGACATAGAAAACTGCCCTTATGAAGTTGTTCTCGTCGCATCGAACGCGCCCGATGCCGCCGGACTGCAGTTCGCTCATGACAACGGCATCCCGACCTGGGCACACTCGCACAAGGGCATGAGCCGTGCCGACTTCGACGAACTCATTGATACCGAAATGCGCGCAGCAAACGTCGATATCATCGCGCTTGCGGGCTACATGCGCCTGCTCTCCCCCGAATTTGTCGAACGCTGGTCGGGCCGGATCATCAACATCCACCCCTCGCTATTGCCGAAATACAAGGGCCTCGACACGCACGCCCGCGCCATCGCCGCTGGCGATGGCATTGCCGGATGCAGCGTCCATGTCGTTACAGCAGAACTGGACGATGGCCCGGTGCTTGCACAGGCGCAGGTTCCAATTCTACCCGACGATACGGCAGATACGCTTGCCGAACGTGTGCTCGCTGAAGAACACAGGCTTTACCCCGCTGCGCTCTTCAGCTTCGCCGCGAGTCTTTAACCGACGATTTCTTCCGGCTTGAAAAAATATGCGATTTCGATCGCAGCATTTTCATCGCTGTCCGACCCATGCACCGAATTGGCTTCAATCGATTCTGCAAAGGCTTTGCGAATGGTTCCCTCGGCTGCATCCGCCGGGTTGGTTGCGCCCATAACTTCACGGTTCTTCAGTACGGCATTTTCGCCTTCCAGAACCTGCACAACAACCGGACCAGATGTCATAAAGCTGACGAGGTCATTGAAAAACGGGCGTTCCTTGTGGACGGCGTAAAAACCTTCGGCCTGCGCCTTGTTCATCTGGATGCGCTTGGACGCCACGACGCGCAAGCCTGCTTCTTCCAGCATCTTGGTGACCGCACCCGTCAGGTTGCGGCGGGTGGCGTCGGGTTTGATAATCGAAAATGTACGCTGCAGCGCCATGATAAAAGTCTCCGGTAGGGAATGGTTTTAAGGACAGGATATCTTGCGCGGCTCCATATCGGGATGGCCGCCCAATGGCAAGGCACTTGCCCTCACCCGGCTTTCTGCCAGCCGCCATTCTCGCTTTGTGTCCAGTAAACCGGCTCGACATCTTCGCGCGCCGACAAGGCCCGCCAGTGCTTGCGCGCCGTTTCGACCGCAGCCTCCTCGCTACCGTCGAACAGGTACAGCACACGGGCGAACGCCCCGACATCTCCTGGCAGCTTCCCGCCAACGCAGATCAGCAGATCGGCTCTGTTTTCCGGCTCGAAACCATCGGTCAGCAAGACGGGCTGCGCAGCGGCATTCTCGCGCCCATGGGGCAGGAAACTATCGGGGTCATAGGTCCACAAATGCTGGTCAATCGCATCAAGCGCTGCTGCATCACTTGCATGCACCGCGACCTTATGCCCAGCGTCCAGCGCCTTTGCGGCAAGCACAGGCAACACGTCGAGCGGCGCGCGCCGCGTACAATGGTAAAAGCCAAGGCTCACCATCGGCCCTTAGCCTTCCAGCGTATCCTCGATAAACCGGTCGAGCAGGCGCACTCCAAACCCAGTCGCACCCTTCTCGTGAAGGGCGCCGGCAGATTTCGACCAGACCATGCCCGCAACGTCCAGATGCGCCCATTTGACCCCGTCATTGACAAAGCGCTGAAGGAACTGCGCGGCAGTAATCGATCCCGCCTCGCGTGGCCCGGCATTCTTGATATCGGCAATCTGGCTGTCGATCAGCTTGTCATAGGCAGGCCCAAGCGGCATGCGCCACAATTTGTCGCCCGACGAGATGCCCGCGGCAAGAAGCTGGCCACCAAGTTCATCGTCATTGGTAAAAACACCGGCATATTCATGGCCAAGACTGATGAGCATCGCGCCAGTCAACGTGGCAAGATTGACGATGACCTCGGGGTTGAAGCGCTTTTGCGCCCAATAAATCGCGTCGCAAAGCACAAGCCGACCTTCTGCGTCGGTATTGATGATCTCGATAGTCTGCCCCGACATACTCGTCACCACGTCGCCCGGACGCATCGCCTTGCCATCGGGCATGTTTTCGACAAGACCACAAACGCCAACAACATGCGCTTCGGCTTTGCGCAGCGCCAACGCCATCATCGCGCCTGTGACCGCACCCGCGCCGCCCATATCCCACTTCATTTCTTCCATACCGGCACCGGGCTTCAGCGAAATGCCGCCGCTGTCGAATGTCACGCCCTTGCCGACCAGTACCGTCGGCGCCTTTTGCCTGCCGCCAGTGCCGTCCCATTTCATCACCAACAATCGCGCCGGACGTTCAGATCCCAGCGACACGCCGAGCAATGCGCCCATGCCCGCCTCGGCCATCGCATTTTCGTCAAGCACCTCAATCTCGACGCCATACGCCTCAAGCGCCCGCGCGCGTTCAACAAAGCTTTCAGGGTAAATGATATTGCCCGGCTCGCTGACAAGATCGCGCGTAAAGCTGACCGCTTCGACCAGCGGATGCAATCTTGCATAGCCGCTCGCCGCTGTGTCACCCGCGTTCGAGATATAGGCCGCCCGCAATGTCGGCTTCTGCTTTTCAGGCGTTTTGGTGTGATATTTGTCGAACTGATAGGCACGCAGCCCCATGCCCAGTGCAAAATGCGCCGCTGCATCGGAAACATCAATCGCAAGATCGGACAAACCACCAAAATCCGCCGTCAGGCTGGTTTCCCCGGATGTCAGCAATTTTGCCGCAACCGCACCGCCGGCACGTTCAAATACCGCCGCGTCAGCAAGGCTGGATTTTCCGATACCGACAAGGAGAATCCGCGACGCATCGCTGCCCGATGGGGACAGAAGTTCAATGCTCTGGCCGACCTCGCCGTCAAACCGTGTAACTTTGACGGCATGTGCAAGCTTGCCGCCAAGCGCTGTGTCGATGGTCTGCGCAGCACCTGATAAAACGGCGTCCTTGCCTGCAAAAATCACGAGTGCGGTATCCGGCTGGGGCGAGGCATTTCCAAACTCGATGCGCATGCATGCGGCTCCTTGACTTTCTGATTGACCGCTGGGGCCATGAAGGGATCAACCGCGCTTCTAGCGGCGATACGGACGACCTGCAATTGGCGGTGCCCCACGAACGCCGCTTGCGGCTTGCCACACGGCATGGTTATGAAGACAGCATCCCGCGTTCGGAGCATTCCTTGTTGTCTTTACGTCTCACCGCTCTTTTTGTTTCGACGGCACTTGCGGCCTGCTTCGCGCTGCCCGCCGTGGCGCAGGACAGCGCAACGCCGGATATATTGCAGCCGGGCGATGCCATTGAATTTGCTTCTGATACAATGGATTATGACGATGAAACCAAAATCGTCACAGCAAGCGGCAATGTCGTCGTCACGCGCGATGGATACCGTCTCGTCGCAGATCAGGTCAGCTACAACCAGATCAGCGGCGCTGTTGAAGCGCATGGCAATATTCAGGTTATCGATCCCAGCGGCAATCAGGCTTTCGGCCAAAGCATGCAGCTCAACGAATCGCTGCGCGATGGCGTAATCGAAGGTTTTTTGCTGGTTCTGCAGGATGGCGGGCGGCTCGCGGCAAGCGGCGGAAAACGCGTCGAAGGTGTATCGGAACTTGGACGCGCCGTTTACACACCCTGCGATATTATCGGCAAGGATGGCTGCCCGAAAGAACCGCTCTGGCAGGTAAAGGCCCTCAAGGTCCGCCACGATCCCGAACGATCCCGGGTTTATTACAAAAATGCACGGCTTGAAGTGCTGGGCGTGCCGATCCTGTTCCTGCCAAGCCTTTCACACCCCGATGGCCCCGGCCATAATGCAAGTGGCATTCTCATTCCCAGCCTCAGAATCGACCGATCGCTGGGGCTTGCTATCGAGCTGCCTTATTTACTCAGCTTTTCCCAGCGCAACGACCTGACGCTGACGCCAACATTCTATACCAGCGTCAATCCGGCGCTCGGCGCCGAATATCGACATCAACTGGCGGATGGACCAATTCGCTTTGGCGGACTGGTTACCTATTCATCCGAACTTGATTTTCCAAATCCCCAGCTTCCGGATATCGGCGTTCCCAATCGGAAGATCCGCGGTTATTTCTATGGCAACGGGCGACTGCAACACGATCCGAACTGGCGTTCGACATTTGGCGTTCGGTTGACCACCGACGATACGTTCCTACGCCGCTATGACGTGTCACGCGACGACACGCTGCGCAATTTCTACAGCCTCGAACGGCAAGCAGGCGACAGCTATTTCGCCATTGAAGGCTGGGCATTTCAAGGGCTGCGACGGACCGATACCAGTGGCCAAAGCCCGATCGCGCTCCCGCTCATCGATTACCGGCGCGCGCTTGATACGCCCGGGCTTGGCGGTCGGCTGGCGCTACGCGCAAACAGCGCGGCAATCGCCCGCACCGACGGCATGGACACTCAGCGTGCATCGGCATCGGCCGAATGGACGCGCTCGGTCTTTACCGGCCTTGGCCAGCGGGTGACGGCGACCGGCTTGCTGCGCGGCGACGTCTATCACACCAGCGACAGCGCGCTTGCCGAATTTGTAAATTATGCAGCGCCCGACGGCTGGGCGGCGCGGTTCCTGCCTGCCGCTGCAATCGACGTCGAATGGCCCCTTGCCGGACCCGCGCTCGGCGGCATCCAGACACTCACGCCACATGTACAATTTTCGGTTTCCCCGACGGGTAACAACAAGGATATCCCGAACGAGGATTCGCGCGCCGTTGATCTTGACGACAGCAATCTTTTTGATCTCAATCGATTCCCCGGTTTTGATCGTTGGGAAGGCGGTCCGCGCGTTACCTATGGCGGCAGTTGGAGACTCGATCGACCACGCTGGCAGATCGAAAGCGAATTTGGCCAAAGCTACCGCTTTTCAGACAATGGCGCCCTGTTTCCTGATGGCACAGGCCTCTCTGGACGCTTCAGCGACTTTGTTGGCCGCAACACCGTTCGTTTTGGCAATAATATCGATTTCACCCACCGCTACCGGCTCGACAAGGCCGATTTCACGCTACGACGCAATGAAATCGACGTCACGGTTGGCGGCAGTCGTACCTATGCAACGATCGGCTATGTCAAACTCAACCGCGACATCAATATCGAGGATCTTCAGGATCGCGAGGAGGTTCGCGCCGGCGGACGCATCAGCTTTGCACGCTACTGGTCCGTCATCGGCTCGGTTATCGTCGACTTGACATCGCGCGCCGAGGACCCTCTCAACACATCCGATGGCTTTGATCTCATCCGTCACCGGGTTGGCATTGCCTATCAGGATGAATGTTTTGAACTCGGCATCACGTGGCGACGCGATTATGTAACCGATCGCGACTTTGAACGCGGCAACACCTTCCTGCTCCGACTCTCGCTGAAGAATCTTGGTCGCTAGGGCCTTGGTCGCTAAGCTGCCGTTCAGGGTGATTTTGCCATGTATGGCGTATAGAAGTTGGCGAATGCCGCTGACATTGGGCGCACGCCATGCTAGGCGGCGCTGATATGGATTGATGACGGACGGTCTCTTAAGGCCGGACGGGGGAGATGTTGATGAAATTTGGGTTCAGGTTTGGAGCAGCCCGCTGGGTTTTTGCGGGTATCGCCTTCGTGTCTGCCGGAACGGTATCGGCACAAAATGCACCTATTCTTGAAGGTCTTACCGACCCTGAAATCCGCATTCTCGGGCAACCTGTCGACCCGGCAGTGCGCAAGGCGACGGCGATCGTGAATGGCGATGTCATTACCGATACCGATATCGAGCAACGATTGAACCTCGTGCTCGCGGCAAATCAGTCGCAGATCGAAGGTGACGAGAAAATCAGACTCCGCCTGCAGGTAATTCGCAACCTCATCGACGAAAAACTGCAAATTCAGGAAGCCTCGCAGCATAAGGTCACCATTTCCGACCCCGAAATCGATCAGGCGTTCGTACGGGTCGCGAATAATTTCCGCATGGAACCGCCGCAATTTACCGATTATCTGAGCACACAGGGCACATCGGCGAATTCAATTAAACAACAGATCCACGCAGAACTCGCATGGAGTCGCCTGCTGCGCCGGCGCGTCGAACCCTTTGTCAATGTCGGCGATGACGAAGTCCAATCGCTTATCGCGCGTCTGAATGCGGCAAAGGGCACCGAAGAATATCGTATTGCCGAAATTTTCCTTGCCGCAGCGCCCGAATTCATGCCCCAGGCGATGGAAACCGCAAGCCGGATCGTTGAACAGGTGCGCAAGGGTGCTTCGTTCACCGCCTATGCGCGGCAGTTCTCCGAAGCCTCGACCGCGGCTGTCGGCGGCGATCTTGGCTGGGTTCAATCTGCTCAAGTTTCTGAGCAGTTACAGCCTGTCATTGAAAGTTTACCTGAAGGCCAGATCAGCAATCCGATCCAGATTCCCGGCGGTGTTGTCATCATCGCGGTTGTCGACAAGCGGCAGATTCTCTCGGCCGACCCGGCAGACGCCATTCTGGCCGTCAAACAGATCACCATACCTCTCGATTCCAATGCCACTCAAAAGACCACAGAGGCTTTGGTCTCGCGGATACAGACTGCAACTGCAGCAATGGGCGGCTGCGGCGGAGCAGAGGGTGTGGCAGAGACGTTCGGCGGTTCGGTCGTCTCGAACGATCAGGTTCGCCTCGGCAGCCTCCCGCCACAGCTTCAGCAGATCATGGAACCAATGCAGATCGGGCAGGCAACGCCGCCCTTCGGTTCTCGCGACGATGGGCTTCGTGTCCTAGTCCTTTGCGGTCGTGAAGACCCGAAATCGACGGCACCATCCTTCGACCAGCTCTATGCACAGCTTGAAGAAAGCCGCGTGTCGATGGCAGCCCGCCGATATTTGCGCGACCTTCGCCGCGATGCGATTGTCGATTACCGATGATGTTTGCACGAGGTAAACTGATACGATCATGATTGCGCCTATCGCCGTAACGCTTGGTGATCCTGCTGGAATTGGCCCCGAGATCATCGGACGCTGCTGGGAAAAGCGCAAAGATTTTGGACTGCCGCTGTTTTTTGGCGTCGGTAATCGGCAAGCGATAGAGCGCGTCTGGAAGGGGCCTGTGCGCCATATAGATGGCCCCGATGCCGCCGCTGGCTGTTTTGACGACGCATTGCCACTGCTTGAAGTCGCCGATAGTGAAATCGTCGAACCCGGCCACCCGACACTCATCGGCGCCAGATGCGCGCTAGATGCGCTTGAAATCGCAACCGGCCTTGCCCGCAATTGTGCCGCAGGCGCGCTCGTCACCGGACCTGTCTCGAAATCGCAGTTGCAGGCGATCGGCTTCACCCACCCCGGACAGACAGAATTCGTTGCCGAACGCTGTGGCGTTGCAGTGGCGAACAGTGCGATGATGCTCGTCGGCCCCAGCCTTCGCACCGTACCTGTCACGATCCACGTACCTTTTGCCGATGTACCCGCCCGTCTTACCGCCGAGCTGCTGACCGCGCGCATCTGCGCAACAGCGCGCGGACTGACACGCAATTTTGGCATAGAAAATCCACGGATCGCTGTTGCTGGTCTCAACCCGCATGCCGGGGAAGCCGGTCATCTCGGCCGTGAAGAAATCGACATCATCATCCCGACGATCGAGGCACTGCAAGCAGAAGGCATCAACGTCTTTGGCCCGCTTCCGGCCGATGCGATGTTCCATGAAGCCGCGCGGATGACCTATGATGTTGCGGTCTGCATGTATCATGATCAGGCACTTATCCCATTAAAAACACTACATTTCCATGAAGGCGTCAACGTCACGCTCGGGCTTCCCATTGTCCGCACCTCGCCCGACCATGGCACAGCCTTCAATATTGCCGGACAAGATATGGCTGACCCACGCGCGATGGCTGCCGCGATTAAAACCGCATATGACTGCGCAAAATACCGCAAGTCGCTTGACTAACACCTTATCAAATCTGCCAAGCCTCAAGGACACCATCGCGCGGCATGGCCTGTCTGCGAAAAAGGCGCTGGGACAGAATTTTCTGCTCGACCCGAACCTCCTCGACAAGATTGTGCGCGTACCCGGCGACCTTTCCGGTACGCTGGTTTATGAAGTCGGCCCCGGCCCCGGCGGTCTCACCCGTGCTTTGCTGCGGGCTGGCGCAGAGGTTGTTGCCGTTGAAACGGATGCACGCTGCCT